>CAZSBE010000018.1:0-38330 GCA_964604955.1 uncultured bacterium
CCCCCAACCTCCTCATTACAAGTGAGATGCTCTACCGTTGAGCTACGCCAGCAGCCCGATGTAAAGAAAAAATATGTAAACGCCCCCATGCACCCCATCCGGACTGCAAAAAATGCCATAATACCCCTATGGCCCACGCACCCAATTTTTGCGCCGGCTTCGATGAGGCGTATTAATCCTACAATTGTATGCGACCGCAAATGTATACTTTCGCAGGGTCATTGTCAAGGCTTTTTTACGGAAAAATGTTTGAGCTCAAATAAGATGGAAGCTTCACTTAAAGTAAGGGGTCAGGTCTTGAAATGCACAATGGCCGGCCGTCACTTCCGGACGATGGTGCCCTCAGGACGGTCCTCCAGGAAGAAACCGCGCACCGCGAGCCGGTTACGGATCTCGTCGGCCCTCGCCCACTCCTTCGCCGCCCGCGCCCGGTTGCGCTCTTCGAGAAGATCACTGACCTCCGGAGGCAGGTCCGCCCGGGGAATAATCTCTCCACCGAGCCCGCGGAAAATGCCCAGTACGTCTCCGATCTCCTTGATTTTCTCGAGGCCCTTTGAGAGCACGTACTTCCTGGCCGGGGTCTCTTCCCCCTTCAGGAAGCTGTTCAGGTCCCTGGCCATCTCGAATACGTAGCCAATGGCGCCGGCCGTGTTGAAATCGTCGTCCATGGTCTCGATGAAGGACTTCTCCTTCTCCAGGATGCCCTCCCAAACCTGCCGGTCCCTGCCCGATAGGGCCTCGAGCGAACCGGCCGGTTTCTCGTCGCCGATATAGGACTCCACGGCCCTGAAGGTGTTCCGCATCCTGTTCACGGCCGCCCTGGCCTCCTTGAGGCGGTCCCGGCTGAACTCCATGGGGCTCCTGTAATGGGTGGAAATGAGATAGAACCTTATGACGTCCGGCTCAAACTCCCTGGCGATGTCTTCGATGGCGAAGAAGTGGCCGGTGGACTTGGACATCTTCTCGCCCGCGAGGGTCAGCAGACCGTTGTGCAGCCAGAAGTTAACGTACTTCTGCCCGGTTGCCGCCTCCGACTGGGCGACCTCGTTCTCGTGATGCGGAAATATGAGGTCCGTCCCGCCGCCGTGAAAGTCAAAGGTCTTGCCCAGGTATTTCATGGACATGACCGAGCACTCGATGTGCCAACCCGGCCGGCCTTTTCCCCAGGGGCTGTCCCATGACGGCTCCCCCTCCTTGGCCGCCTTCCAGAGCGCGAAATCCATGGGACTGCGCTTGTGCTCGCCCACCTCAATGCGGGCGCCGGCCCTGAGGTCCTCGATCTTCTTCTTGGAAAGGCCGCCGTAGCCCTTGAATCTGGACACCTCGAAGTAGACGTCGCCGCCGGCCTCATAAGCGAATCCCTTTGTCACCAATGTGTTAACAAGGTCAATGATATCCTCTATATGCTCGGTGGCCTTGGGATGCAAGCTGGCCTTCTTGATATTTAGCATGTCGGCGTACTTGAAATAGTCGGCCATGTAACGGCTGGCGATCTCGCTGAAGTCAACGCCCTCGGCATTGGCCCGTGCAATGATTTTGTCATCGACGTCCGTGAAGTTCTGAACGTACGTCACCTCATAGCCCCGGTATTCGAGATAGCGCCGTATCGTATCACCACATACGAATGCGTACATGTGTCCGACATGCGGCTTGTCCTGTACCGTCATGCCGCACATGTACATGCCGACCTTGCCATCCTCGACGGGGACGAAGTCCCTCTTCTTCGCAGCAAAGGTGTCGTACACTCTGATCGTCACTTCACTCTCCTGCCTTTCCAGCATGTTGCCTGACCAGGCTTCCCATCTCGAGCGCCCGTTCCATATCGAATTCAGCCCCGGCGATGCCGCCTTTTCTCATGTAACTCCCCACTATGACGCCGTCGGCGACTTGAAGCAGGCTCTCGAGGTTAGAAGGGTATGCGCCGCTTCCCACCAGAACGGGGACCTGGCGCGTCCCCCGGGCGAGGGCGTCCCTGGCCTCGGTAAGCTCGCCGGCCGACGGCGGGCGACCCGTTCTCCTCCCGGTCACTATGATGCAGTCGGCCATCCCGCGCTCGGCGGCATCGAGGGCCTCTTCGCTGATCGTGGTAGCGCCAAGAGGGCTCCCGTGTTTTACCATGATGTCGGCGAATATAAGGCAGCCCGGGGCCAGCGCGTCCCGCAGGCGCAGAACCTCCGCCGGCCTGCCCTCGATGATGCCCTCGCTCGTTACGAAAGCCCCGACCAGCACGTTCACGCGCACGAACTCCGCCCCGCAGACTCCGGCAATTGCAAGAGCCGACCGGGCGTCGTTCCGGAGCACGTTGACGCCGACAGGGATCTTCACCGCATCCCGAACGGCCTTCACCACCAGCGCCATGGACGCAACGGTCTCGGGGCCCACTTCGCCCGCGTGAAACGGGATATCCCCGTAGTTCTCCACGATCAGGCCGGCGAACCCCGCTTTCTCCATGGCCCCGGCCTCCGCCGCGGCTCTCCCGACAATGGCTCCAAGGTCGCCGCCGCAGCCCGGGCTCCCCGGCAGCGGCGCCAGGTGGATTACTCCGATTCCGGGCTTCCCGCGGCCAAAGACCATGTTAAACCCTTGGTGTTTCATGTGTTACAGTGATGCCACCTTCCTGGCGTCGAGCACCCTGGTAATTTCGGTCATGAGCCTGATGGCGTTGTCGAAATCGTCCCTGTGGAGCACCCCGATATGACTGTGAATGTATCGCGTCGCCACCCCGATCACCAGGGACGGCACGCCGCCCTTGTTTATGTGGATTCTGCCGCTATCGGTGCCGCCCCGCTCCAGCGAGGCGAAGTGATAGGGGATTTTCTTCTTCTTGGCGACCTCGACCGCCAGGTCCACGAGATTGCGGTTCGGTATCATGCTGCCGTCATAGACCACTATGGCCGGCCCCTTGCCCAGGGCCTGCGGCTCTTCCGTCCCGTAACCGGGCGTGTCATGCGCTATCGATACCTCGACGGCGAAGCCGACGTCGGGCTCGACCACCGACGCGCTTGTGGTGGCCCCACGGAGCCCCACTTCTTCCTGCACCGTGCCGACGCCGAAAACCGTGTTGGGGTGCCCGCCCTTAGCCAGGCGTTTTATCGTCTCCATGAAAATGGCGCAGCCGACGCGGTCGTCCCACGCCTTGGCCATGTAAAGCTTCGGATTGTTCATTATCGCAAAGGGCGCCCATGGCACGACGGCGTCCCCGGGCTGTATGCCCAGCTTCTTCTTGACGTCAAAACCCTGTGACGCGCCTACGTCTATGAACATGTCCTTGATCTGCAGGAGCTTCAACCTCTCCTCCGGCTCGAGCTCATGAGGCGCCTTGGACCCGACTACGCCGACCACGGGGCCCTTCTTGCTCTCGATGACCACCCGCTGGCCCAGGATCACGTGGCTCCACCAGCCCCCGACCGGCGAGAACTTCAGGAAGCCTTCGCTCGTGATTTGCTTGACGAAGAACCCTATCTCGTCCATGTGGCCGGCGATCATGACTCTCGGCCCCCCCGATTTCCCCTTCTTCTCGCAGATCACGCTGCCGAGCCTGTCATAGGAAATCCTCGAAACGGGTTTCATCTTCGCCGCGATATACTCGGCCACCTTATCTTCACGGCCTGAAATTCCGGTGATATCCGTGAGTTCCTTGAGCAGTTTCTGGGTAGCATCCATTACTTAACCTCCAGCCTTCGAGCCTGCTATGCCCGGGTCTCCCATTGCCTCTCCTACGATTCTATCCACGAGTGCGCTGAACGAATACCCGCTTGCCGCAGCGCCCATCGGTACGAGACTGGTCTCCGTCATGCCCGGTATGGTGTTGATCTCGAGGAAATATGGAACGCCATCCTCTCCGAGCCTGAGGTCAACCCTCGCGAAGCCCTCGCAGCCGAGCGCCTTGTAGGCCGCGTACGCCTCGTCCGATATTCTCCTCGAAAGGGCGTCATCTATGTCAGCAGGGCATTGATAAGAGCTCCTGCCCTTGGTGTACTTGCGTTCGTAATCATAGAACCCGCCAACCGGGATTATCTCGATGACCGGGAAGACTTGCTCCCCTACGATCCCCACGCTGAGTTCTCTGCCTGGAACATACCTCTCGAATACTAACCTCCGGGAGTACGTCTCAGCAAGCGCAATCCCGGCCTCCAGCCCGCTCTCATCCTCGATGATCGAAATGCCGACGCTGGAACCCTGGTCAACGGGCTTGACGACGGTCGGGAACCCGCCGATCCCGGGTATTCTCTCGAGCGAGCCGCCGCGCGCCCCCGTCGAGGATATCTCGAACCATGCGGGCGTCGCTATGTTGTATCGTTCGAAGAGTATCTTTGACAGGGCCTTATCCATACAAAGCGCGCTCGCCAGCACCCCCGAGCCCGTATACGGCTTGCCCAGGAGATCGAGCAGGGCCTGGATGCGGCCGTCCTCGCCTTCACCTCCGTGCAAAGCTATGAACACGACATCGGATGCCGCAAGCTCGCCCGACGTGACAAAGTCCCGAACGCCATGCCCGGGGCGTTGAGAAAGGCTGTAGATCGAGACGTCGTGCCCGGCATCGCCGAGCCCCGCCGCCACGGCGGCCCCGGTCTTTAAGGAGATTTCCCGCTCGGTGGACATGCCGCCCAGCAGTACGAGTACTTTCACCGGTCTCCCTCGCTTTCAGTTGCCGCTTTGAGCAGGTCAAGCGTCCGCTGCTTCCCCAGGATTTCGACTATGATGGGGATCTCCGGGCCGCTCTTCCTCCCCGTAAGCGCCACCCGCACCGGCATGAACACTTCGCCCTTCTTGAGCCCGGACGCCTCGAGAACATGGCCGAGCGCCTGCGTCACGCTCTCCCGGTCGGAATTCCTGAGCCCGGCCACGGCCTCGCGGAAGAGACCTATGGCCTTCCTGCCGCTCTCGGAGCGCATCTTCGCGACAAGCTCGCCGTCAGGGACGCCGGGGCGGTCCAGGAAGACGGCCACCCTGTCGGCGAGGTCCGGGTATTTCCTGGCGGCCGCCTTCAGAGACGTGACCGCCCTTGCCATTAAGTCCCTGTCGCCCGGTTCGACGCCAGCCCCTTTGAGAAACGGCCCGATCCCCACCAGCAGTTCCTCCGCGGAGAGGTTCTTCATATGATGCGACGACACCCACTCGAGCTTGTTGGCGTCGAATATCGACGGGCTCGCCGATACGCGCTCGAGAGAGAACCTGCGAACGAGGTCGTCTTTCGTCATGAGCTCGGTGTCGTCCCCGGGAGACCATCCCAGGAGGGACAGGTAGTTTACCAGCGCTACGGGCGGATAGCCGATCTTTCTCATCTCCCCCACCGAGGTCGCGCCGTGCCGCTTCGAGAGCTTGGTGCGGTCGGGGCCGAGCACGAGCGGCAGATGCGCGTACTTCGGGGGATGAAGCCCGAGCCCGCGGTATAGAAGGAGCTGCCTCAGGGTGTTGGGCAAATGCTCCTCGCCCCGGATCACATGGGTTATGGCCATTGACGAGTCGTCGACTATGCATGCGAAGTTGTAAGTCGGCATCCCGTCCGAACGGACGAGCACGAAATCCCCGACCATGCCCGTCTTGAAGCGGACGTCGCCGCGCACGATGTCCTCGTGCCGCACCTCGTCGTACTCGACCAGGAATCTCAAGGAAGGCTTCCTGCCTTCGCCTTCGAGCCTGCGGCGCTCATCGTTCGCGAGGGCCCTGCACCTTCCGTCGTAAATGGCCGGCTTGCCTTCCTCTATCGCCGCGTCTCTTCTCTGCCGGAGCTCGTCATCCGTGCAGTAGCACTTGAAAGCCTTGCCGTCTCTCTCGAGGCGCTCGGCGATGTAGCCGTATGTGGCGAGGCGCTCGGACTGCCGGTATGGCGCATACGGGCCGCCGACATCCGGGCCCTCATCCCAATCGAGGCCCAGCCATTCGAGGTCATGAAGAAGCCCGGCTTCGGACTCCTTCGTCGAGCGCTCGACATCAGTGTCTTCGAATCGAAGGACGAAGGCGCCGCCGGTGTTGCGCGCGAAGAGCCAGTTGAAGATAGCGGTCCGCGCCCCGCCGACGTGCAGGGCGCCGGTGGGACTTGGGGCGAAGCGGGTCCGGGTGGTCGAGGGGGCCATCAGAGATCGACCATGGCTATCGCGTATGCTTCTATTGCCCGCCCCGCACCTACATCACCCATACCCTCAGCCGTCTTGGCCTTGATGGATACGTCCTGCGGGCGCATCCCGAGCGCCCCGGCGATACGCTCCTTCATGGCGGGAATATGCTCGGCAAGCCGCGGCGCCTCGGCAACCACCGTTGAATCTATATGCTCTATTCTGCCTCTGTCTTCCACTATCTCCCGGGTCTTCTCGAGCAGATTCGCCCCAGAGACGCCCTTGTACTCCGGGGCCGTATCGGGGAAGTGACTGCCGATGTCGCCCAGGTTACAGGCGCCGAAGACGGCGTCGATCATAGCGTGAACCAGCACGTCCCCATCGGAATGCCCCATTAGCCCCTTGTCATGCGGAATCTCAACGCAGCCCAGAAGGAGCTTCCGGCCTTCGGCGAGCCTGTGGATATCGTAGCCCATGCCGACCTTGAGCATCTCAACTCCTCTTGGGCCCGGATCTCTTGCCCCTCGGCCTCCTCCTGCGCGACGGCCTGCCGCGGCCCTTGGGCTTGTCCTGGCCCGCTCCCTTGTCCGAAGCGGCTCCTCCGCCGCGAGCCTGGCCGGCGCCACGGGGCGCTCCCTTCCCATCGCCCCTGCCGCGGGAACCGCCGCGTCCCCGGGGACCTCCACGGGCCCGGCCCTTCCCCTCTCCGCGGGTCGCCGAATCCAGCCTCATCCTGTTGTTCTGCCTGAGGAAGTACTCGAGAAGCGGAATATCCTCGGGAGACGTCACTTTGAGATTAGCGTAGCTCCCGACGGCGACTACGACCTTGGACCCGTACTTTTCGACAAGCCCCGCGTCATCGGAAGCCTCGAAGTTGTCGCTGAGCGCCCGCCTGTGAGCTTCCATTATTACGTCATAGGCGAAACACTGCGGCGTCTGCGAAAGCCATATGAGCCTGCGGTCCAGCGTCCCTATGACGTCGCCGCTCTCGACCTCCTTGACCGTGTCCTTGGCGGGCACGGCCGTAATCGCCGCCCCTGTCTTCTTCGCGGCATCGAGGACGCGCTTGATAATGGGCTCGGCGACCAGCGGCCTCACCGCGTCATGAATGATGACCTTCTCGGTGTCGGAACTCAGAGCCTTGAGCCCGTTGAGAACCGACTGCTGCCTCGAATCGCCTCCGGGCACGACCGATCGCACTTTCTTGAAGCCAAGCGGCCCCACGATTTCTTCTCTGACCCATTCGGTTGATTCACGCGGAACGACGAGGACGATATCATCAACGACCTCGCTCTTCTCAAAGGGTTCGATAGTGTAGGCTATGAGCGGCTTTCCATTTACCTTGGCGAACTGCTTCCGTCCGTTCGGCCCGAACCTCTTCCCCTCGCCCGCACCGACTATTACTGCAACCACCATTTTGATCACCCCACCATTAGACTTCCCGGTCTACCTTCGTTTTGAAAAAATCATTCGACCCACTGCGGTCTGGAGCACGCTCGTCACGACCACATTAACGGTCCTGTTGACGAGGCCGCTCGCCCCCTCCACAACGACCATGGTGCCGTCATCGAGATAACCGACGCCCTGATCCGGTTCCTTCCCGCGCCTGGTTATCTTGACGGTCATCTCTTCCCCAGGGAGCACGACCGGCTTCAGGGCATTCGCGAGCTCATTGACATTGAGAACCTTGATGCCGTGCAGCTCCGCCACCTTGTTCAGGTTGAAGTCGTTCGTGAGAATCTTCCCCTTGCGCTGGCGCGCGAAGCGGACGAGCTTGGAATCGACGTCATCGTTCCCCTCCGGCTCGCGCTGGTCGATGACGACTTCAAGGTCCTTCCTGAGCTGCATCCTTCTTAAGATCTCGAGACCCCTCCGTCCCCTGTTTCGCCTGAGGGCGTCTGCTGAATCCGCAATTGCCTGTAACTCGTCCAGCACAAACTTGGGGACGATTATCGTCCCCTCGATGAAATGGCTCTCACAGATCTCCGCGATGCGGCCGTCGATGATGACGCTCGTGTCCAGTATCTTCGGAGGCGCCCCCGTTCCTTCCGCGGGCGCCGGCGAGAGCCTTATGTCCCCGCGCTTGCGTATCCCCACTACCGCGCCCAGGTAACCCAGCACCAGGCTGAGCGACACCGTCACATATGTCTGGTACGGAGCGAGAACATCTATCGTCCTCGTGATGAAGCCTATAAGGAGCGCCACTACCAACCCGAGTATCAGGCCCAGCACTCCGGCCAGGATCTCCCTGCCGGACCTGCTTTCGAGCTGAAACTCGCCATAGACTATTGCCCCGCCGCCGATGAGCCCCACGAGCAGCCCGAGCCAGTCCGGCCACACGAGCGGCCCGCGCGCAAGCAGGAGCCCCGCAAGGGCAAACAACCCGACAAAGACGATTCTTATTACCAGCACTTTTTACTCATACCTCCCGGGCATCCGCGCCAGGCACTCCACGGCTAGAATATCTCGATCTTGAAGTACTTGCGCGGATCCGCCTTCACATCAGCCAGAAGCGCATTGAGGCTGGCGAGCACCTGCTCGACGTCCTGGTGGAGCTTCTTCTCGTTGACCAGCATGCCGAGGGTCCCCTCTCCATCCTCTATTCTCCGGGTGATCTCCTTGAGAGAAACGGTGAGGGAGTCGAAACGCTGCGCGGCGCTGGCGAAATCCTCGATGCCCCGGGCGAGCGTCTCCTTCTGTGAGCCCACGAGAGAATTGACATCGCCCGAGATTTTCTCCATGCTCTTCGCCGTGCTCTTCATCGCCGCGCGGTTCTCCCGGAGGACCGCGAGGATCTCGGCAGTGAGCTCGTCGATCTTGACAATGGCCTCCGCCAGCGAAGCCCCCTGTCCCTCCGATTCCACAAGGGCCCTGAACGAGCGGATAGTCTCGTTCAGCTCTCCTATGACGTCGCCGAAGCCGGCCACGGCCTCGGACATGCCGGCCTTGTACTGCCCCTGTATTACGCTGCCGGGGGGCAGGACGTTGCCTGACTTTCCGGGGTGTATGCCCACGTACTTCTCTCCCATGAGCCCGATGGTCAGGATCTGCACGCTGCAGTCATCGAAAAGCGTAACGCCCTCCGCGATGAGCATCTCCGTCTTCACGCGCCCGGGCTCCAGGATGACGGCCTTGACCTCCCCCGAACTGACGCCCGCGACCGTGATGGGATCTCCCGCCTCGAGCCCGCCCACGTCGCTGAAATACACAGTGTAGGACACGAGCTTGTTGCTGAAGCTCGTCTTCTCGATCCACATGACGCCCAGAATGAGAATGAGGACTGCGACGACCACCGCTACACCCACTCTGATTTCCGTGCTTCTTTGCCTCATCTATTCACTCCTAGAATGCGGGGATTGGACCCTCTGCCCTTCCCTCGACGAACTGCTTGATCACCGGGTGCCCGCAGCACTTCACATCGTCGGGCGTTCCATCATATATGATCTTTCCCTCATAGAGCATCGCTATCCTGTCGCCGATTCTGTATGCACTGGTCATGTCATGGGTCACCACGACCGAGGTGATGCTGAGCGTCCTCTTGAGGCTGCATATGAGCTCGTTGATCACGTCCGCCATGATCGGGTCCAGCCCGGTGGTCGGCTCATCATAGAGGATGATCTCGGGGTCCATCGCGATGGCCCTTGCCAGCCCGACCCTCTTCTTCATCCCGCCGCTGAGCTCCGCGGGCTTCACCTCTTCAACGCCCTTCAGGCCCACGAGCGCCAGCTTCTCGGACGCCCTGTTCCTTATCTCCTCCCTGCTCAAGTCGGTGTGCTCAATGAGTCCGAGCCCGACGTTCTCCCAGACCGTGAGCGAATCGAAAAGGGCCGCGCCCTGGAAGAGCATGCCGAACTTCTGACGGAGCTCGAAGAGCCCGCGGTGGCGGAGCGCAGTCACCTCTGTTCCGTCAACAAACACGCTGCCCCTGTCGGGCTGCAGCAGCCCGATCATGTGCTTCAAGAGGACGCTCTTGCCGCACCCGCTCCGGCCGATGATCACGATCGTCTCGCCCCTGGTGATGCTCAAATCGGTGCCGCGGAGCACCTTATTGTCGCCGAAGCTCTTCTCGACGCCGACGATCTTTATGAACTCGGAATCGCTTGCCATATCTACCCCATGAACACACCGCGGAAGAGCACCGCGGCCAGGACGTAGTCTGTAATTAATATAAGCAGGCACGAGGACACAACAGCTTTCATGGTCGCCATGCCCACGCCCTCTGCGCCGCCTTCCGTGCTCAGCCCGTGGTAGCACCCCATCGTCGCGATTATCCCGCCGAAGAAGAAGGCCTTGATGAGCCCGCTGTAGACGTCACCTGCGTGGAAGAACAGCCTGAGTCCGCTGAAGAACGTATGGGCGGACACGTCCATCCCCGCCCGCGCCACGACGAAACCGCCCATGATAGCCAGGAAATCGGCGAATATGGTGATGACGGGCAGCATGATGACCGCCGCTATGAAACGCGGCGCCACGAGATACTCCATCGGGTCTATCGCCATCGTCTCGAGCGCGTCGACCTGCTCGGTGACCTTCATGGTGCCGAGCTCGGCGGCGATGGCGGCGCCCACCCTTCCCCCGACGACCAGCGCGGTGAGGACCGGTCCCAGCTCGATGACAACGGATTTCCCTATCACCGTTCCCAGATAGCGCATCGGGATGTAGTTCTGGAACTGGTACGCAGCCTGCACGGCGGCGACGGCTCCGGTAAACACGGACGTCACGACCACGAGCGGCAGCGACCCGACGCCGATGACCAGCATCTGCTCTATGACGAGATGGCCGTTCCTCACCGCGCGCGGTACGGTCTTGAACGTGTCCACGAGCAGCAGGAATACACGCCCTATGTCCGTCAGGATATCCGTGACGTATTTGCCTACGTATTCGAAACCGTTCATTTATCTCTATTCTACTTCGATTCTGGCCTTATCCTCGAAGCGCGTGTACTCCTCGAAGAAAAGGACTTCCACGATTCCCGTCGGGCCGTTTCGCTGCTTGCCCACTATTATCTCGGCCCGGCGCTTGTCTTCGGTCGAGCCCTCGTCCATCGCCCCGGCCTCTCCCCTCGGCTTGTAGAGCGAGGGCCTGTAGATGAAAAGCACCACGTCGGCGTCCTGTTCGATGGCGCCTGATTCCCGGAGGTCCGACAGAATCGGCCGCTTGTCCTTCTTCTCGCGCTGCTCGACGGCGCGCGAAAGCTGCGAGAGCGCCATCACGGGGATGCCGAGTTCCTTCGCCAGCCCCTTCAAGGAGCTCGAGATATGCGTGATCTCCTGCTGCCGGCTCTCGGCCCTCCTGTGGCCGCGGACAAGCTGCAGGTAATCCACGACGACGAGGCCGAGGTCGACTTCGGCCTTGAGCCTCCTCGCCTTGGCCCTCATCTCGAGAACGGTAAGGTCCGAGCTGTCGTCGATGTAGATGGGGGCGTCGTGAAGCGTGCCCGCCGCGAGCGTCAGCTTCCCCCATTCGTTCTTGCCGACGAAACCCGTCCTCACGTTATGGGCCTTCACCCGCGCTTCCGAGCAGAGCATTCGGAGCATGAGCTGCTCCTTGGTCATCTCGAGGCTGAACACCGCTACGGGCACTTTCATCTTGGTGGCAACGTGCTGCGCCACGTTCAGGGCGAAGCTGGTCTTGCCCATGCCGGGCCGGCCCGCTACGACCACGAAATCGCCTTTCTGGAATCCAGCCGTCAGTGCGTCCAGGTCCTTGAAGCCGCTCTCCACTCCGGTAACGTAGCGTTTCTGCTGGTAGAGCTGCTCGATGAGTTCCAGGCTGTCCTTGACTATGTCCTCCATCGCGTAGAAGCTCTGCCGCAGCTTGGAGCCCGCCACCGCGAATATCCTGCGCTCGGCGCGGTCCATGAGCTCACTCACGTCCCCGTCGGCATGGTAGGCTTCGTTCACGATCTGGGTGGAGGCTTCGATGAGTTTTCTCAAAGTCGATTTCTCGAGTGCTATCCTGGCGTGGTGCTCGATGTTGGCCGATGTCGCCACGCTGCCGAGGAGCGTCTCCAGATACGACGCGCCTCCGACGTTTTCCAGCTCTCCCTGTCTCCGCAGCTCTTCCGTGAGAGTGATAAGGTCGACCGCCTCGTTGCGGTCGTACAGCGCGACCATCGCGCCGTATATCTTACCGTGATTCGGGTTGTAGAAATTGGTCTCATCGAGGATCTCGATGGTCCGCCCGATGGCTTCCTTGTCAAGCATCATCGCGCCGAGTACGGCAACCTCGGCCTCGATCGACTGCGGAGGAATCCTGTCAGCGCCCGTTCTTAACTGCGCCATGTTTCATCCCTCCCCGAATTGGTAGCCCGAGTTGTTTCATGACCCGCTTTATATCTTCCCATACAAGTTTCTTGCTCGAAGGATTTCGGAGGCAGGCCGCGGGATGATAAGTCGGAATCAACGGTATCCCGCGGTACTCGTAAGTATTCCCGCGCATCCTTCCGATCGGTTCGCGGATGCCCGTCAGCGTCTGGGTCGCAAACAGGCCCAGCGTGCAGATGATCTCCGGCTGAATGAACCCTATCTGCTTCTCGAGAAAAGGCAGGCACTCGCATATCTCATCGGCTTCAGGATTGCGATTGGCCGGCGGGCGGCACTTGAGAATATTGGTTATGTACGTATCCTCGCGCTCGAGGCCCATCGCCATAATTATCCTGGTAAGGAGCTGTCCCGCGCGCCCCACGAACGGCCTGCCGTGGCGGTCCTCGTCCGCGCCCGGCGCCTCGCCCACAAACATGAGGCGGCTCCGGAGGTTGCCCTCCCCGAAGACCACGCTCTTCCTCGTCCTGTGGAGACCGCACCTCGAGCAGGCCAGCACTTCGCGAAGCACCGTTTCATATAGATCCTCCCCTAGATCCTCCCCTGCATCCCCCTCTCCTCGCATACCGGTGACTCCCTCGCCGAAATCGACATCGCTCACGAATATCTCCCTGGTGCCCGAGAGTTCTACCATGCGGAGCCAGGCGGCCAGCGCGTCGCAGACCGCGTCGCTGTCGAGCTCGATGGCTTCCTCTTTCTGCATCGAAGACCTTTCCCCCTGGGGGGATTTATGACAAAAGCGCGGACGCCGAGTCCAGTATGCGCTCCGCAAGTTCTCTCTTGCTCATCAGGCCTACCTCCTCCACGGCTCCGTTGCCGCCGATGAGATATCCCGCATTGTTGTCGCTCCCGAAATCGCAGCCGTTTCTCTTCGGGTTATTCACGAATATGAGGTCGAGGTTCTTGGCCTTGAGCTTGGCCCGGCCGGCCTCGATTTCATTCTCTGTCTCAAGCGCGAAGCCGACCACGACCCTGCCGGCCTTCTCGCGCGCGATACTCCTTACGATGTCCTCTGTGGATTGAAGCTTGATCTCGAGCGACGATGACCGCCTGAGCTTGCCGTCATGCACTTTTTCCGGCCTGAAATCACACACCGCCGCGGCCATGACTATGCAGTCGGCGTCCTCCCACTCGCTTTCGATCGCCCGCTGCATCTCAGCGGCCGTCTCGACATCGACCACCCTGGCCCCGCGCGGGGCCGGAACGCTACGCGGCCCGCTTATGAGGACCGTATCCGCACCCCTTCCGGCCGCGGCCGCGGCAAGCGCAACCGCCATCTTGCCGCTTGAGCGGTTCGAGATGAACCGCACGGCGTCGATGGGCTCCCGGGTCGGCCCTCCCGTTATGATCACCTTTTTTCCGGCGAGGTCGGTCTTCGGGCGGCCCGTGCCGCTTCCGGCGCCACCGCTCCCGCCGCCGCGGCCGGCTCGGGCCGTGCCCGCCGCCATGATGGCTTTCACTATCGCCTCAGGATCGGCTAAGCGCCCCACGCCCTCGACTCCGCAGGCGAGCCAGCCCTTCCCGGGCTCGACGAAGGCGTAGCCCAGCTGCTTCAGCCTGGCGACATTCTCCACAACCACCGGGTTGAGATACATGTTTTCATTCATCGCGGGCGCGATAATGACGGGCGCCTTCGTGGAGATGAGAACCGTCGAGAGGAGATCGTCGCAGATACCGGCGGCGACCTTGCCTATGATGTTGGCAGTGGCCGGCACAACGGCGACCACGTCCTGCTCGACTGCCATGGCTATGTGTATGGGCTTGCCCGTGACCTCCTCCCACAGGCCGACGCGCACCGGGTTTCCGGAAAGCGACCTGAAAGTCTCGGGCCCCACCAGATGCGTGGCGCCCTCGGTCATCACTACCGTCGTATTGACGCCGGCCTTCCTCAGGCGGCTCACGACCTCGGCGGCCTTGTACGCCGCTATAGAACCTGTAACGCCGATCAGGACGTTCATTTCTTCCTGCTGCTTTTCTTCGCGCCCTTTCGGGCCGCTTTCTTCGCTGCCTTCTTGACCGTTTTATTCACGGCCTTTCCGGCCGTCTTTCCAGATGCTTTCCTGCCCGCCTTCTTGCGCGCGCCCCCCCGCGCGCCGTCCCCGCAGGCCTCACCCTCGACCACGTATTCGACCCTGCCGCCGACGAAGTTCTCCACGGCCCTGGGAATCGCCCGCTCTTCCTTTCCAAGGAACACTCCGGGGACCGCATTGAGCCGCCTCGCCTCCTTGGCCATGGCCACTATGGCCTCGTACTGATTCGACGTCTGGTCGAGAATCTCCTCTTCCGTAACGTCGGCCGTGTCCTGGCCGTCCGCGCCCCGTCCTCGCTTCAATAAATACCTCCTTCTAAAGACCTACAAAGTCTCTCCAGGTCATGCCCTCGAACAATCTTGTTCTCCTGCTGCGTTCGGCACTGACGATGCCGGCCATCCTGGAAACCGCAGCCTCAACGGTATCGTTCACCACAATATAAGTATATTTCTGCATATACTCCAGCTCACCAATCGCGTTTCTGAGCCGCACTTCTATGGACTCTTCCGAGTCGCTCCGGCGGCTGCGCAGCCGCTCTTCCAGAATCTCCATGGACGGCGTCACGACAAAGATGGAGACTGCCTCGGGATACGCCTCCATTATCTGGACGCCCCCCTGGACGTCGATGTCCAGGAGCACGGATACCCCCTCGGCCATGCGCCCGTCCATATATGCCCTGGGGGTGCCGTAGAACTTGCCGTGCACCTCGGCCCACTCGACGAGCTCCCCTCCAGCCCGCATGCGCTCGAACTCCTTGTCCGAGACGAAGAAGTAGTCTTCCCCGTGCTTCTCGCTGCCCCTCGCCGGTCTCGTGGTGGCGGAGACCGAGAAGGTGATGCGCTCCCCGCGGGCTATGAGCTCATGGCAGAGCGTGGTCTTGCCGGCACCGGAGGCGCCGGAAACGACGATGGGAAAAGCGACTCTCTTGATTGCTTCCTCTGATTTCATGGCCTGTCTACTCGTGTTCCCGTGAAGCAGTGACGCATTCGAGGCGAGTCGCGAGGGGCAGCGCTCCGGGGGCCGCCGGGCCTACTCTATGTTCTGCACCTGTTCCCTGACCTTCTCCAGCTCTTCCTTTATGAGAACCACGTTTTCAGAAACAAGAGCATCGCCGGCCTTGGCGCCAATCGTGTTGGCCTCTCTCCCAAGCTCCTGCAGAAGGAAATTGAGTTTCCTGCCCACGGCTCCGCCGCTGTCCAGATAGTCAATGAAGTTCTTGCAGTGAATGCCGAAGCGCACGCATTCCTCGGTATAATCGGTGCGCTCGGCGAAGATCACGACCTCCTGGGTCAGCAGAGCATCGTCATACTCGCCGCTCTCGTTGAGCTCCTTGAGGCGCTTCGCCAATCTCTCGCGGAGTTCCTCGACCCGCTCCGGAGCCCTCTTCTCAATGGCCGCCAACCGGTTGAGCATGAGATTGAGCCTGGCGCGGAGGTCTTCCGCGAGCGCCACGCCCTCCCTTGTCTTCATCTCGACGAGGTCATCCAGGGCGATGCCCAGGGCCTCCTTGACATGGGGAAGGGCGCGGGAAGGCTCCCATTCCTTGACCTCTTTCTTGAGAAGGTCGGGGAGGGAGGCAAAAGTGGCGAGGTCAACCTCGCCCGAGAGGCCGAATCTCTTCTTCAACGATTGGAGCAACTTATGATAGACGTCCGCAGCAGCTTCGTCGAGGACGACCGTTTCCGCCGGCCCGCCGGGCTCGTCCCAGGAGATATCCACAAAGAGCCGTCCCCGCGAGAGCTTCTTGTGCACGGTCTCGCGCACGTCGCTCTCAAGGGGAGCAAGAAACCTGGGGAGCTTGACGGCGACCTCGAGAAATCTATTATTGACGGACTTGATCTCGGCGGATACCCGGAGACCGTTCTCCTCTATCTCACCTCGCCCGTAACCCGTCATACTGCGAATCAAAACTGTAACCTCTCGAGGTTCTGCCGGACTGCTGCAAGGTGGGAATACCCTTTGAGCGGGTACACGCCCCCACCGGGCCTTAAGAGGATAACGCGAATCGCCCCCGGGTGTCAACCAATACCCCGGGCGGGGGGGTCAGGTCTTGAAATGCACAATCCCCGGGCTGCTGCAGCCAAGGAGCCTCAGCCATTGCGGCCGCATCGGGCCGCCCCCTCCCCGGAGCCCGGCCATTGCCGCCGCATTGACTCCGCCTGCGGATGTGTTCTATAATGATTGCGTGACCTGTCCATCCGGAGAACCCATGGCAAGACCAGAGACCACACTGTACTCCGCCTTCTCGGACACGGCCTCCCGCTACGCCGACAGGCCCGCCCTCATGTACAGGAACGCCAGCGGGAAGTATGAGAGCATCACCTATTCCGGACTCGAAACCCGGGTTTCCGGTCTCGCCGCCGCCCTGGCCGGCCTGGGCATTGAGAAGGGCGACCGGGTCGCCATCTTCGCCTATCACGGCCCCGAGTGGGTCATGGCGGACCTGGCCGTGGCCAGGCTGGGCGCCACGGTGGTTCCCCTCTATCACACGCTGACCGCCGAGACCGCCGGGCATCTGCTGGCGGTATCCGGCTGCAGGCTGGCGTTCGTCGAGGGAAAGCGCCTCTTCTCCAGGATCGACGGCATTCGCGGCGACCTCCCCGGCCTGGAGACCGTCGTGGTCTTCGATCCGGCCGGCATGGAGCCCGGAGACACCCACAGGACCTTCGCAGACCTGCTGGCTCTGGGCGAGAGGGCGGTCCGCGACGGCCGCGGCCCCGACTGGCCCGCGGTCTCCCCGGACGATATCGCCACCATTATCTTCACATCCGGAACCACGGGCGACCCCAGGGGCGTCATGCTCTCCCATGAGAACATCCTGACGACCGCCTTCGCCGCAATCAGGAGGTTCAACATCAGCGCCGACGACGTGTTCCTCTCGTTCCTGCCCGTATCCCACGTGTTCGAGAAGACTTGCGGGTTCTACGCCATGCTGCTCGCCGGGGTCAGAATCGCCTACGCACAGGACTTCTCGACCATCACGAGGGACACACAGGAGATACGGCCCACCATCATCATCGTCGTCCCGCGCATCATACAGGGCGTCGTTGAGGCCGCGGAGCGCAGACTCCGTAAGGCCTCTCCCTTCAAGCGCGGCCTCATAACGCGCGGGATCCGGGCGCTCACCAGGTACGCCGGCCTCAAGCGGCGCGGCAGGCGCATCCCCCTGGGGCTCCGGCTCAAGCACGTCTTCTACGACAGGGTGGTGGCCGCGAAGTTCAGGAAGATAGCAGGAGGCAGGGTCCGGGGCATAGTATCGGGCGGCGCGCCGCTCGACCGGCGCCTTTCGGAGATCGTTCTCGCCATGGGCATGGATGTCGTCGAAGGCTACGGCCTCACCGAGGCGGCCCCGCTCGTCAGCGCCAATTCCATCGAGGACAATTGCATCGGCACCGTCGGGAAACCCTTCGAACACCTTAAAGTGCGCATCGCCGAAGGCGGCGAGGTCCTCGTGCGCGGGCCCAACGTGATGAAGGGCTATTACAATGACCCCGTGGCCACCGCGCAGGTGATAGACCCGGACGGCTGGCTCCACACCGGCGATGAGGGCAGGTTCGACGCGGCGGGCAATCTCATCATCACGGGCCGGCTCAAAGAGATCATAGTCACCTCGCACGGCAAAAACATCGCCCCGTTCCCCATCGAGAACAGGATCAAAGCCAGCAGGTACATACATCAATGCATGCTCTGCGGCGACAATCAGAAGAGCATCACGGCCATCGTGGTCCCGGAAAGGAGGCCCATCGAGCAGTTCGCCGGAGAGCAGGGCCTCGGAGTAGACGACTACGCGACTCTCCTCAGCACGGGACCCGTAAGAGACCTGATCGCGCGTGAAATAGAGGAGGCGACGCGCCACCTCGCCGATCATGAGAAAGTAAGGCGGTTCACGCTCATTCCCGAACCCTTCGCCATCGAGAACGACCTTCTCACGCCCACGCTCAAGATGCGCCGCCCCAAGATCGCCGAGCGCTACAGCGACGAGATCGCGGCCCTGTACAGGCAGTCATAACCCGGGCGGCACCAGGCTGGTCTGCCTCAGCAGCGCCGGCGCCATCTTTACGGCCCGGGCATTTGACGGGCGACGCTTCTGGCGGTATCCATGTTCGACAACACCGCCGCGGCAGTGTTATATTCATCCCATGCCGCTTATACTGGGATCTTTCACCGTGACCTTTCTGGCGCGGGAGCTCGCATCGCTCCTCGAAGGCGCCCGGATCAAGAGCGTCTACATCAGCGACGGCAGGGTGCTCACCCTCTCCGTGAGGTCGGCGCGGGGAGGCCTGCGCGCGCTCCGGTTCCTGCACGCCCCGGGGTTTGCGCTGCTCTGCGTCGAGGAAGGGGCCGAGAATGAGTCCGGGTTCACGCATCTGCCGCGCTTCGAGGGGCCGCTCCAGGGCGCCGTCGTGACGGCCGTCGAGCAGGTCGATCTCGACCGGGTGGTGAGGTTCAGGCTGCTCTCGCCCGGGGACGAGGACGCCAGCCTCTACTTCGAACTCAACCCGTCGCTTCCCAACCTGTTTCTCGTTGGGGGCGACGGCACCATACTCGCCATGCTCCTCAACGCGGGCACCCGGACGCGCAGGCGCAGGGTGGACACCGGACGCAAGTACGTGACGCAGCCGATCGCCTGCAAGACCCAGCCTTCGGAGGTTACCGAGGAGTATCTTAAGGCTCTGGACTGGCGGCAGGACGACCGGGCTCTCTCGATGGCCCTCGCGGGCGTCGGGCCCTTCCTCGCGAAGGAAATCGCATTTCGCGCGCGCGGGCACGGCTCTCTTTTCAAGGCCTATGACGAGGTCATGGCCGCGTACCGCGCCGGAAGAGCCGAGCCCCACACCTTCACCCTGGTACGCACGGCCCGCGGAAGACCCTCGCCCACCGGCATAGCGTGGTATGCGCCGCAGCAGGACAATGTGATTGAAATCAAGGAGGCACCCTCCTTAAATCATGCCGCCCTCGGGATTCTCAAGACGCTTACCGCGTCGCGGGCTTTCGCCAAGCGGCTGGAAAGGGTCGCGGCGACGCTCGAGCGCGAGATGCACAAGTGGACCAATGTCCATGCTGAAGCCGGGCAGGCGCTCCGGGGACATGACCAGGCGCTCGACTTCAGGAAGTGCGGCGAGCTCATCATAGCCAATCTAGACAAGATAAAGAAGGGCGATACCGAAGCCGTTCTTCGGGACCTGCACACGGGCGGCAGGCGCAAGGCCATAGTAACCCTGCATCCCCATCTCACCCCCCTGGCCAACGCCGAGGACTATTTCGGCAAAGCGAGGAGAGCGTCGCGCAGAGCCGCCCATGCGCAGGACAAGCTCGACCTGGCCGCGGCCAAGCTCAAGCCCATCATGGAGGTCCTGGCCGAGCTCCAGGATCTCAAGGATGCCCGGCGCCTTACCGAGATCGAGGAAAAAGTCCTCTTCGCGGCCGCTCAAAGAGAAAAAGAGAAGCCTGCCCTGGACGAGAAGGCCGAGCGCCTTGGCATCAGGCCCAGGAGATACACGCTCGAAGGCGGCTGGACCGTCCTGGTCGGGCGCTCTGCGAAGGAGAACGATGCGCTCACCCACAGGTACGCGGCGCCGAGCGACCTGTGGTTCCACGCCAGGCAGGCCCAGGGCGCGCATGTCGTGCTCAGGAGGGGAAAGGGCAAAGCTCAGCCTTCCAGGCAAGTCATAGAGGAGGCGGCCGCGATAGCCGCCCATTACAGCAAGGCGCGCACATCGAAGCACGTTCCCGTATCCTACACGGAGAAGCGCTACGTCAAGAAGGTGAGGAAGGGGCCGCCGGGGACCGCCGCCATGCTCCGCGAGAAAGTGATCTTCGTCGACCCGCGCCTTCCGGAAGGCTAGGCCGGGACTACCTCCGCCTCGGCTTGCCCCGCCGCTTGGATACCTGCTTCAGCTCTCGCATGAGGGCGTTCACGGCCTTGGACGGCTTCACCTTCCTGATGATCTCGCCCTTGCGGAATATGAGGGCGGTGCCGCGGCCCATGGCGATACCGACGTCGGCTTCGCGCGCCTCGCCCGGGCCGTTCACGGGACACCCCATTATGGCTACCACGAGGGGCTCCTCGACATTGGCGAGCTTGTTCTCGACCTGCTTCACCACGCGCTCGAGGTTGATGCTGCACCTGCCGCAGGTGGGGCATGAGATGATCATGGGGCCGCGTTTGCGCAGGAACAGCGACTTCAAGATCTCGTAACCGACCTCGACTTCTCTCTCAGGTGGCGCGGTCAGGCTGACGCGGATGGTGTCCCCTATCCCCTCGGCCAGGAGGGCGCCGATACCCACGGCCGACCTTATGACCCCCTCAGGGGGCATCCCGGCCTCGGTTATCCCGACATGCAGCGGGTAGCGGAAACGGTTGGCCAGCATGCGATATGTCTCTATGGCAACCGGCGTTCTCGACGCCTTGGCCGAGAGGATCATGTCCGTAAATCCCATGTCCTCCAGGAGCCCCACCGCCTTGGACACGCTCTCGACCATGGCCTCGGGTATGGGAGCCCCGTACTTCTGGAGCAGGGCCTTGTCCAGGGAGCCCGCGTTGACGCCTATCCGCAAGGAGACGTTCTGACGCCTTGCCGCGTCGGCCACCCGGATGATGTTCTCCCTGTCGCCGATGTTCCCAGGGTTGATCCTTATGCAATGGACATTGGCCTCGAGCGCCATGAGCGCGAGCTTGTAGTTGAAGTGTATGTCCGCGATGACCGGGATCTTGACTCTCTTGGTGATGGCGGCCAGCGCTTCGGCCGCGTCGTAGTCCGGCACGGCGATGCGCACCATCTCGCAGCCGGCTTTCTCGAGGCTTCTGATCTGCCTGACCGTCCCCGTGATATCGAGCGTGTCGGTCTTGGTCATGGATTCGACGGTTATGGGATTGCCTCCACCTATGGGCACATCTCCGACATAGACCGTCTTCGTGCTCCGCCGGACGTACGACTCGCGCACATGCACTTTCAGACCTCCTTGGACTCTTCCGCGGGGCTCTTGAAGTGATCGAACCCGCCGCGCCCTATCTCGCTTTCCACGCCGTCGGCGGCCAGCACGAACCCCGTCTTCTTTGATGCTATTTTCCCGATGGCGGTCAGGCCGAGGCCGATTTCCGCCGCGACTTCATCCAGCGCTTCCGCGCGCTTCCCATCAACTGTGAACAGGAGTTCGTAGTCCTCGCCGCCCTTAATGGCAAGCGCCAGGGCCGCGCCCCTGTCCCCGCCGACGAGGTCGAGAACGCCTCCGCCGACCGGGACGGCCTCGCCGCAGAGCGACACGCCGCCCTTGCTCATCTCGAGTATATGCCACAGATCGGATATCAATCCGTCGCTTATATCTATCATGGAAGTGGGCTGTAGCTTCTCCACTATGATACGCGATTCCCTGTGCCTCGGCACGGGCCGCCTGAACCTGGCGATGGAGTACTCACCGGCCGGCCCGGCCGGCTCCCTCCCCGCCCTGATGTGCTCCATGCCGGCCGCGGCGTCTCCCAGGGTGCCCGTGACCACGACTATGTCGCCTTCCCTGGCGCCGGACCTCAGCACCAGGTCGTCGCGCTCGCATGTACCGGATAGAGTTATGGAGACGGCGAACGGCCCCGCGATCTTGACTATGTCCCCGCCCACGAGGCCCACACCCGCCTCCGCCGCGCAGGCTTCGATTCCCTCGTAGAGGTCGTCGATGTCCTCGGGCGTGACGCGCTCGGGAATGAACAGGGTTATGACGGCATGTCTCGGGACGGCGCCCATGGCCGCGACGTCACTCACATTGACGGCCATGGATTTCCAGCCGACATCCTCCATGCTGAGCCAGCCCGGCTGGTAATGCGTGCCCTCCACCAGGCAATCGGTGGTCAGCACCTCGAGAATGTTGCCGCGCCTCAAGACCGCGCAGTCATCGCCGATGCCTATGACGACGTCCGCGTCGTATTCGCGCTGGCGGGCCCTTATCCTCTCTATGAGCCCGAACTCGCCGATGTCACCGAGACCCGGCATCTACTTGCCCCGCTTCCCCTCAAGATACCTCAGGGCCGAGAGCGCTAGGGCGCCGACGCCCGTCTTAAGCACCTTTTCGTTGAAAGTGAACCTGGGATGGTGGATGGGATAGCCCTTGCCCGATTTCCTGCCGACGCCCAGGAATATCACCGTGGTCGGCACTTTCTCTGCGAAATACGCGATGTCCTCGCCGCCCATCTCGAAACCGCGATGGGCGATCACGCTGCGCTTGCCCAGTATCTCCGCGCATGCGCCCGTGGCGACCCGGGTGAGATGCTCATCGCACATGATCGCGGGATAGCCCCAGATGTACTCGAGCCTGCCAGTCGCCCCATGCGCCTTGCAGATATGGTGGAGGAGGCCGCGGATCATCCCGGGGACTTTCCTGCGGAGCGAGCGCGACTGGGTGCGCGCCGTTCCCTCCATCTCGACCTCCGGCGCTATCACGTTAAACCTGCTCCCGCCGCGGATCTTGCCCACCGTTATCACCACGCTCTCCATGGGATCGGCCCGCCGCGAGACTATGGTCTGAAGCGCCGTTATGAACTCGGCCGCCACGACTATGCTGTCCACTACCTCATGCGGTCTCGCCCCGTGGCCCCCCCTGCCCTTTATGATCACGCCAAAGTCATCCGCCGCCGCCGACATGGGCCCGGAGTTGAGGCCGACCTGCCCCTCCCTGGCCGGGTGCCAGAGGTGTATGCCCAGAAGCGCGTCCACTTTCGGCCGATTGAGCACGCCTGCCTTTATCATGCCCGCCGCCCCGCCGGGAGGTTTCTCCTCGGCCGGCTGGAAGATGAGCTTCACATTTCCCGGGAGGTCCTTGCCCATTGCCTTGAGCACGAGCCCCGCGCCAAGGGTCATGGCCATGTGCGCGTCGTGCCCGCAGGCATGCATGAATCCCTCATGCGTCGAGGCGAAGGGAAGCCCGGTCTCCTCGTCGAGCTCGAGGGCGTCCATGTCGCTGCGGAGCGCGATCGTCGCGCCCGGCCCGCCGCGGATCATCCCGACGACGCCCGTGCCGGCGACGGGCGATTTATAAGGTATGCCCGCCTGTTTGAGCAGCGAGCAGACTTTCGCCTGCGTCTCATACTCCCCGAATGACGCCTCGGGTATTTTGTGAAAGGCCCTTCGCATGGATATGACGCGGTCGTCGTACCTGCGCGCCAGCTCGAGCACCCTGTCCCGCGTCGCCTTTCCCGTCATGTCCGTCATTCCCCTTCTCTCAATCTCCCGCCAGCGGCTCCCCGGCGCTCCTCACTCTTCGAGCAGCGAGGCTATAGCCATGGGAATCATGTCCTGAACGTCCCCGGCGAGAAAACCGTAATGCCCCATGCTTTCCCGCAGCATGTCGGCGGCGAGGCCGTGCACGTAAGCGCCGCAACACGCGGCGGGAACGGCGTCGATGCCCTGGGCCAGGAACCCGGCGATCAGGCCCGTGAGCACGTCGCCCGCGCCCGCTGTGGCGAGCCCCTCGTTTCCGGTGGGGTTTACGAAGACCCCGCCCGTGGGCTCGGACACCACCGTCGGGGCACCTTTTAGAACAAGCACCAGCCCCAGCTCGGTGGCCACGTACCTGGCCGCGTCGATGCGCTCCATCTCGATGACGCTCTTGTCAATGCCGGTGAGCCTGGAGAGCTCCCCGGCGTGGGGCGTGATTACGAGCGGGAAGTCGAGGTGCTTGAGCTTCTTGGCCTTGCCGGCCATGGCGTTTATACCGTCGGCGTCCAGCACGGTGGGCTTTGCCATCCGCGGTACCAGTCTGCGGACGAGCTGCTGGGTTTCGGTATTGAGCGAGAGGCCCGGGCCGATGGCGACGGCGTCGGCCTTCTTGATGAGTCGCTTGATCCCGGTCGCCGCTTTGAGCGCGAAGCTCCCGTCACGCGTCTCCGCCACCGGAAGCGTCATGACCTCGGTAAGCTTGACCTCCATGATGGTATTCAGGCTCCCGGGGATAGCGAGCGTCACGAGTCCGGCACCTGCCCGGAGGGCGGATGCCGATGTCAGCGCCGCTGCGCCCGTCAGGCCCGTCGAGCCGCAGACGGCCGCGACGTGGCCGCACGACCACTTGTGCGCATCGGGCGGCCTGACGGGCAGAGCGCCCGCGATGTCCTCGGGCTGCATGAAATAGACGCCCGGGTCGTTCGCGGCCACCACGTCCACCGGGATGCCGATATCGACTACGTTGAGCTCTCCTGTGAGCGCCCTTCCGGGATGGAGCACGTGGCCGCGCTTGGGGAGCGCCATGGTGACCGTGAGGTCCGCGGCGACCGCGCTCACGGCCTGGCCCGTCGTGGCGTCCACGCCCGAGGCGATATCGACCGCCACCACGGGGGCGTCGGCTTCGTTTATGGCCTCGATGGCCCCGGCGGCGACTCCCCGGGGTTCACCCGAGAAGCCGGTGCCGAAGACGGCGTCCACCACCACGTAAGCGCCGGCTACTGCCTTCGCGAGATCTCCGAGGTTCCCGGCTGTGATCTCCTTGACCGGTATCTTGAGCTTCCTGCATCTTTTATAATTGGTGAGCGCGTCGCCCTTGAGGCCCGCGGCCTTGCCGGCGAGAAAGGTCCTGACGCCGTACCCGTCCTTCCTGAGCAGCCTGGCGATGACGAATCCGTCTCCGCCGTTATTGCCCTTGCCGCAGACGATCACGACGTTTCTGCCTCTCTTGGGCTCCCACCTGGCTGCGATGGCGCCGGCGACGCCGGCCCCCGCGCTTTCCATCAGTTCGATTCCGGGTACGAACTTCTTTATCGTGATCCCGTCGATCTTCCTCATCTCATCCGCTGTGACTACGGGTAACATCGGCTCACCTCAGAGTGTTGTCATGACAACGGCGACTGCATAATCCCTGTCATGCGATATGCTAAGCGCGGCCTTCCGCGTGCCGAGAGCCAGCGCCGCCTTCCCCCGGACCGCAATGCCGGGCGCGCCGCCCGCCCCCACCACTACCTCGATCTCCTTGAGCGCGACCCCGCTCGCCCCGCGCGCGGAAACGGCCTTGAAGAAGGCTTCCTTGGCGGCGAAGCGCGCGGCAAGCGACCGCGCGGGGTTAGGCTTGGACATGGAGTAGGCGACCTCGCCCTCGGTGAAGACGCGCGCGAGAAAACGCTCGCCCCACCTCCGGACCACCGCCTCCATCCTGGCGATGGAAACGAGGTCGATACCGACGCTCAGTTCCGTGGATTCAACCATGCCAGCCCCCGCCCCGGCCATCATATGGGAGACGATCGGGCCGTTCAAGGCCAATTAGAAAACGAGCGGGTATAGACGCTGATCTGTACCCGCTGCTTTCCTTTGTGTCAGACTCAGGCTCCTGCGAGATTCCGTACTGGCCGCAACCTCCGTGTAGCCTTTTCTATGTTCTCGAGCTCCGTGCTCTTGATTAGGTCTTCGATGAAGATAAGGGGATTGCCAAACTGGCTACTTCATGGACTGGCCTATTGTCTTCCCCACACTGATCTCGCCATTGTCGATCCTGAGGTTGAACCCGCAGTCAGGGTTCGAGCAAACCCATGCCTTGTAAGTGATCGGCGCGCCTTCGCGTCCGTAGTCAGACAGAGGTATCAGGACCCCCTCCCGACACTTCTTACAATCCGGAAACGTACTCTCCATTATCCGAACCTCCCGTCCCTTCTCATACATCATGTAACACCCGTCTTAGGACCAGTCCTTGCGACAATCAACATACCACCGTACATCCCTTTAAGTCAAGTAGGGCGCTATCACCTCCCGTAGATGTTGAACTTGCTCCAGGCCTTCTCCCAGGCGCGCACGCGGGAGCCCGCATCCCTGAGCGGCTCCGGCATACGCGACTCCGTGCAACACGCTTTGGCGAGCCGGCTCGCGTCGGCCAGGTTGGTGAGGTGCCCCGCGATCACGGTTATAGGCGTCGCGTGGCCCCTTATCTTGACCGGGCCCGACCTCTTGGTATTGTCCCACGTCGCCATCTTCCTGGGCGTCGTGCCCCGCGGGCTGATCCCGATGCTCGGCCGGCCCGAGACCACGCCCACGTAACCCGCGAGCGGGATGTCCTCCTTGAGCGTGACTTCTTTTATCATGATGACGTCGGCGTTGCGTTTGAGCATCTTCAGAACGCTCTGGATGACGGGGACGAACGCCACGTTGCCGAGAGCCTTGATGGCCTCATCGCTGAGCTCGTCGGTCGCGATCGCCTCTTCCAGGACCTTGAGTTTCGGGAAGGACAGCATAGAGGCGCATACGTGAATGCGCCCTGCCTTCGGGCTCAAGACGAGATCGATGCCCGCGATGCGCCGCACGCTCTTGGGCCCGCTTTTCTTCCTGACCCGTGTGCCCACTCTCTCCCGGAGCTTCTTAAGCTCCCTGGCCCTCAGATCTCCGACTATGTCCCTCTTAGGCATCCTTTCCCTCCAGAGTTCTCGTCCACCGCCTGTAATCGCTCAAAGCGAAGTCTTTCTTCTCCGCGCCGGCCCCCATCGCCAGGTCGCCCACCCCGCAGCGGGCGTCGACACATCTCAGGCACGCGCCGTCGCAGGAGGCCGCGGGGACAAAACCGTCTCCGGCTCTCCTGTAAATGGGGATTTCCGCGCCTTCACAGTTGCTCGAGCTCATGAAGGTCTCATTGAGACCAACCGGCTTCCCCCCGACGACTTCATACTCCATGCATAGCCCGAGTGTAACGCCCCGTGCCTCACAGAGGTCGCGAAGAAGGTCGAACACCCTCTTGCGATAGTCGATCGCAGCGTGGAGATATCCATCAATGAGTTCCGTATATAACTTGCCGAGATCGTGCGTAAATCCTACACCGAAAGCTCCGAAGTTTGCAAATACTTCTTTGGCGAGCCGCGCGGGTATGTCCATGACGCTCGTTACGATATGATGGGCGCCCGCGTCCACGCCCCGCTCGATGAGCCCGGTGAGGTCGCGCCTCGAGTCGGTGAGATATGGAATCACGGGGTCGATCCTCATGACCACCGGAAGCCCCGCGAGGGCAGCTTTCTCCATCGACCCCAGGAGCCTCTCCGCGGTTGCGCCGCCCGACATGAGCCTCATCCGGAGGTCTTCGCGCGCGGTTACGAAAGAAAACTGGCAGAAGGAGTGCCGCTGCGTCTTCATGAGGCCGAGCGCGGCGGCGGGCGGCTCGCACTTGGTGGTGAACTGAACGGGGATGTTGCGTTTCACGAACTCCTCTATGATTTTCTCCGAGAGCCGGTACCTGGAATCCACCTCCTGGAAGGGGTCCGAGACCGGCGAGAGATAGCCGCAGGACGCCACGCCTATCGAGTCGAGCTGGTCCGAGACGACCCGGTCGAAGTCCCTGGCGACGGTGACGATGCCCTGCTCATTCCAGAGCCGGAAGTAGGGCGCGGGGAGGGCGCGGGCATAACAGAACATGCAGCCCACCGAGCAGCCGTTATAGGGATTTACGAGCATGCGCTCGCCCGTGCACTCGCGTTTGCCCTTGTGCCAGCCGTGGAGCTCTTTCCTGGACTCGACGAGGATATGGGGACAGGGCTCTTCGATGACTTCGAATTCCCTGATGTGCCTGCCCAGGGTGAGACTTATCTTCCGCGCCAATGCCACCTCCCTCATCCTGACGCTCCATAGAATAAGCCCGGATAGAGGACGCGGTCAAGGGCCCGCGGTTTGCCTGGTGTATTCAGGGGGGATGTATGAGGGACCATCAAGCCATTGGGGGAAGTTGCCCAGGCATATGCCCCCAAGGACCAGCCCGCCGCGGTCATGAGGCCGTGAAGCACATCATTCCAATACAACGACCTTGGCGGTTGCCGCGCGCTTGCCGCTCCTCACCCGCGCGAAGTAGATCCCCGGCGATACGCGGCGCCCGGCCATGTCGCAGCACCTCCATCTGACGCCGCGGCCGGCGGACGCAGGCTCATCCGGCCCGGCGCTCCAGACGAGGCGCCCCTCTATGTCGTAGATCGAGAGCGCATGAATGCCTTCACCCGACCCCAGGAGCTTTATCTCCGTATTCCCGAACACCGGGTTGGGCGTGATGCTCAGCAGCCGGTCCGGCGGCGCGTCTTCCGGCAGGTCCACGATGCCGGCGAGCGCGCCGGGATAACCCGCCCTGTAGTAGATGTCCCAGCTCCCCCCGGTGCGGTCCTGCCAGGCCACATGCAGCTTGCCGTCCGGTCCAATGGCTACGGACGGGTTTCTTGACTCCCTGAGAAAGAAGTCCGGCGTCGACAGCCGGTATGTCGGAGTCCAGGCCGCGCCCTCAAGAACGGTATGGTATATCTCCTCCGAACCCGCGCGCCTGTCGCGCCACACGACATGGACGCGTCCGTTCCCGTCCACGCCTACTGAGGCGTTCACCGACTCGGGCTCCCAATCCGTGACCCGCATCTCCGGTCCCCACAGGGCGCCGTCGAAGTGGCGGTAGAATACGTCGAAATAGCCCGAACGCCGATCTGTCCAGACAAGGTGCGCCTCAGTGCCCGGCCCGCCCGCGATGCACGGCGTCCAGGACACATCGGCGCCGTACGAAATCCGCTCGGCCGCCGACCAGCCGGCCGCATCCTTCCTCGCATAGTGTATTTCCGAATCGTATTGAGAGCCGTCGACATGGTCGTACCAGGCGACGTGTATGTGACCCGAGTCATCGCATGCCACCGTGGGCTGCGCCTTGCTGCTCCAGTAGTTGCTGACTCTCTCCTCGTCATGCCATGATGAGCCATCATAGGTTCTGCAGAAGACGTCCCACGCGAAAGTAAGGACGTCCAGCCACACCACGTGAACGTTGCCGGCGCCGTCAGCGGCAACGGCACAGGCCGGCTCTCCCCCTATGGTCCCGGATAGATCTTCGTGGCCGGCCCAGGCTACGCCGTCGTACATATCGTGGTATATGTGCCAGCCGCCGCCCCCCAGGTATACCCAGACGACATGGACGTTTCCCGCCGCGTCAACCGCGACTGCGGGCGCCGAGGAGGTGCCGAGCTCATCGGTCACGCGCTGTTCGCTCTCCCATGTCGACCCGTTGAACTCCCGCAGGTAGATCTCGGCGTTTCCATGGCGATCGTCTTCCCATACCACGTAGGCCCGGCCGGCCGCCCCCGCCGCGATGGACCGTGCGCTGACCGGTGAGAGCACTTCCTCACCAGCGCCTGTGGTGATTGCAACCCCCGGGAACCACATCGAGAAGGGCAGGACTGTGAACCCGTCACTCAGGGTATCCCGCTCGACGCCCACGCTCTCCAGAACAAGGTCCCACGGACCCGGCGAAGCCCCGCTCAGGTCCACGTCCATGCTGACGAGTCTTGAGGACTCGACTACTACGTTGCCGGCCGGGACATCGGGATGTCCATCCCTGGCCAACCAGACGTTTACCGGTTCAAAGAAATTGAACCCACTCAGATTGGTTATGTGTACCACACCTCCTGCTACCCATGACTCAGGGTCGACAAGATCCACGCGCGGTGTAGCCAGAATGGCGAAACCGTCCTGAAGGCTTCCGGCCTGCCCGTCCTCGTTCACGACAACCACATTCCACAGGCCCGACACCGCCTCCGAGAGGTCGAACTCACATGCGATGCTCTCAGGTGGCGCGGCGACCACGTTAGAGGCGCAGATCTCGCTTTCGCCTTCCTTCCTGAGGCGGACCCGGCTCGTCAAGTAGAAACCGGCCCCTGTAATGACAGTGCCTAGGACCTCGCCAACGATTCCGTTGTCAGGAGCGATAGACGACACAACCGGTGCCGGAGCGGCACCCACCAGGAATCCATCCACGAGAGTGCCCGTCTCCCCGTCCGGGTTCTTGACCTCTACATCGCGCGGACCGAGGGCCACTCCATCGAGATTGAATTCGCATGATATCAGGTCCGCTGAGTGGACGACTACACCGGTAGCCTTGATGTCCGCATACGGACTCTTTCGCAGACGGACTTCGGCACCCGCGTGGAATTCGCTGCCCGTGAGGCTGTCTATATGCGCGGTGAACCATGCGTACCCACTATCGGGGACAATTCCCAGGACCTCGGGTGCGGGACCCGGGGTTATGCTGAAACCGTCCACCAGCGTGTCCGTCTGGCCGAGTGAATTCTCAACAACCACATTCCAGTACCCGGTTGGGGCAAGGCCGAGAGCAATGTCGCACGTAAGACTCTCCGGCGATTCGACAACCACGTTGGTGGCAACGACATTGTCCTCACCGCTCTTCACAAGCCGAAGGGCCATCGGATCGATGTAGTTGGCTCCGGCCACGGCGTCGATGTGAGGAGTACTGCCCCAGAGGGCGGTGTCCGGCGCTATTGAGAATATCCTCGGACCCGGGATCACGCGGTATCCCTGGCCCAGCGTATCGCGCTGGCCGTCTTCGATCTCGATCACCACATCCCAGGGCCCGTCCGCGACACCTGCGAGGTCGAAGTCGCAGGTAACGCAGGTGCGATCGTAACTCACCCACTTGTTAATGCCGGGAACATCCTCCTCGCCATCGCGCTGGAGCCACACCCAGAGGGGCGGTCTGAAACCTGTTCCCGACAGGTCATCAATATGCTCCAGGAACCCCTGCCGGCCGCTGTCGGGGTCGATCGCGTATATTACCGGGGCGGGGAAGGGAACTACGTAGAAGCCTGATTCCAGCGTATCGCGCTGGCCGTCAATGTTCTCAACCATCACGTCCCAGAACCCCAAACCAACGCCTTCCAGGTTGAAATCACAGGTTATCCACTCGGGGGACAGCAGGGCGATATTGGTGGCCGCGAGGCTGTCACCACCGCTGTGTGTCATCCAGACGTGTATCTGTCTTAGGAAGCCCGTGCCGGCCAGGCTGTCGATGTGCGCGTCCGCGTTCCATGCACCACTGTCCGGATCGATAGATGTGAGCCTGGGCCGGGGCGGCCGCAGAATCCTGAAACCATCTTCGAGAGTGTCGCGCTTTGAGTCCGGGTTCTCGACGACCACATCCCAGAGGCCTTCGGGCGCTCCCAGGAGATCGATGTCACATGCGATGCTCTCCGGCGATGACACGATGACGTTATCCGCTATGAAGTCCGGTTCGCCCGGTCTCTGAAGACGCACGTCCGCCGGGGCCGCGAAACCGTGCCCGGCGACGGCGTCCAGATGCACGAGGTGTCCGGACAAACCGCTGTCCGGATCGACCGAGGTGATAAGCGGAGGGGGAAGGACTTCTCCGCTTCCGGACCGCTTCCAGTAGATTTCAGAGTTGCCGTCCCGGCCGTCATACCAGACGAGATGAACGGCAAGGCTCTCGTCCATAGCCACCGAGACGTTCTGGGAGAGCCCGGAAGCATCGGTGAGCCTCTGGCTCGTCCCCCACGCGGCACCGTACCTGAGCTTGTAGTAGATCTCCTTGTTGCCGTCGCGGTCATCGGACCAGGCGAGGTGGACCTGGCTTGACCCCAGCGACGCTATCGACGGCCTCTGGGATTGGCCGGCCGCTGATGTCAATCTTTCGTCTGCGCCCCATGTACCGCCCGTGAGGGTCTTGTAGTAGATCTCGCTGTTGCCGTCACGGGTGTCTTCCCAGACGACGTGGACATCGCCGCCGCTCCCCGCGCATACGCACGGATACTGGGACGTTCCGCTCGCATCGGTCAGGCGCTCGTCCGCCGACCAGGAGACGCCGTCGTGCTGCTTGAAGTATATCTCGCTGTTGCCGTCCCGGTAGTCACTCCACACGACGTATACGCGCCCGGCGTCGGCAGCCGCCACGGACGCAAACATGGACACACCCGCGGCATTGGTGAGGCGCTCGTCCGCCGACCACGCCGCACCGTCATGTCGTTTGTAGTAGATCTCGAAGTCGCCGTCGCGGAAGTCATGCCATACCACGTGTATGATGCCGCCCCGGACGGCTACCGACGGGTTCTGGGAGTTTCCCGCGGCGTTGGTGAGGCGCTCGTCCGCCGACCATACCGCCCCGTCGTACCTCTTGTAGTAGATCTCTGAATTCCCGTCGCGGTAGTCATCCCACACGACATGCAGCGTGCCGCCCTCCCCGGCGGCGATTGCAGGGTTTCCGGAAAACCCGGGCGAGGCGGTGAGCCTGACGTCGGGCCCCCAGACAGTGCCATCGTACCTCTTGTAGTAGATCTCCCAATCCCCGCTCCGGTTGTCCCGCCACACGATATGTACGAACCCGGAGTCATCGCCGGCTATGCACCGGCCGCCATTCGGTGAGGTCATGGATGTGGCCGGGTCGACCGTGAGCCTGCCGTCCGGAAACCAGTAGGCATGGAGTCCGGCCGGAGCCAGCCAGGCCGCTAGCACAAGAGTCCCCAGAGCAGCTGCACGCTTCCACATGGTCGCCTCCCGGGTTGGAATTCACTGCCATTATACCACGGGCCGGCGCCGGGGTCAATTCGGGCCGCGCCTGCGTATTTGGCGAAGCGTGGGACAGGGCTACCTGTCGGGCCGGCCGAGGAGCGGCTCGACCATCTCAGGCGGGTACCTCATCATCCTGTAGAGCTGCAGCCGGTGGCCGTCCACCACGACCGGGTTATACCATTCCCAGACCTTCTCGCCGTTCATGGTAACCTCGAAAACGCGCCCCCTGTCTCCTTCACAGATGAGCGTGTTTCCATTGGGAAGGCGCTGGGACGATCCCTTCTGTGGTGTAAAGAAGCTCTCCGGCGGGTCCGCAGTGTATTCCCATACGACCGTCCCCGATGCGGGTTCGATCTCGAGCACTCTCGAGTGCCCCCGGACAATGCCGTTATCGAATATGAGAATGTTGCCGTTCGGAAGCATGGTCGGGTGATGCGGCCACTCCAGAACGCCTTCCCCCCAAGCCCACAGAATATCGCCCGTCTCCCGGTCCAGCGTTGCGATCTGGTTGACGTTCCTTAAGCATATGAGGAGATTGCCTGCGGCAAACCTGGGGTCCCTCGCGCCCAGCGGAGTCTCCGGCACAAGAGTAATAGTGTTCATATGGAAGTAATCATAGATGTACCCGCGCCCACCCTTTCTCCTGTTGTACATTCTGGCGCCGACGGTTTGCGTCGTATCGAGCGGGGTACCCTGGCCTCTCTCAAGGTCAAGTATCGTGTCCAGGAACGAAGCCCGGTCCAGCGCTTTCTTCAGGTCTTCCAGATGTTCATATGTCGACCACGCGCCAATCTCCTCCCCGTCCGCGGATAGATGTACGATCCTGGCAAACCGCACACGCAGGCCACGATGCCTTTCCGTGTTGAGTTCGATGACGAAGACTGTCCCGTCTTCAGCCACGGCAACATCGTGGTGCACCGCGAGTCTCTTCTCCCATATCAGGTTGGAGTGCCAGTCGAGCTTGAAGAAGTAGCGGAACTTGTCGAGAACGAGCAAGTCGCCGTTACCGAGCAACATGGCATGATCCCATCCCCTGGCGTCCTTGTGCTTATAGGTCCAGGAGTGAACCACCTCCCCACCCATATTGAGAAGCAGCGCCTCCGGGTCCCTCCGGGAGCAATAGAGGTTGTAACCGGGCCAGGCCCGTTCCATGTCATAGAGTATGACGCCGGCCGTATCCGCAGACACTTCCTCCTGTGTCATGGAGGTGTAGGGTACGGACCTCAGTTTCTCGAGGCGGTCTCCGATTTCATCCGTGCGGTCGGCCGGTTTGTCCTTGCCGCAGGATAGGGCTGTAACCAGGACGAGAGCGAGAGCCAGGATGCCCGCCGGGGTGGGTCTGATACTCATTGCCGCGTTTTCCTTCTCCTGTAGTCGGCCTGTAACCAGACCATGATATCCTCTGGCTCACATATCGGCAACCTGCTTTAGTGCTTGCGGCGGGGCTCGGCGGGCTGGTATAATTAAGCATACGGCCATATGGAGCACAAGATTGGCACGAGACCGCATTGTCATGAACGGGATTTTCGCCCTCCTGGCGGTGTTCGCCGCCTTCCCGGCTACGGCCGCGGCCGGCTCGCAGGTCGGCATGGTCGAGATCGATCACCAGCCCCTCAAGGTACATGACAGCTCCGAAGGCTGGGCCGAGTACCCCGACCTTGCCGCCGACTCCCGGTATATAGTTTTGGCCAATAGCATGAACACGGGAGAGGGAAGCCAGGTCTACCTCCATGTCGTTGACCGCGAGAGCGGGGCCAAGCTCTGGAGCCGCGTCTTAACAACACTGGGCGAGAACGGGTTCCGGCCATCGGTTGGCCTGGTGGGGGAAGTATACCCGCTTGTGGCCTGGACATCCTATGGCCGTTCGGGCTGGAAAGTAAGGGCCTGGGTGAACCCGGTTGACGTGAGCGGGGCGGGCGGCGAGTGGGCTGACATTTACGAGGGCGACGGCTTTAGCAGCCAAGTCCGGGTGGACTGCGGCGAGGCCGCCGGCTGGTTTACCTGGGTTAATTGGCACGATGACATGTACCGTGTGATGGCCAGGCGATGCCGCTACCCCGGCTTTAAGCTGGATGACGCCGTCACCGTGTATGAAGGCGCCAATCCGGTGGCGCGACCCGACATCCTCGTGCTCGAGGACGACCACATAGTCGTAGCCTGGGACGAATACATGGGTGGCCGATTCGTGGTGCGCGCGAGAGAGATTGAATCGGGCGCGCCTGGACCCGTGAGGGAGATCTCCGGCCCGGAGTACTCGTTCGCGTGGGAGCCGCATCTCGCCGGTAGAGGTGACGACATACTGATTTCTTGGCAGGCCGTACCCGGCGGCAGCGAGCAAAGCGAACCGCGCGCAGGCACTTTTGCCGCCGGGGAGATAGAGCGCGAGCTCTCCCGCCCCGAAGACGATGAGACCTGGAGGGTGAGCAGCCTCACAGGGCCCGGCGGCCGGAACGTCATAGCCTGGGCCACCCGGCGGGGCTACCGCAAGACCCGTCTATTCATGAAGGCAGTCTCGGAAGAAGGCGCGAGCAGGACGGCGCAGGTTGAGTTTCCCATGCGGAGAACATTCATAAACTGGTTCGACTGCAGGTACGACGGGCGCCTGGTTCTTGCGTATGAGTACGCGGGGTCCATATACCTTTACGACATAGAAAGCGCGAGACTCGATAACCTGCTGAGCGCGGTGCGCCCGGGTGGGGAGCCACGCGAGGCGGGGGGCACGAGGCCCGAAGCAAGGGGCGATGTCGCCTACGCTACCGAGTACGAGGGCAAGACGCTCCATGCCTATTTCGGCGACTATCACAACCATACATCTTTCTCCGACGGCAGGGCGTATCCCGACATCTCTTACCTCACGGCCCGGGACTATCGCCGGCTCGACTTCATGGGCGTCAGCGACCACGATGACACGACCACCCCCGGGGAGTTCGCGTGGAACCTGGCCGTCTGCGACTGCCTGACCAAAAACGGCGAGTACGTCTGCCTCTACGGCTATGAGGAGAACAGGGGATGGGCCCAGAACGGATACGGCCACTGGAATGCTCTGCTCCGAAAGAAGGACGTGATCTTCCATTTCGAGGAGGGCATGACGCCGGATGACCTCTACCGGTACGCGAACTGGAACGACGTTATTCTGATACCTCACCACATAGGCGTCGTCTGGGCCCCCCACAACTGGGACTACTTCGACCCCGGGGCCGAGCCCGTGGTTGAGGTGTGCTCCATACACGGAATCTACGACAACATGGAGACCTGCGGCGACTCGGTTCGGTGCGTCGAGGGGCACATGCTCGTCGACGGCCTGGAGCGGGGCTATAAGTTCGGCATAGTGGGCGGCAGCGATTACCACAACTGCTTTGCGGCTGCCATGAAGGGAATAAGCCTGACCGGAGTCTACGCCGAAGAACTGACCCGCGAGCACATCCTCGATGCCATTCGGAGACGCCGCACGTTCGCCACTACCGGCGATAAGATCGTGGTCGACTTCCGGTGCAACGGCAGGTTCATGGGAGAAGAGGTGCGCGGAGACGGCCCCTTGCGCTTCACCGCTTACATGAAGTCCGAAGAACCGATAGCCTCCGCGGAGATCGTGAGCGGCGGCGAGGTCGTTCTAATGGAGGAAGTGGGCTCGCCCGAAGCCTCTTATGCCTGGAGGGTGGACCGTCCCCGGGAGCAGGCCTACTTCTATCTCCGCCTCACTACCGCGAGCGGCGAGCACGCATGGTCGAGCCCAGTCTTTGTAACGCCGTAGCGACCAGCCCGCCCGAGTAAATCGAAAGCACGCAGGCAAGCGGCAGCATGAAGCGCGTCCGGGCGAGCGTCATGCCGTGTATGAGAATGAAATAGGCCACGACTATGAGAACAAGCGTCCTCCTCCTCCCGTCCCTCTCGAGGGCGAGAAGCCCCGCGAGCCCGCCGGCCATGATGAGCCAGAAGGTGAGCGGATGGAGCACGGCGAAGAACCTCTTAAGCGCCGGAACCTCCCGCGGCTCCCGGCCCCTCTCCATAGTGGATAGACGTTGGACCGGGGATTCCCATGACGGACTTAGTATCCTCGGCAACACCACGCCGAGACGCTTTATGTGGAAAGCCGGATCCTCTTTGAGATACGAGAGCCACCTCCTGTAAGCTTCGCGCTGCCTCTCCGGGTGAGTGCCCCATGACTGCCACTCGGACGATGCCTGCCTGATTCTCACGCCCGATGTGATGAGCCAGAGGTTGAACGCCGCATCATCGCCGATCGCTATGAATCCCTTGTGGACGACGGCATTCCTCACGGTCCAGGGCGAAATCACCGCGGACATGACCAGCAGCAGTACGGCGGCCCTCAGGAGGTTCTGCCGCGAAAGCCTGCCGCTTCCCGATTTCCCGACTGCAAACCAGGCGGCAATCACTAAGGTGAGGAAGAATGACGTCGCCCGAGCCAGCGCGGCGAGCCCGCTGGCTACTCCCGTCCACACCGTGTCGGTAGTGCGCTCCGTCCTCGAAGCCCTGTCGATAAGGTAGAAAGACACCAGGAACAGGGGGATGTAAACCACTTCGGTCAGGAAGGACATATAGAGGGAGATCAGCGACGGGTAGACGGCAAGCAGGCCGCCGGCCGCGAGGCCCGCGGCCGGCGAGATGTACTTCCTTCCCATATACGCCACGCCCGCGACTACGAGGCCGCGGACTATGCCCTGGACAATCAGCGCGGCCATAAAACCCTCGCCCAACACCTTGAATACGCCCGCCAGGAACAGGGGATAGAGCGGCGCGCGGATAACGTAGCCGTCCTCGTACGACCCCGCGACGATGCCCTGCGCGAGAGGGTAGTAGTAATTCTCATCGAAGCGCAGTTCGGGAGCCCGGAAGTAAAACGCCCAAATGACGGAGATGGCGGCGGCCGTGACGGCCACAGCGGCTACCTTGAAGATGAAAGTGTCGCGGCGCGATGTAGATGTCTGTTCTGCTGTCATTGTCTGCCCTCGCGGAAGTCTAGCAACCGCGCCGGGGAGGTGTCCATATCAAAGCGGGCAATAAGCGGACATGGCTAGCGCACGCGGTAGGCCGCCGACAGTCTGGCGCCGTCGACTTCCACGCTCGTGACCTCGGCTTCCGGAGGGGGAGTCATGCGGTCCCAGCGGAAGTTGGTTACATAGTAATCCGCGGCGGCCACATTATCCACGTACGTGATGCGGTCGCGGTCCGCCGGCTTCAGAATAAAGGAGTTATAGTAGCCGGGCTCGTTCAGGGAGTAGACCCTGACCGCCGCGCGGCCGTCTTTCTCGAGCAGCGACTCCAGAAGCTTCCGGTAAGACAGGCCCCAGTAGTCCATTTCATAGTTTCCCTGGGCTCCCTTCGTACCGCCCACGAGGCCGTTGAAATAGACGTTCTGATGGGGATGGCTTCGCGCCATGAAGGAGATGGCGCCGGCCACGTTCACCGCCACGATGACAATGAGGGCCATGGCAACCACCCTGACCTTCACTGCCCGCAGGAGCCAGCCCAGGCCCATGAGAGCGAGGAGGAGCATCGCCGGGTAGACGAAGAAGGTGTGCCGCCAGGTATCGTAGAGAACGGCGCCGGATGCAGCCAGGAAGACCAGCGGCACGACAAACCACATGATGACGAGCAGGGCATCCCGGCCTTTCACTTCGAGCCCTA
>CAZSBE010000019.1:0-11939 GCA_964604955.1 uncultured bacterium
CGGTTACGCCAACTCCACCAAGATGGAGGCCCATCTGCGTACCTGGCACGTTTCCGATCCCGTTGACAGCCTCGAGGCGCTGCGCAATGAGGATATCTACGCTCTTCAGAACAACCGCAATCCCTTCATCGACCACCCGGAGTTCGTGGACCGCATCTCGAGTTTCTTCGGGACCGCCGTGAGGGTGCTCGAGCCGGAGATCGCGGTAGCGCCGGCCGAAATCGACATGGGTGCCATCGCGTACGGTGTTACGGTACACTACTATCTGGCCGTCGTGAACAGCGGCGACGACAGCCTGCAAGTCTCCTCCATAGCGTCTACCAACCCGGACTTTTCGGTGGGCGCGTCCTCGCTCGGGCTCGCCGGCAAGTCGTATGAATACGTCAGGGTCACTTACACTTCCGGGAGCTCCGATGTCACCGACACGGCGACGATATTCATAGCCAGTGACGACTACGACGAGAGCGTGGTCGGGATTCCCGTGACCGTCCAGGTGACGGACTGCTCCGGCGTCGAGCGGGACGAGCCGGAGGCCGAAGTGTTCAGCCTCGCTGAGAACAGCCCGAACCCGTTCGCCGAACGGACGACCATTGCGTTCGGGCTGGCCACGGCCTCGGACGTGGGCCTCGCGGTCTACAATGCCCGCGGCCAGCTGGTGAGCCGGCTCATAGACGGCCGTCGGATGCCGCCCGGCCGGCACCAAGTCGTGTTCGAAACAGGCAGCCTGCCTTCCGGTGTCTATTTCTACCGCCTGACCGCTGGCGGCCGCGTTGATACCGGGCGCATGGTGGTGCTCAACTAGCTGCCTGTCCGGGCGCCCGTCACCATACCCACTTGCAGAGGAGTCCTGTGAATATTGCCACGGGGTTTCCGATAGCGTAGCCGATAAGCGCCATCAGGATGGCCACGGGAACGAGCACCGGGTTGTGATGCGCGGCGACGATAGGCGCCGACGCCGCCCCGCCGATATTGGCCGCGGAGGCGATCGCCGTCGTGTGAACGTCCACCCTGAAAACCTTCGCCGCCCCCACCAGAAACAGGCCGTGGATGAAGATCCATATGTACGCTCCCAGCAGGAACCACAGTATGGAGGAGTCCAGCCGGGAGAGGTCGGCGATGGCTCCCATGCGGGCGACGAACAGGTAGACCAGCGCCATAGAGAGGGCGTGCGAGCCCGGTATCCTGCTCGCCCCGGTCAGCGAGAGCAGGATGCCGAACAGGGTCACGAGCAATATGTTCCAGGTACCGGTCGTGATGAAAGGCTGCGCACCGGGGCCGGATGGAATCTCGGGCAGGTAGCTCGCAAGCCAGGCCGCGACCGCTGTTGCGCCGAAGCCTATGAGGGCCAGGTAAAGGTAATGAACCATGGCGGGCCTGGCGCTGTCCATGCTGAGTTTGCCGGCCGCCTCGTGGATAGCGGCGACACGGCCGTCGGGGACTCTCGTGAACCGGTTGAACCAGCCGGCGAAGTTCTTGGACATCAGAAGCAGCGGCAGCCAGATGAGGTAGACGGCATTGTCCGAGACGAGCCCGTAACCGAAAGCCAGGCTCTTATCGTCGAGGTTGAGGGCGACCGCGGTCGCCGCCATGTTGCCCGTCCCGCCGATCCAGCTCCCCGCGAGGGCGCCGTAACCCTTCCATGCGTCGGGCCCGAGCGTGCGGAGGCCGTGCCTGACCAGGAACAGGGCGATGGGGGCCCCCACGACGACGCCGAGTGTGCCGAGGAGCATTACCATCACGCCGCGGCCCATGGCCCTCACCGTCGCCAGGAAGTCGACCTTGAGCAGCATGAGCACGAGGAACATGGGAAGCATGTTCTGACGCAGGAAGCCGTAAACCGGCGAGTTATTGGGGATCACGCCGGTGTTGGAGAGCACCACGGGCACGAGGTAAATGAAAATGAGCGGGGGAAAGTAGTTGAAGAACTTGAGCCCGGTCCTCTTCTCCAGAAAAAAGAAGAACGATGTCACTCCGGCCAGGACCGCGAGCACACCGGCCGGAGATGAGATCAGCGAATCGCCCATGCGGCCTTGCCTCCTGATCTGCGAGTCGCACTTGACATATCTATGGCATTAAAGCGGCCGCACATCAAGCATTAAGAGGATGGAGGGCACTCACTCTCCGGCAGGGAGCCGGCGGTATATTCCCCGCTTGCGTTCCATGAAGCGAAGCCCCACGAGCTCGCGCCGCAGGGCGGCGACATCGTCGTGAAACTCGACGAGGATGCGGTTGACTTCTCGCTCGGGGTAGTCCCGTCCGGGCTCGAACTCCCCGGCGAGTTTCTCGAGAATCACCTGGCGTTTCTTGAGCTGGGCCGGGAGGCGCGTAATGCGTCCGTGCCGGAAAAACGTCTGGAGCACTTTGGAGCGGTAGGCGTCCACCCGGACCTCGGCCGAGACGTCCGGCTGGGGGAGGAATACCAGGTCCGACAGGCTCCGCTTGAGGGGGCCGGCCTTGAGCGAATAGGTCTGGTAGTACTGCGACCTCTCTGACTCGACGAGCCCGGCTTCCGCGAGCCTCGCCAGATGGTGGGAAACCGTGGCCTGGTTGAGCCTGAGAATCGCCGCCAGTTCCTCGCCGTGGCGGGGCCTGGCCCTCATGAGGTTCAACATGAGCAGGCGCGCGGGATGGCCCAGCACCTTGAGGAGGTCGGCGCGGGCCTGGAGGTTCTCTTCGGCCCTATTCTTCTTCATCCCAGGCTCCCTTCCCGGTAATATGCCGGCAGCACATGTCAAACAGCCCCCGGGCGTGCTTAATCGTTTCGAGCTTGATCTGCTGCTTGACGGCTTCCCCGGCGTCCTGCGATGCCCTGGACAGCTCTACCTGCCGCTCGGAGTCCTTGATGATAAACGCGGTCAGGCCGCCGAAGGCCCTGACGAGCTTCTCCAGGTCGGTGGCGTCCGAGGCGACAATCGCGTCGAGTTTTTCCCTGCAGTTGCACCATTCACCGCTCGGGTCCATTTCTTCCTCCCTTTCGCAGAATCATCGGAGTAACATTACAATCTGATTAGACATTTGTCAATATAATTTTTGCAATTTAATTGGAAATATCCATGCAAGTAGAGAAGGGGCGGGGGCTGGAGGGGCTCACCTCAACAGTACGGTTTTCCTGAATGAGCGGAACCGGCCCGCCCGGAGTTCGCATATATAGAGGCCGGGAGATACCCGGCTGCCCCGCGAATCGGTGCCGTTCCAGAACACGCCGTGCAGGCCGGGGGCGGCCGTCTCGTCCATCAGCACGCTTACTTCCCGGCCGCGCAGGTCATATACGGCCACCTTCACTCGGTGGGCCCGCTCCACGGTAAACTCGATACGCGTGCCCTCCGTGAAGGGGTTGGGGGTCGCTCCGGGCCAGGTAAACGCCGCCGGCCCGTCCTGCGGGACGGAGGAGGCGTCCTCGTCGGTGATGAAAGCATAAGTACCCGAGTAGGCGCTGCTTCCGTACTGGTTGACGCCCCGGACCTGCCAGTAGTACCAGACGTCGTCATCCAGGCTGTCCGGGAGGCTATAGCAGGTGTCCGTGATTCCCGGGAAAGTCATCGTGGACGGGTCGAAAGGAAAACCTCCCGAGCTGGACACCTGCAGCGTATAACGGTCCGCGTTCTCCGAGGAGTGCCACGTGAAGTCAGGCGTGAGCGGGACCACGATTTCGCCGTCATAAGGCGATTCGGGCCGGGGTGTGGCCGGGAGGGCCGTGTTGCAGTCAATCCAGACCGGGGCCGACCATGCCATGTGGCCCTCCCGCTGGTAGACCTTGACGAAATAGTGATTCACTCCGCACGGCGGGGTGATGAGGGGAGTCCATGTATAGGAAGTCGTGTCGATGTCGATCCAGTTGATCGGGATGCCGTTCTGGAAGAGCTCGAGCCTCACGAAATCGTCATGGAGTCCCGGGTCGTAGACCTCCACCGAGAACTCAATGTGATCGACATGGGCGAACTCCTCACCCATGTAACGGCCCTCGGCGCGGAACATCATTTCCAGGTTCCTGTCCAGCGTCGAGTAGGTGCGGTGGTTCCTGGTGGCTGACAGTATCTCATCCCGGGTCAGGCTGCACGCCAGGGCGACCGTCCACGAGCGGCCGTTGCCCCAGTTCGGGCCGTGGTTATCCTGCGACCCGTCCGTTCCCACATGCCAGCCCTTGTTGAGGATGTCGATGTAGCGCTCCTCTTCCTGCTCGTCTCTCACTTCAACGGCGTTGATGCCGATATCCCCCGTCGCCGAATAGACGAAGCAGCCGAAGTTACGGGGCTTGGGGTGACAGAAGGCGGCCGTGCATCCGGAAGATACGACCTCCCTGTAGAGCGAGTCGTAGTCATTCAGGGGGGCCGTGAAGACGTAGTCGGCGTCCCACACGGTGCTGTGGTTCATGTCATTCCCCGTCCACTCCTGGCCGCCTATGCCGATGAAGACCCCGTCTTCCGTGAAAACATCCGCCTGGTAGAGGATGTCGGCGTACTCTTCTTCTGAGAGCCAGCAGTGGTGGTCCGTGACCGCGAGGAAATCGATGCCGGCCACGTCCCTGGCGTACTCGAACGCCTGGGCCGGCGTGCCGGTGCCGTCGGAGTAAGAGGTGTGGGAGTGGAGGTTGCCCACGTACAGGTTATAGAGGGTATCGGATATGGCTTCGCCCCAGGCCCGGGAGCCGGGCCCGGCCGGGGCGAGGAAGAAGATCGCTGCTGAAACGCATACGGCCAGTGTCTTTGCTATGATATGCCTCCCGCGAGGACGACATGAACAAGCTCCCGCCCGGGGGAAAACTCGCGCCCTGACGTCTATATTATACCACAGATGGAGTGATTTATCCAGCGCAGGTTTGACGCTGCCGGGAGGCGTGCCGCACCCCGGGCTTCCCGGGCGCTAGGCGCCGGCGACGATGGCTTCGAACACCGCGTCGTAGACGGGCGCCACCACGTCCCAGTCGTAGCGGCTCACGAATGACTGGGTCCGGGCGGCGCGGGTGTCCTCGATATGCTCTATCCTGTCCCCCAGCATGGAGACGAGGTCACCGAAGTTGTCGTAGAGGTGATCCGCATGGCGGGCCGGCGGGATGTGCTCGGGATAGACCAGCCGCCTGGGAAGGAGGGGGTAGCAGTTGCAGTATATGGCCTGCACGACGCTCGCTCCGAAGAAGTCGTGAATGGAGGTCACCGGCAGGATGTCGGCCTTCCAGAGCCAGGCGGCATAGGCGGCGAATGACTCGACATAGCCGAGCTGCAGCACGCGCTCTCCGAGCCTCGACGCCGCTTCCCTGAACACGGCCGGTTCAACGTCGAAACTCTCGCCCATCACGGCGAGGTCGAAATCGAGGCCCTGCCTGTCGAGGGCCGTAACCGCGCGGAAGAACTCGTCGGGGTTCTTGTCATACTCCCACCTGTGGTTCCAGAGGACCAGCGGCCGCTGTGCCCGGTCGGGCTCAACACGGTGGGCATCGAAGCGCCTGAGGTCGAGCCCGAGCGGGAGCACCCGGCTCCGGTTCCTGATGGCCTCGACTGTTCCTGTCTCGTGATGGTCCGGGAACCCCGCGAGGAAGGGTTCGAGGCTGTCGAGAAAGGAGTTCCGGTGATACTCCGAATTGAAGAGCACGGCGTCCGCGGCCAGGGCCGACGAGTAATTGATGAAGCAGTAGTGGGCATCCCGGTCCCTTGCGAGGTCGCGGTCCTTCTCAGACCATGGATACGTGATCTGGTTCTCGTGGAAGTACACGGCCGTGGGCGTATCGGCGGTCATCTCCCTGGTCAGGGCGAGGAATACGGTGAGGTCGAGCATGTCGGTGGCGACGATGAGGTCGGGCGCATGAGCGCTCTCCGCGAAGAGCCGGGCCAGGGTAACGGCCCCGCCATGCATGCGCCACTTCCAGTGCCGGCCCTCGAGACCCAGTATGCCGACGTCGTGGCCGCTGTGCTCGGCGTACTCCTTCGCCCAGGCTGCATGCGATCCGGTAAGGAACGGTTCGATGATTACGATTCTCATAAGCCGCTACCAGTTTACACCAGCACCGTCCCGGTATTCAAGGGCGGGTTGACACCCGATTCGGGCTTTCGTATGGTCCAGGTGCGGTACCGTATTGCGCAGATCATGTCGCCCGGGAACTGCCGGAGAGAAGAACCACGATATGAGTAGTGGAGAGCATTCATCTCACAGGAACGGCTCCGACATCGGGCCGTTCCGCGTCGGCGAATGGCACGTGGAGCCCGCCCTCAAACGGCTCTCGCGCGGGGAGGAGTCCGTACAGGTCGAGCCGCGCATCATGCATGTTCTGGCGTGCCTTGCGCGCCTCCCGGGCGAGGTGGTCACGAGGACCGACCTGCTCGAGGCCGTCTGGGGCGATGTCATCGTCAACGAAGAGGCCCTGACCCACGCGATATCCCAGCTCCGCCGGGTGTTCGGCGACGATGCCCGCACTCCCGAGTTCATCCAGACGATTCACAAGACGGGCTATCGCCTGATAGCGCCGGTGACTCATGGCGCTGCTGCGGCCGGCAGGCCCGAGGGGATCGGGGAGCCGGGTGCGGCGGGAGTGGAGGAACGCGCCGTGGCCCGGGAGCAGGCCGATGCCGCTCGCGGGCGGGCTGCGGCCGAGCAGCACGCGGCGGGCGGCGCCGGGGCGGCCGGAAGGCGGGGGAGAAGAACGCTCTATGCCGTGCTCGGAGCAATGGCCGTGGTCGCGGCCGTGATCTCGCTGCTTTCGATTCTGTCCCGGACGACCTCGTCCGTGACGCCTCCGCCCATAGCGCTGGAAGCGGTTCCTTTCACGTCTTACGGCGGCAAGGAGATATGCCCGGCCATCTCTCCGGAGGGCTCGCGAATAGCCTTTTCCTGGAGTACCGAAGACCGGGGAAACTACGACCTCTTTGTGAAGCAGCGCAACACCGAGGACCCTCTCAGGCTCACCGAGACCGACGGGCACGAGGTATACGCGGCCTGGTCTCCCGACGGTGCCGACCTCGCATACGCGCTTCTTGCGGAGGATGGAGCCGCCATCTACACCGTCCCGGCCATCGGCGGGGCGAGGCGGAAAGTGGTCGACCTCCCCTTCGGGGTGGCCGGCATTGACTGGTCTCCCGACGGCCGCCACCTGGCTTATTCCTCGCGGCGGGCCGGTTGCGGCGCGATTCGGATCTACATGTATTCGCTCGACACCGGCGAGAGCGTCGAGCTCACGTCGCCGCCCTGGTCTTCCCAGGGCGATTTCCTGCCGGCCTTTTCGCCGGACGGAGAGAGCATAGCGTTCGTAAGGGGCGACAGAACCTGCCTGCAGGATGTGTTCGTCGTCCCCTCCGGAGGCGGCGAAGCGCGGCGGCTGACGAGCTCCCAGCATCACGTTGCGGGCCTGGACTGGATGCCCGACGGCCGGTCCCTGGTCTTCTCGGCCGGCCCCTCGAGCCCCGGCGATCTCAGGCTCTGGCGGCTGTCCCTCAAGGACGGCTCGCTCACCTGGCTTCCGACGCCCAGCCACCGGGCAGCCCGCCCGTCCATCGCCCTTGCCGGCGGGAGCATGGTGTACGAGGACCAGGACTACACCTCGGATATCGAGAAGGTCACCATCGGCGGCGAGGCGCGGGAGACCACGACCATCGTCGCATCCACAAGGCATGACTACGGGCCCCAGTATTCGCCCGGAGGCAAGTACATATCCTTCATATCCAACCGTTCCGGCAGCCCCCAGATCTGGGTGTGTGACGGTGATGGGGGCGGCTGCCGCCAGCTCACCGAGTTCGAGAACGCATACATACAGTACCCGCGCTGGGCCTACGACGAGCGCCGGGTTGCCTTCACCGCGGCGCCCGGAAGCTATACCGCGATTTACGTGGGCGACGTGGAAACCGGACAGGTCCGGCGCCTCACCAGATCCGACCGGCACGAGATGTGCCTGGGCTGGTCGCGTGATGGCGAATGGCTCTACTGCAAGTCGGAGCGCGACGACGCCTGGTGGGTATGGAAGATGAGGGCCGACGGGAGCGAAGTCGTGGACATCATGCAGAAGGATGTTTTCAGGCTCGCCGAAACGGCTGACGGCGAGCGTCTCATGTACTCCCGCGCGGACACGTCCGGAGTCTGGTACACCTCAATCGACGGCAGCGGCGAGACATGCCTGGTCAACGAGCCGGGAACCGTCGTTCCATGCGGCTGGAGGGAAGACCCCGAGGGCGTTTACTTCTTCAACCTCTATGAGGGCGGCGTGTGCATGTGGCTGAAGGACCTGGAGACGGGCCGATCGACCATGCTAACATCGGAAGCCGACTTCAACTCCACCAACATCGACGTCGCGCCGCACGGGGAAGCGGTCATCTATGACCACGTGAAGCACAACGGATCCGACCTCTCAATCGTGGAAAACCTCCGGTAGGAAACGGTCAACGGAAAGGGGACAGCGCCCATTCAGCAGCGCCGTCCCCTTGTGCCGGGACGCATGGGAACGTGGTTGCGTTCCTCCGATGAGGCCGCGCTTTCCTAACGGAGGAGCACAACTTCCCTTGTTTCCCTTGCGCCCGTTTTCTCCAGACATAGCCAGTAGACGCCGGCAGCGAGCGGCCGCCCGCCCTCGTCCGTGCCGTCCCAGCCCAGCCGGTGCTCACCGGCCCCAAGCCGCTGGTCGGCAATCCGGCGCACCATACGGCCTCTTACGTCGACAACGTACAACCTGACCACATCCGCCGTCTTCATCCCGAATGATATGTTTACCTGAGGGTTGAACGGGTTCGGCTGAGCGCTGAGACCGGAGGCGGAGAGATCGATCACACCCGTTTCCACGCCCGCCTGGCTGCTTGAGAAAGTAATGTCCTCGAGCACGGGCGAACTCCCGGCGTCAGTGGTCTGCATGAAAACCCTGTACTGGACATATCTTTCGAGGGCCGTGCCGAGGCTGCCCGGGCCGGTGATGTCGCCCGACCAGGAGCCCAGGTCGCCGGGGTCGCCCGACGACCGGACCTGGAAGCGTATGTCCGTGCCGGACGGCTCCAGGGCCGTCCAGTCTATTGTATCGAGCCCGCTTCCCGCGCCGGCGTCCAGCACGGAACTCACGAGGTCTCCGGCTGAATCGAATTCGCTTGTCTCCCACCAGTCGTAGCGGCCCGCGATCCACGCCCCGCCCACGGCCTCGAGGTCGCCGTCCCGGTCGAGGTCGGCGGCCCGCACCGTGATGGCGCCCTCGTACGAATCGTTGAGGGCGTGCATAGTCCACACTATGGGGTCGCCGCCGCCGTTTTCCCACCAGGCGATGCGGTTGTTGTCGCTGCAGGCGCCGAGTACGTCGGGCCGGTTGTCCCCGTTCATGTCTGCCACGTAGACGCAGTGGCCGCCGGGGGCGTAGGTCGATATGGTCTGCTTCGTCCAGACCACGGGGTCGCCGCCGCCATTACTCCACCAGGCGACGTCGCTTGTCCAGGATATGCCCGCGAGGTCGAGGTCGCCGTCCCGGTCGATGTCCGCTATCCTCACCGAGCGCGCGCCCAGGAAGCCCGTCTCGACGTCCTGTGCCGTCCAGGTTATGGGGTCGCCTCCGTCGCTCCAGTACACCATTATCTTGTTGTCCACACCGGCCGCAACGGCAAGGTCCATGTCTCCGTCCTCATCTATATCCGCGCCCCTCACCGAATGGGCACCGGCCGGGTAGCCGACGACATGGCTTGTCCATGTTATGGGGTCGTTACCGTCGTTTTCCCACCATGACACCTGGGACCCTACCCATGACGGGCACATGACGTCCACATGGCCGTCGCCGTTGACGTCTCCGGTCGCTATCTCCCAGGCCTGGCGCCACGTTCCCTCTATGGTATAGGAGCCCCACGCTATGGGGTCGCCGCCCAGGTTGCGCCTCCATACGATTTTGTTCCGCGGAGCGTCCAGGGCGACCACGATGTCGAGCCGGCCGTCGCCGTCCAGATCGGCGACGTCGACACCTGCGGCGCCGGGTGGCGTGCTCACGACGTACTCGGTGAAAGCCGGAGGATTGTTGCCGTCGTTCTGCCACCATACGATCACGCCTGAAGTCGTCGCGGTCCCCACGATGTCCGTGTCGCCGTCGCCGTCGATGTCGCCGACTGCCACACCGACGACCCCGACATATGAGGAGTCGATGAAGTGCTCCACCGGGGTCGCGAGGGCCGATGAGGCAAGCGCGACCCGGCCGGGCAGCGCCAGCCAGGAGAGCCCCGTCGCGGTTTCGAACTCGCCGCCCCAGTCAACGACGGGCCCGGAGACCCCGTCCCCGCCCGACCAGTCGGTCTGGGTCGCCTCGTCAGCCGCCGCGGCGCCTGCCAGCACCAGGATAGACATGACAACCGGTATCGCCTGCCTGGGAACGTTCAACCACATACTGCACCTTCCTTTCCCTGTGCCCGAAACCTGTCCCGCCGCCTCCGCCCGCCCCCGGTAAACACGGCTTCTCGACTCATACAGGAGCCGGTACTGTCCTTTCCCTGCCTTCGATTCTATGAAAGAGCGCGGTTTTTGACCTGAAGGAAAGGTGTAGGAAAGCTGTATATTGTGTGAAATGGTCGGCTTGACGCTCCGGGGCCGCTTGAGTAGACTAGCGGCCAGTAGAGCGGGAGGTCTTATTGAGGCAATCAGATGAACGGAAACGCAAGCTGGCGCTGCTTTCGCTCCTGGGAGGCATCGTAATACTGGGTTTTGCGGCCATCTTCGTTATGTTCTCGAGCGCGCCGGGCCCCGTGACGGGCCTCTACCGTATGGTGATCGGGGCCGTGGTCATAGCGCCAGCGTTTATTGCGGGGCGCCTGGCCTCGCCAGGGCCGCTTCCGCGGCGCGGCGTTGCGATGGCCCTCACGGGTGGCGCGCTATTCGGCGCGGACATGGCCATATGGATGACTGCCATAGGGCTGAGCGGCCCCACCATGCCGACGCTGATGGCGAACACGGCTCCGCTCTGGGTGGGCCTGGGATCGATGCTCGTGTTCAGGGAGCGCCAGTCGGCGGGTTTCTGGGTGGGGCTCCTCGTGGCCATCGCCGGAGTGGTCTTCGTGTTCGGACATAATCTGGTGGGTGCCGTGGGGCTCGGCCGCGGAATGGCGCTGGGTCTCGTGGCTGCCCTTTTCTATGCCAGTTTCGTGCTGGCAACCCAGGAGGGAAGGAAGTATCTCGATACCGTGAGCTATCTCTGGATAAGCACGCTGGGCGCCGCGGCCGCACTGCTGGCCATCAACGTCGCGCTCCGCAACCCGCTCAGCGGCTTCGACGGGCGGACCTGGCTGGCTTTCCTGGCGCTCGGGATAATCGTCCAGTTCCTGGGGTGGTTTCTCATCAACTACTCCCAGGGTTATCTCCGCGCGTCGCTCGTTGCTCCGGTGCTTCTGGTCCAGCCGGTGCTGACCGCTCTTCTGGCCATACCGCTTCTCGGGGAGATGCTCACGCCATGGCATGTCGTGGGCGGGCTCATGGTTCTGGGCGGGGTCTATGTCGTCGTCTGGAGCCGCAACCGCAGGCTTCGCAAGCAGCGCGAGGCTTCGGCCCGGGCCGCGGCCCATCCACTACCCGGGGGTTCAGTCGAAACCGGCGCCGATGCGTGAGGCTATCCACTGCCTGAGGGAAGCGCCGATCTCTATGTCATCAACGTCGCGCGGGTCTATTGATCGCTCGTGATAAGTGGCGCAGACGAGGTCGTCCAGGGCCGCTGCGCGCCGCTCGACACCCACCGCCTTATAGACCCTGCTCCAGAAAGCGTCCGGGGCGCGGCCGGCGCCGAGCCCGACGTTCTTTATGTGAACCGGACGTACGGCGGCGTCCCAAGCCTCCCCCAGACTGAAAAGGTCCGGCGGCCCCAGGATAAGAGAGTCTGCGGTGAGATAGACGAGGGAGCGTACATGCGCTTCCGCGCTCTTCTCGGCGGCCATGCAGGCATACACCTTGTCGCCGTATTCATATCCCGCGACGGACCCGGGAACGGAGAGCGCGACTATCTCACCAGCACTACCTTCCGG
>CAZSBE010000019.1:11949-37134 GCA_964604955.1 uncultured bacterium
TGCCCCTCCGGCCGTTTGCAGGCTCAGGAAATAGACGCCGGGCGGGGTGCGTTCGCCGTTCTCGTTGTCGCCGTTCCACCTCGCCTCGTAGGTGCCCGGGACGTGATGGCGGTCGACGAGCGTCTTCACCGCCCTTCCCAGGGCGTCGTAGACCGTGACCCGGGCGACGCCCGGGTCCGCTATGTCGTACCTTGCGACGGTGGCCGAACCCGAAGGGTTGGGCCTGCCCGGGTGGAGCATGGTCATACCGGCGCCGCGGCCGCCATGGCCCGTGAGGTCGTCCACGGCACTCAGGTCGTCATAGACGACCCCCATGTGGGCGAAAGTCGCCACGGAGGCCTTTACGAACTCGAAGTAGAAGCCCATGTCGAGAGTCTGCAGCAAATCGCTCTGCGTGTGATAGTAAGGCGTCAGGTCGTCCCAGTCCTCGATTGCGAGGATGGCCGTGTAGTTGTAGTTCCAGAATGAGGAGTGGTCGCTTGCAGTGAGTCCGTCGGGCCAGATGTCCGGCACGAGGTCGATGTTGTAGGCGTCGACGACGTCCACGAAGAGCTGCGCGAGCTCCATGGTCCCCGGCGTACCGCCTTCGTCCGCGTGCAGGTCGATGTCCTTCTGGGTGCCCTGGGTGTTGTAAGCGATCATGTCCAGGTTGAGGACGGCGAGAATGTCCTCTCCGCTGAGGTAGCTCCTGCGCGCGTAATAGTAGCTGCCGTACAGCCCCTGCTCTTCGCCCGTCCAGAGGGCGAAGCGCAGCGTATAGCGCCAGGCGTACTGGCTCAGGACGTCCGCCGCGATGAGAACGGCAACGGTGCCGCTGGCGTTGTCATCCGCCCCCGGGGCCGTGGTCGAGGTGGGCATGTCATCCAGATGCGCGCAGAGAATGACTATGGTGTCGGGGCTCACCTCTCCCGGGATCTCGGCTATTACGTTGGGGTAGCCCGCGCCGTCCCAGACGTGGTACTCGACCGCCAGCCCGAGCCCTTCGAGATGCTCGCCCACGAACTCGGTCGCCCGGGTTATGGGAGTGCCGCTGAAGGTGTTCCGGGTCTGTATGGTATACGGGCTGCCGCCGACGGTCACCGGCCACTCGCCGCTGAGGTCGCCCGTATAGGTGTAGACCGTAAGGCTCTCTACGGCATCGATCATGTCCTGAACGTCCGGGTCATAGGTGACGGAAAGGGGCGCGAAGCCGGTCCCGCCCGGCTCGGGCATGGGCTTGGGGTCGGTCGTAATCGCCCGGAGCTCGATGCCCGCCCCGGCCAGCCGCCCCGCGTCCTCAGGCGACATGGAGAGTATGGCACGGTCGCCTTCGCGGTAGAGCACGCTTCCGTATGCGTCCCAGTCCGGTCGCGGCTTGTTGGGAAACACCTGGCACTCGTAGTAGGTCTTGCCCTCGATGTCGGCGTCCAGGATTTCAGCCCTGAGGCCATGCGCCTCCAGCAGGCCGGCCCCCGCGGGCCCGGTTCCGGTGATCAGCGCGATTCCCTCATCGCACCTCATGCGGGCGAACACGGGAACGCCTGCCGCCTCAATCCGGGCAAGATCGCCGGCGTCCATTATGACGATCCGGGCCAGCCCCTGGCCCGGCCCGGCCGCTTCGGAAGCGTTCGAAGTCGAGATCGAAACTGCCGCCAGCAACAATGTGAGAGCAAATGCGCATCCGAATCTCATCTCTGGTCTACCTCCATGCTGCGTATGTCCCTGGCCTCCTGCTGCATAAACCCCCGGTATTATATCACATAAGCCGCCCGAATGATAGAGCGCCGGGGCGCGGCCGCAGCGCCGACCCGCGCCGCAGCCGGGAATGGCGGATTGGCGACGGCTGTGATATAATGCAGTCAGGGGAAGACATGCATCTACACACCGCCAACCGAGGGGGAAGTGATGAAATACATGAAGCCGACAACGCTCCTGTATGCGGCGGTCGCGGCCGGGCTGGCCGCCCTGGCCGTGGCGGCCCCTCCTGGGGAGGGTGGCGGCGGGTCTGGCCCCGCGGCCTCTGTTTCGGGATTCTCAGTGGCCGCGGGTGAGGCGACAATCACGCTGCACGCGGCGGATTATGCCGTCACGGCATCGGCCGGCGGGCAGATAGTCGACATGGAAGGCTTCGGATATCTGGGCGTGCCGGGCGCGCCCCGGCTTCCCATGAAGAGATTCCTCGTCGCACTTCCCCCCGGCGCGAGGGCTGTCTCGGTCGAAGTCCTGGCTGCAGTCACATCGGGGCTCCCCGGAGAATACAGGATAGCGCCGCACGCGCCCATTATGCCGCTTCCGGATACGCCCCGCTTCGCCGACCACGTTGACCGGATGCGCTCCGAGTGGCGGGCCGAGCATGATGCGGTCTATCTCGCGGATGGAGCCTGCCCGCAGCACGTCGCCTGGCTGGCCGGGTCGGGCGGGCTCCGCAAGTACTCCTATGCATCGGTCGCCTTCTGTCCTTTCACGTATTATCCGCTTTCGGGGCGGCTCGACTATCACAGCGAGGTCACGGTTGCGATCAGATACTCGCTGCCGGAGCCGGGCGGCGAGGATGAGTTCGCGCGCCGTCTCCTCCACGACGTGGCGGCCGACGACAGGGCGGCCGGCCTCTTCTGCAATTACAGGGAGGTGGCGCACCTATACAGTCCGGACGCCACGCTGCCTGCGCCCCTCGAAGAGAACTACGACTATGTCATCATAACGACGGGCTCCCTGGCCGGAGCCGTCACCGCCTCGGGCTTCCCGGCTTGGAAAACGTCCCTTGGCCATAGCCTCAGAACCGTGCTCATAACCGATTCCGAAATCACGAGCCAGGGAGGCGCCGATCTGGCCGAGCAGATCAGGAACTTCCTCCGCGCCTACTACGCCGTCTGGGGCATAGAGTACGTGCTGGTCGTGGGTGACTACGCCACGGTGCCCATGCGCATCTGTTATCCCGACCCGTCTTTCCATGTGTACGACCCCAGCGACCCCGGCCTCGTGGCCCCCGGTACGCCCACGGACTGTTACTATGCCGATCTGTCGTTCACAGACGAAGACTCATGGGACCTTGACGGGGACGGTTACCTGGGCGAGTACGGCCAGGACAGTCCCGACTTCCTCGCGGAGGTCGCCGTCGGGCGCATCCCGGTCAACGATGCCGCGCGCATCACGTACGCGCTGGATAAGAGCGTCGCCTTCGAGCAGGACACGGGCGCATGGAAGACCAATGCCCTGCACGCGGCCGCAATCCTCTTTTTCGAGAACCAGAACCACAGCGGCTACCCCTTCATCGACGGGGCGGCGGTAATCGACTCGATAGAGAGGGGCCTCATGGGCGGGTGGACCGTATCGCGGATGAGCGAACAATCGGGCCTTGTGACGTCGCCTTTCCCGTGGCCGGCGATCACCGAGACGTCATTCAACTCGGCCTGGCGCAACGGGCAGTACGCAGTCGTCAACTGGTCGGGACACGGCTGGTCCGACGGCGCATACAGGACCCTGTGGGAATGGGATGACGGCGACGGCGTTCCGGAGTCTGCGAACGGCGAGATGCGAAGCTACCAGTTCATAAACGTATCGACTTCCAGCCTCGAAGACGATTACCCCTCGGTGGTGTTCGCGATATCTTGCAATGTCGGCTACCCCGACCCCAACCCGTATGGCAACTGCGGCATCGACCTCCTCACGCTGCCCGGCTGGGGAGCCTCCGCCGCCATGGTGAGCTCTTCGAGGCCGGCTTCCATCTCCGCCGACTGGATGAACTCCCCCGGCGGCACCGAGCAGATATGCTATGAATTCAACCGCTACCTGATAGCCGGGGCAGAGAAGGTCGGGGATGCCCTGTACGACGGCAAGTACTACGCGACCTCGACCTACGGCTGGGAGCGGATGTACGAATACATGAACCAGTACAATTACAACCTTTACGGCGACCCGGCACTCGAGCTGGGAGGCGCCTCCGCCGGCGTCCACGCCTTTCCCGGGGAGGCGGCGCGCCTTGAGATACTCCCGGCGGGGCCCAACCCGTTCTCCCGATCTACGGCCCTGCGCTTCACCCTCGCCGCAGCCGGTCCGGTCCGCATCGCGGTGTACGATGTGAGGGGCAGAGAGGTCGCGGTGCTCGCCGACGCCCGCTATGACGCGGGCGAGCACGGCCTGGCCTGGGACGGGACCGGCCGGTCGGGCGGCCCACTCGGGCCGGGGCTGTATTTCGCGGTCTTCCGGGCCGGCGACCAGCGAGCCGTCAGCAAGATGGTGCTCCTCAAATAGGCCGGAGAACGTCTTTTTCAATTGACGTCGGGCTGCCCAGTTGTTATGCTCATTTATGCACAGTCGGAGCAAACAGTTGGTGACAAGAGTGACTGTGCTGACAGCAGCCGCTTGGTGATTTACCCACCCGGTTTTGAGAGCGCGGAGGTGAACAATCTCAATTCTGGAGCTGCAGAGCAGAGAAGTACGTAGTTGAATAGGAATGGCAGTACGCGCAGTTGAAACCAATGGGAACAGGCGAGAGTTCGGAAATGCTTAGAGCCTCTTGGATTCGTTCGTTAAGCGGCTGGTAAGGCGACCATTCGGGGTCAAGTCAAGTCCGGTTTAGCTGTTCCAGGTAAATAGGAGATCGGAATGAATATCTATGTTGGTAACCTGTCATGGGAGGTCACACAGGAAGACCTGCAGGAAGCCTTTCAGGCACATGGTCAGGTGGCAAGCGTGAACATCATCACTGACAAGTACACCGGCAAGTCCAGGGGCTTCGGCTTCGTGGAAATGCCCAACGACGACGAAGGCCGTGCGGCCATCAGCGCCCTCAATGAGCAGGAGCTGAAGGGACGCAACATGAACGTCAACGAAGCGCGCCCGAGGACCGAAGGCGGCCGGGGCGGCGGCAGAGGCGGCGGTCGTGGCGGTGGTGGTCGTGGCGGTGGTGGTCGTGACAGAGGCGGCTGGTAAGCTTCGACTGGAACAATTCCAATAGAAGAGAGGGCCCCCGGGCGGGCCCTTTCTTCATGCGCGAATCTTGACATATGTCACGCCTGGAGGTAAAATCACCCGGTCTCACGGACCGTTACCTTTGCAGGAAGGATGGGAGCATGAGAACAGGCGCAGAAGGAGCGGACAGGAAAAGAGCCGCCCGGGACATAGTGATCGGTCTCCTGGTGCTCGGATCGGTCTGGGGATTCCTCGAAGTCGTGCTCGGCGGCGCCATGAAGGCCGGAGGCATTCCCTACAAGGGCGACGTGCTGACGGGGCTCGGGATGATGCTCATGGGCATTGCCGTCGCCATGTACAGGAAGCCCGTGATGCTTATCGCGATTGCGGCCGTCGCCATCGGCGTCCGGCAGCTCTCGGTGCCCATATTGCATCTCTCGACCTTCTGCAAGGCCAACTCATCTATCGCAGTGCTCCTGGGCGGGGCGGCCCTGGCGGGTGCGTCTGCCCTGGCGGGCCGGCGCCTGCAGCGGGGCAGACTGTCGCGAGTGATGACCGGTTTTTCCGCGGGGCTCGCGGCGGCGGCCAGCTTCTTCTTCATCGGCATGCGGGTGGCGCCCTGCCGCTACCTTCTGTCTTTCAACGCGCCCGGCGGCCTGGTGGCGTTTCTCAAGGCCGAGGGCCTTATCTGGGCCGCGCTGTGCGCGGTTCTCTTCCCTGTCGGCTACCGGGTGGGGGAGAGCCTGAGAGACAGCGTATTCGACCTTCGAGTGGCGCGTCCGGCCCTCTACTACGCGGCATCGCTGATGCTCGTGGGTTGCTGCTGGGCGATAAGCGCCGTAGCGATCGCCAGGGGACTCTAGTACAGCGCTGTCAAACCGCTCCCGGAGATTCCGCGACAGCCGCCGCTATCGCAGCTCCCGCCCTCGCGCCTATTGCCGCCCCGCACCTCTTCTAAGGCTCGCGCGTAAGGGCCCTGATCAGGCCGGCCGCCCCGGGAAAAGAGCGGATCAGCTCCTGCCTGTCGCCGTGCTCGTAATCTGCCGGATCGAATCCGGGCGCCATGGTGGTCCCGAGGAGAGCAAACTCGCCGCCGCTCTTGAGGCGCGAGCCCTGCCAGACCCACCTGGGCACAATCACCTGGACCTGCATGCCCCCGAGTATGTCCGGGCCAAGCGTTATGGTCCGGGCCGAGCCGTCGGGATGAAGCTGCAGCATCTCGACGGGGCTTCCAGCGTAGAAGTGATACACTTCGTCCGTGCGCAGCCGGTGCATCGCGGAGAAGGTGCCGGGAGTGAGAAGGTAGTATATGGCGGTGGCAAGCGAGCGCGGGCCCCCGTAGCCCTGGGGCAGGGCGCTTTCGGGCAGCATCTCTCCGGCCCGGTAGGTCTCGGCGAAATGCCCTCCCTCCATCGGGAGCAGTTCAAGGCCGAGGGCGGCCTTTATCTCGTCGGCCGTGTTCATGTGCACCTCCGGTTCGAGTTCGTGTTCAGGCTACCACTATAACCGGGCGGCGGAGTTTTTTCAATTCAACCGGGGGCGTCCCGGGGCGGGTGCACGGCCGGCCGGCCGCCGGCTTCGAACAAGCCAGATTAAATGCTTGCATTCTCCGGCCGATTCCCCTAGATTGGCGGCGGGACGTGAGACATATCAGAATAGGGGTTACGAAGATGCTGGCGGAAAACTTGTTCCTACGTCATTACCAAGGCCGATGTCTGGCCCGGGTAGGAAGGAGGACATCCGTCTAGCCCCGTCTGACTGAATAGTCTTCCTTGCGACCCCCGGTCAAACGTGTGACGGCCGGGGGTTCTTGTATTTGCATCAGACATGAGCACGGGGAGAAAAGGGCAGGAAATGGACAGCGAGCATTCGCTCTTCCAGCGGGCGTGGGCCTATCAGGTGGAAGGTATGCTTGATGAGGCGGTCGACCGCTACAGGCAGATAATCGACGCGGATCCTGATTGTGCCGGCGTGTATCATAATCTCGGTCTCATATTCAGAGAGAAGGGGGAGGATGACGCAGCGCTTTCGCATCTCACCCGCGCCATCAAGATCGACCCCGAAATGGCGATTGCGTACGGAGCTCGCGGAGCGCTGCACCGCAAGCTCGGCAATTACGGCGAGGCCGTGATGGACTACGCCAGGGCGATAGAACTCGATACGGAGTGCCACGCCTGGTACTTGAACCGCGGGCTTCTCTTCATGGACCTCGGCCGCGTGGACGATGCAATCGCGGACTTCACGGAGGCGATCGAAAGAAACCCCGAATCTGCGAGCGCCCATGCGCGGCGGGGCTCAGCGCTCAACATGGCAGGACATTACCGGCGGGCCATCAGGGACCTCGACGCGGCCATCGACCTCGACGACTCCGACTGGGAGCACTTCGTCTGCCGCGGCGACGCCCATTACAACAACCGGGACCTCGACAGGGCCATCGCGGATTACTCGCGGGCCATCGAGCTTCACCCCGACTGCCCGGAGGCGCTTGACAAACGCGGCGATGCCTATGACCTGAACGGGGAGCATGAGAAGGCGCTCGCCGACTACGAGCGGGCGCGCGGCCTCAAGCCTTCAGAGGGGTTGTACTGCCTTCACACCGGCCAGGCTCTTGTCGCCATGGGCGAGTTCGAAGAGGCCATGCAGTATTATAACTGGGCGCTCGAACTCAACCCGGAGGATGACAACGCCTACAACCTCAGGGGGCAGCTCTACCTCGTGCTCGGTGTCTTCGAGCACGCAGTGGAGGACCAGACCGAAGCGCTCGAGAGGCGCCCGGACATGGCCAGGTACTACCTCGACCGCGCGACGGCCTGCGGGGAGATGGGCATGTACGAGAGGGCTGTCGAGGATTACTCGATGGCCATCGCTCTCAACCCTTTTCTCACTGACGCGCTCTTTAACCGCGGGATTACGTATGTCCGGATGGAGAAGCACGCCGAGGCAGTCGCAGACTTCACGGAGGTCATCCGGCTCAACCCCGATGACGCGGGCGCCTACTGCAGCCGTGGCCGCGCACTCGCAGAAAGGGGCGATACGCGCGGCGCGATACTGGATCTCAGCAAGGCGGTCGAGCTCGACCCCGGGATGGCGGCAGCCCACTTCGAGCTCGCCAACGCCTACGGCGAGAGAGGATCCCTCATGGAGGCGGCATGCGAGTTCGCGCTCGCGGCCCAGCTCGATCCGCGCGATTCGCGGGCGCTCTTCGGGCGGGCTTATGCGCTCGACGAGATGGGAAACGCCTGCGCCGCCCTCGAGGCCTACCGGAAGTTCATTGCTGTCGCAAGGTCGACGGCCGACCCCATCGTGGAAGAGCTCATCGACAGGGCGGAGGAAAGGGTCGGGGAGATCGAGGGCGGGTAGGACCGTTCCGGCCCGCAGCCGGCGGCCATGTCCCGGGCCCCGGGGATTGTAGTTGACGCGCCCGGGGCGGATTTGCATAATTGTCGCATCAGGCACTATTGGAGCTGTCAACCACTTCTATCTACATGGAAAGAGCTTTCAGAAGGGACCTGGACGCCCTGGCGGACATCTTCGCTCACGTTTCCGGGTTTGCGGGGGAGCACGGGCTGGATGATGCCACGGCTTTTGCCCTCAATCTCGCGATTGAGGAGTTGTTCGTGAATATGGTCAGGTACAATCCGGAGAACCTGAACGACATAGTCCTCGACCTCAGGGCGGATTCCGCCAGCGTCACCGCTACCCTGACGGACATCGAGGTCGCCCCCTTCGATCCCACCGGATTCGAGCCTTATGACCCATCCCGGCCGCTTGCCGAGAGGCGCCCGGGCGGGCTGGGAATACACCTCGTGATGTCGGCCATGGACGATGTCTCTTACGAATACAGGGACGGGGAAAGCAAGGTCACCCTGACCAAATACCTGGGGAAGAAAGATGCTTGAGATCAAGAAGGGCCCCGGCGGGGAGATTCTCCTGGCAGGCAGATTCGACGCATCGCAGGTCGACAAGGCCAGGGCGGTGTTCGACGGGATTGACGCAACCTGCACGGTCGACCTCGAGGACCTTTCGTACATATCCAGCGGCGGCCTCAGCGTGTTGCTCGCGACAGAGAAACGGTTGCGGGAGGGAGGGCACGGGCTGAGGCTCAAGAACATGAACAGCCACATCCTGGAGCTGTTCCGGTACGCCGGTCTGGACCGGATATTCCGGATCGAGTGACGGTCAAGAGCTTCAGCGGGCTGAAAACAAACCAACCTCCTGCGGCTGCATCTGTAATTATGACGGAACGCGACGACAACGACCTGGTCAGAGACACGCTGGAAGGCCGGACAGATGCTTTCGGCATACTGGTCGAGAGGTACCAGAAAGTGATCTTCAACGTCGCCTACAGGATGAGCATGGACCACGACGAAGCCCAGGACATCACGCAGGTCGCATTTGTCAAGGCCTACGAGAACCTCGGCCGTTTCAATCCCGCGCACAAATTCTTCAGCTGGCTCTACAGGATCGCGGTCAATGAATCGTTGAACCGGATCCAGGGCAGGAAGAGGTTGGCCGAGCTCAGCCCGGCCATTCAGTCCGCAGAGGACGGGCCGGACAGGACGTATGAGAAGACCGAGCTCGGCGAAAAAGTCCAGGACGCCCTGATGGACCTCGAGCCGCCTCATCGCGTACTGATAATCATGAGGCATTTCCGGGACTGCTCGTACCGCGACATCGGAGAGGCCCTCGAAATACCGGAGAAGAAAGTCAAATCCAGGCTTTTCACAGCCAGGCAGCTGCTCAGAGCTGCCCTCGCTGCAAGAGGGGTTTTTGCGGATGAATGACGAGGACTTCATAGACCTGGTCGAAAAAGACATCTCGGGCGAGATTACCGGGGAGGAGCGCCGGCGGCTTCAGGCGCATCTCGATGAGAACGGGAAAGCGCGGGAGATCCACCGGAGAATGCTTGAGACCTGTGAAGTCCTGAACAAGGTAGGAGACCTGGAGCCGCCCGCGGGCATGAAGGTCCGCATCATGGACTCGATCGACCCCGCCCTGTACTCCTCCGCCGCCCGTCGGGGGCGGAGGGCGCCGCTCTCAGATGCGCTACTCAGGCCCAGGCTCAGGCTGGCCTGCGCCTTCGCACTCGGAATCGCGATCGGACTTGTCATCTATTCGATGATGCCGGGGGCAGGGCCGGGCAGCGGGCGTAGGGATGCCGCATACCTTTACGGCACCATCGCCGGCGGCGAGCGCGTCGAACTCGGCGAGATCGGGAGTACTGCTTTTGCGGAGGCCGGTGTCGAGGGTGAGATTGTGCTCCTCAGGACGGGGAATATTCTCGTGCTTGAAACCGAATTCACTGCCGGCGCGGGCATCGGCCTGGTCGTGGAATTCGATCCTGCGAGAATCCGTTTCGAGGGGTACGGGGCAGCCGACGGCCTGGACATGAGAATCGTGGCGAGCGACGGCAGCGTTGCCGCTTACGGCGCAGGCGCCGGACGATACGTTCTGACTCTCATCGGCCCCGCCACCGGGCCCGCAACGCTTGGCGTCGAGGTGAGCGTCTCCGGCTTCACCGTCCACCGGCACGAGTTCACGGTGGACAGTGACAACTGAATCGACTCCGGATTGCCGCTCCCGCGCGGCGAACCTTCTGGCCCTTTGTATGTAATTGGAATAGGAAGTGGGAGTTCAAGGTGTTGGAAGTCAAGGGACTCGTAAGGGCAGGCAATGCCAGAAAGGAGGGGCTGATATGACTGCACAGCCGGGTAAGTCGGGGGGATGGCGGACACCGGTCATCGTCGCGGCAATCGCAGTGGTCGCAGTAGTGGTCATATATTTCGGCGTGATTTCCCCGCCGTCGGGTGAAGACGTCACGGGGACCATAGGAGGCGCCGAGCGCGCCGAGAGATACAAGTCTGATCAGATAACGGATTCAGATGTAGTTCTTGAGGATCCGGAGATCTATCAGGCCCTGCAGAACGATGAGATTCTCAAGATGCTGAACGATCCGAAGTTCCAGGAGATGATGTCGGACGCCAAGTTCCAGGCCCTCATGTCGGACGCCAAGTTCCGGGCCCTCATGTCAAGCGAGCAGTTTGCGGCTTTCATGGCCGAGCCCAAGTTCCTCGACATGATGTCGGACGCCAAGTTCCAGGCCCTGATGTCGGATGCCAAGCTCGCCGCCATGATGAGCGAGGCCAAATTCGCGGCCCTGATGTCGGACGCCAAGTTCTTAGACCTCATGTCCGACGCGAAGTTCGCCCAGATGATGTCGGACGCCAAGTTCATGGCCCTGATGTCGGATGACAAGTTCGCCAAGGTCATGGGTGAGGCCAGGTTCGCGGCCCTGATGTCGGATGACAGGTTCGCCAAGGTCATGAACGAGGCCAAGTTCGCCGCCATGATGTCGGATGCCAGGTTCAAGGCCCTGGCGTCCAACGCCGATTTCCAGGCCCTGATGTCGGACGCGAAATTCACGGCGATGATGGCCGAGCAGAAGTTCGACGCGCTGATGTCGAATGAGGCTTTCGCGGCGCTGATGTCGGACGCCAAGTTCAAGGCCCTGGCATCGAACACGGAATTTCACAATCTGATGTCGAACGCGACCTTCGCGGCGCTGATGTCCAAGAGCGAGCTCGCGGCGCTGATGTCGGACGCCAGGTTCCAGGAGCTGATGTCGGATGCCAGGTTCCTTGCGCTCGCGTCCAGGGCCGAGTTCGCCGCCCTGATGGCCGAGCCCAGGTTCCTTGCGCTGGCCTCCAGGGCCGAGTTCAGGGCGATGATGGCCGAGCCCAAGTTCGCCGCCATGATGTCGGACGCCAAGTTCCTTGCGCTGGCCTCCAGGGCCGAGTTCAGGGCGATGATGGCCGAGCCCAGGTTCGCCGCCATGATGTCCAATCCCAGGTTCCTTGCGCTCGCGTCGAACAGCGAGTTCACGGCCCTGATGTCGGAGCCCAAGTTCATGGCAGTGATGTCGGAGCCCAGGTTCCGGGCCCTGATGTCGGAATCCCAGTTCCGGAATCTGATGTCGAACGCCAAGTTTGCGGCGGCCATGGCCGAACCCAAACTCCGGCAGCAGATGCTTGATAGCGCGTCGATGTAACATGGTCTGACCCGACGCGGGAGGTACCACCGGCTGTCCGGTCGGTATCTCCCCCGTCGGTTCTGTGACATCCGGTAAGCATATGTCCAGATTCATTATCAAGACGATTGTGCCCGGGCTGCTGCTCGTTCTATGCGCGGCGGCCCCCGCCGGGTCCCAAATATACAAAGTAGAGACCGGGGACCTTGAACTCATATACTACTCGAAGGCGCAGGATTACCTGATTCCGCATACCATCAGATGTTTCGAGAACTCCCTGGGTTTTCATTCAAGACTCTTCTGCTACAGGCCCAGCGAGAAAATCACCGTGGTCCTGCAGGACTTCACGGATAACGGCGGGGCGGGGGCCTCGGCCGTTCCCGACAACGGCGTCAGCGTCAATATCGCGCCCTTTTCCTACGTCTATGAAACGCGCCCCGCCAACGAGCGCATGAACTGGGTCATGAATCACGAGCTCGTGCACGTGCTCGCCGGGGACAAGGCGTCAGGCACGGACGAGTTCTTCCGCGCGCTTTTCTTCGGCAAGGTGCAGGTCGATGCCGCCGATCCCATTTCAATGCTCTACTCATATCTCACGAGCCCGAGGTGGTACGCCCCGCGCTGGTATCACGAGGGCATCGCCGTGTTCATGGAGACCTGGATGGCCGGGGGCCTGGGCCGGGCCCTCGGGCCGTTCGACGAGATGGTCTTCAGGACCATGGTCAGGGACAGCGCGTACATCTACAACATGGTGGGCCTGGTTTCCGAGGGGACGGCTGCCGATTTCCAGGTCGGGGCCGTCGCCTATCTCTACGGCACGCGCTTCTTCTCGTACCTCGCGCTCCGGTACGGCCCGGAGAAACTCCTTCAGTGGGTCTCGCGGGAGGGCGGCACGAAGGGCTACTTCGCGACGCAGTTTACGAGGACGTATGGCGTGTCTCCGAAAAGAGAATGGGAGCGCTGGGTTGAGTGGGAGCGGGCCTGGCAGGACAGCAATCTCAAGTCCATCAGGGAGAATCCGGTGACCGCGTTCCGGCCGATCTCCAGGCGCGCGCTCGGCTCCGTGTCGAGGGCCGCGTATGACGGCGCAGCCGGGAAACTCTACGCGGCGGCGCTTGCGCCGGGCGATATGGCGCATCTTGCCGAAATCGATCTGGCCACCGGCCGGACCAGGAAGGTCTGCAACATCCAGGGGCCGGCGCTCTACTACGTGACGTCGCTGGCCTACGACCCGGCATCGGGCACGGCTTTCTTTACAGAGGATAACAACTCATGGCGGGACCTGGTGTCGGTTGACGTCAGGTCCGGCGGCAAGCGGACGCTCATCAAGGACCTCAGGATGGGCAGCCTCGCCTTCAACCGGGCCGACCGGTCCGTCTGGGGCGTCCGCCACTTCAACGGCATATCCACGCTGACACGGGTGGAGTATCCCTATGATGACTGGGACCAGGTGCATTCATTTCCCTACGGGACGGACATTTTCGACATCGACATCTCTCCGGACGGGTCGCTGCTGACAGCCGCACTGACGCATGTCGACGGGACACAGCAGCTCGTCAGGATGGACGTCGACAGCCTGCTGGCGGGGCAGGCCGCCTACGACGTCATCTTCGACTTCGAGGTCAGCTCGCCTGCGAACTTCGTGTTCACCCCCGACGGGAGATATCTCTACGGGTCGTCCTATTATACCGGCGCCTCGAACATTTACAGGTATGACCTCGAGGCCGAAGACATGGAGGTCATCACCAACTGCGAGACCGGGTTCTTCAGGCCCACCCCCGTGACCGACGATTCCATAGCCGTGTTCAGATACACCGGAGACGGTTTCGTGCCCGTGCTTATAGGGGCCGAAGCCGTACCGCGCGTCAGCGCCGTCAGGTATCTCGGCCAGGCCGTCGTCATGGAGCACCCGGTGGTGAGGGACTGGATCGTGACCCCCGTGGAGAGAGCGGAAAGCGATACGGTGGCCGTGAAGAGGGGCGAGTATCACGCCTTCCGCGGCATGAGGCTGAGTTCGGTGTATCCGGTGGTCCAGGGCTATGGGGACTACGCGGCGGTCGGTCTTCGTTTCAATCTATCGGACAGGCTCGGCATGGCCGGACTGAAGCTCACGGGGACCTGGTCACCCGGGGATGCGCTCGATGAGAAAGAGCGGCTGCACCTGGGCCTGGAGTTCGATTACTGGGGCTACAAAGTCAGCGCGACCTACAATCACGCCGACTTCTATGATCTGTTCGGCCCCACCAGGACGAGCCGGAAAGGCTACTCGTGGGGCGTCTCCTACAGGCGCACTCTCCAGTACAGCCCGCCCAAAACGGCCGACATAAGTTTCTTCGTGGCCGGCTTCGGCGACCTCGCGACCATGCCGAGATACCAGAACGTGCTCGCGACTTTCGACAAGTTCGTGAGTTTCGGGCTCTCACTGGGCCAGGGGAACATGAAGAGCACGCTGGGTTCGGTCGACTACGAGCAGGGGTACTCATGGGACTTCGAATCCTTAAACAACTACGTCAACCATGAGATAGTGCCCCGGGTTTCCGGGGGTTTCGGCCTCGGTTTCCCGCTCCCCCTGGACCACGCGCCCGTGTGGCTGTGGGCTTCAGCCGGGTACTCGTGGGGCGAGTCGGGCGACTCCTTCGGCAACTTCTACTTCGGCGGCTTCGGAAACAACTGGGTGGACCATCAGAGCATCAAGCGCTACAGGCAGCCCACTTCATTCCCGGGCGTCGAGATCGACGAGATCGGGGGCACCAATTACTGCAGGGTGATGCTCGAGTGGATCCTGCCGCCGCTGCGGTTCAAGCGCATGGGCCTCACCAGTGCCTACCTCAGGTGGGCCCGCATGTCGGTCTTCTCGACCGGCATAATCACGAACATGGACGACGAGCCCCGGCGGCGCGCCCTTCTCAACGTGGGCGGGCAGATCGATATCAGGCTCGTGACCTTCTCGCTCATCAAGTCGACGCTGTCGGCTGGATACGCGGCCGCCTTCGAGGGGGACGGCAAGGTATCGGAGGAGTACATGCTGTCTCTTAAGCTGCTGTGAGCGCCCTGGCCGGAATCGGGGCCGGCCTCATCCCCGTCTTCGCGTTCCTCGCGGTTCTCGTCCTGCTGGACAGCTTCAAGCTTCTGAAACCCCGCTCGATCCTCGAGAGCATACTGGCCGGCTGCGCCGCCGCCCTGCTCTCGCTGGTCGTGAACAGGTGGGCCCTCGGCAGCCACTTCATGGAAGTCGCAACTTACTCCAGAACCCTGGCGCCGGTTTTGGAAGAGGCCCTCAAAGCCGTCTTTGTCATCTGCATGATACGAACGAAGCGGGTGGGTTTCATCGTGGACGCCGCCATAGTGGGCTTCGCCGTGGGCGCCGGCTTCGCCTTCGTAGAGAACGTCTATTACCTGAAGGCCCTCGGTGGAGCGCATTTCGCGGTCTGGGTCATCCGCGGCTTCGGGACGGCGGTGATGCACGGCGGAACGGTCGCCATATTCGCCGTGGTGTCGAAGGTCCTCTCCGAGCGGCGCGGCAGGGAGAACGCACTCGTGTTCCTGCCGGGCCTCGCCGCGGCGGCAGCCGTCCACATGTTCTTCAACCAGTTCTGGCTCCCTCCCATGGTCAACACCTTGGTCCAGCTGGTGGCGCTCCCCGCGCTGCTCGCGCTCGCCTTCGCGCAGAGCGAGAGGAGCCTGCGCGACTGGCTTGAGGTCGGCCTGGACACCGATGTACGCCTGCTCGAGGACATCACCACCGGTTCGGTGTCCCGGACGAGGGTGGGAAGGTATCTCGACTCTCTCAAGGGCAGGTTCCCGGGCGAGATAGTGGCCGACATGATCTGCATGCTCCGGATTCACCTGGAACTAGCGATCAGGGCCAAGGGCATATTGATGATGCGGGAGGCGGGCTTCGGCGCGCCGCCCGATCCTGAACTCGAGGCCCGTTTCGCCGAGCTCAGGTACCTGGAGAGAAGCCTCGGAAAGACCGGGAGGCTGGCCATCGCGCCCATACTCCATAACACGAGCCGGGACCTGTGGCAGATCTACATGCTTGAATCCCGGAATAAACCTGGCGGGAACGGCGCCTAGACCAGCTTTGCCGAAAGCAGCGTTATGTCGTCTTCCAGACGCTCCGACCTGCTGAAGCTCCGGGCCGCCTGGACTATGCCCTGAATGATATCGTGGGGGCTCTTGCCGCAGTTCTCTCTCAGGTACTCCTCTATGAGCCGCTCATCGAACATCTCCTCGGTCCTGAGGTCGGTGGCCTCAGAGAGGCCGTCGGTGTACATGAAAACGAGATCGCCGCGTTCCAGATCGACGCAATGCTCCTCCCAATCGAAGTCGGGAAACGGGCCGATCATGATACCGCCCCGCTCGAGCTGCGTCACGCCTCCACCGGCGGAGCAGAGCAGCGGAGGCATGTGCCCCGCACTGCAGTAGGTGAAACGCCGGTTCGGTACATCGAGTATGGCATAGAGCAGCGTGACAAACCGCCCCTCGCTGAAGACCCGGCAGGCTATCTTGTTGAGGTCGCATACGAGCTCCCTGGGAGAGGCGGCGCTCGGGGCGAGCTGGCGGAAGTTGGACTGCAGGTTGGACATCAGCAGGGCGGCCGAGATGCCCTTGCCGCAGACATCGGCAATGAGCAGCCCCACGCGGCCCGCGCCCAGGTCGATGACATCGTAGTAGTCGCCTCCTATGGCCTTGCACGCGATCTGGAATCCCGAGATCTCGACGCCTTCGACGTCGGGCATGCCTTCGGGCTGGAGCCGGTGCTGGATCTCGGCGGCCTTGCGCAGGTCGGCGGATATCTCCTCGAGCTCCTCTTCCTGCACCTGCGACTTGAGCCTCGTATGGAGGTAGCTGACGGATAGGCCGGCGACGGCCGTCACCAGGATCGCGCTGACGGCCAGACCGCTCGGCAGTATGGCGAGCCTCAGGGCGGAGGCCGCCGTTCCCGATGCCACGACGCCCAGCAGGACAACGACTATGAAACCCGTATTGAGTATGAATCTCCGCTTGAGGGCTATGGGCGCCACGACCAGGCACAGGCCGATTGCGATCAAGAGATTGTAGTACCGGGCAAGGTGCTCGACGAAACTCGCCCGGATCATGGTCTGGGTGGCGTAGGCGAGGATCAGGGCGCCCGCCAGCTTGTTGCCGTGTTCGGTTCCGGGGATGCCACGTATGGGCATCTCGTAGACGTCGCTCAGGCTGTTCTCCGTGACGCCTATGACGACGACGCGGCCGGCTACGCGGCTCTGCCAGCCCTCGCCCTTGAGAACGTCTATGTATGGTATCATGGGCAGGCCGCCCTCCGGGATCTTGTAGTCTATGTAGAAAGTCCGGTCCGGCTCGTCGGCGCGAGCTTCTTCTCCCAGGTACGCCGCAGTGAGGGCGGCCGGCATGGAGGGATGCCACCTGCCCTGGAACATGCGGCCGCAGGAGCTTCTTCTCACTGCAAGGTCGCGGTCTACGGGCATGTTGACCAGACCCGCGTAGTAGTGGTCGGCCGGTATCCTGCCCGTGGGGAGGACGAGCCGCTCCTCCGCTATAGGGATGCCCCCGGCGCGCATTGCGATGTTCCTCTTCTCGAGCGCGGCCGCAAGGCAGACATTGTCGGTCTCGCCGAGCACCCTGGAGAGACCTGTTACGTCTATTCCGGGGTCGAGCTCGTCGAAGAGAATGTCCATTGCTATGACCCTGGCCCCGGCCCGGTTGAGACGCTCAATGACGGCGGCGTGCTCGTCGACATGAGCGGATACGGGAAACTCCGGAGGGGGGAAAGCGTTCTGCCTGGAGTATTTGTCCAGGCTGACGACGACCACTTCCGGCTCGCCCTCCAGCGCGGGCCTTACGCTGAGCCCGAGGTCGTACACCTTCAGGTCGAGCGAATCGAACCAGTGGTACTGAAACGCCAGTACCGCGAATACGGCGCCCAGCGCAACGGCCGCGCCGAAGCGAACCCGGGCGTCATGAACCAGATGCACCATCAGATGTCTTTCTATTCGGAAGGAGGCGTCGCGACCGCCAGCCTGTAATAGCCGACCGCTTCCTCCATGAGTCCCATTTTCTCGGCGAGACCGGCCCGCAGCACGTACGCCGAGTGTTCGGGCGGGTGGGCGGCTATGTAATCGTCCAGTATGTCTCCGGCCCGTGTGTAGGCACCCGCATCCATGCAGAGCCGGACCTTGATGAGCATGGCCATCCTCGGGTCCGCCACCTCCTCGGTGTAGCCGATGGCATCCTCGAGCTGCAACCGGCTTGCTTCGCCCAGTATGACGAAATCGGCGGCCTCCGACCTCAGGGCGGCGTCCCCCACGAGCGCCTCCACCGCCCAGTAATATGTGTCGTCCGGTTTGAACTCGCAGACCATTTCAGGCCGCCTGGCCCTGCCCTCCGAGGTCGTCGTCTGCCAGATCATCTCTTTGGAGTTGTAAACGGACACGCGGTATATCTGCACTCCCTGGATGCCCACCCATCTGAATTCATCGGGGGCGTCCATCAGCCTCTCGCCCGGCACCGGGCATGTCAGGACGGGGACGGTCGCCCTGTGCTCCGCCGCTATGGCCCTCGTTGCCATTATGGCCTCGGAGTCCTGCCGGCCGGAGCCGAAGAGCATATCTGATACGGCCGCCGTCAGGTTGGCTACGACCTTGCCGCCCGTCCGGTCAGGGTCCCCTCCGAATGCCAGCGTTGTGGGCCCCCCGAACTCCCTGACGGTCTTGTCGGGCATGGCCAGCACCAGGGAGCTTCCCCGGGATACGGTGATGTCTTCACCCACGATGACGTAGTCTCCCGGGTTGAGGCTCCTGGGCTTTTCACCCGGCGCGCCCGTGTTGGCCGAGCCCCTGATCTCGATCACCTTTGCGGCCACCGGCAAGTCCTGCGGCGTATCGCCGGCCAGCCCGGCCCCGGGAACCAGCGCGGCGCCGGCCAGGAGCAGGACCGCCGCCGGCGCGAGCAGCCTGCCCAGGCGTCTGTTCTGGCGTTTCATTGCTCCACCTCCGGTCTCAGAGCGTAATGGATGTTTCAATCCGACTTTCTGAGGCCCTCCGATTCTATCCGTCTCGGGTCTCCAGGTAAAGCCCTAAGCGCGGGGCTCTAGGCATTCTCACCCTAATTACAGGTCAGGGTTGAATTGGTTGGAAGGCAGGACCGCCCTGCAGGTCGTGCGCCCGGCGCATCTATTTCAGCAATACGACCTTGGTCGACAGCGTCACCCGGTCGGCATACAGGGAGAGGAAGTACACGCCGCTTGCCAGGCGGCTCCCTTCGGCGTCCCTGCCGTCCCACCGGTACCTGTGCCTGCCGGCCTGGCGCTCGCCCTCGTTTATCTCTCTCACCAGGCGGCCGGATACGTCGTATATCCTAAGGACGACGGGCCCGGCGGCCGGCAGGTCATACGATATGTCCGTCCCGCCGACGGAAGGATTGGGCGAGTTTCCGAGTGTGCCCCGCTGCGGGGGCTTTTCGATACCGGCCGATACCTCGATGGAGTCGATGACGCCGGGACTCGGGTTGAAATAGGTCCCGCTCGCCGTGGTTTCGAGCTTTACCGCGCGCACCATGTAAAGGTCCTGGCCGGTGAGGGGCGCGTCGTCGACGTAAGTGGTGTCGCTTACGAGGCCGGCGGTGAGGCGCGTGAAACCGCCGGATAGGCTCCCGGCGCGGTACACGTGATAGCCGGCCACCGGGGGCTCCGGCGGCCGCCAGGTGAGGCGGATGGCCTGCCCGGGCAGGCCTTCGAGTACCAGGTGCGTGGGCGGCTTGACCGGGTGCAGCCTGAGCGTGGGATCTCCCATCAGGGCTATGTGGATCTGCCTTCCCCCATAGCCTATCTCGTAGAGCAGATGGTTGTTCTGGGTAATCCGGGTGCTGTAGCCGATGGGATAGCCCAGGGCCATGTGGCCGAGAAGCCAGGCTGGCCTTCCAGCCCAGCAGCAGGTAAGCGGGTAGCCCCTGGCGCCCAGGGCCGCGCGCATGAGGTTGTTCTGGCTGTCCCAGTCGCCGAAATAACTTCCCATCATCATCGTGAATACGGCGTATACGGTTCGGGTAGCGAAATCGAAGGTCGTGGCCACGGTCGAGCAGCTCGTGAAGGTCCCCCCTCCGCAGCCGTAGGCGCACAGGGCCGGATCGGTCTCGAGAGCGGGAAACCAGAAGCCGGTCTGCACATTCGGCGAGCCGAACATTGCGGTGAAGTTCCGCCATCCCGTGCAGGCGTAGGCCGTGCCGCTGCCGACGCCTACCGCGTCCCTGATGAGCCCCCTGCGCGGCGCCGATATCCCGCCGCTTCTGAAGGCGTGATTCTTGTCCAGGTAGCGCCTGAGCAGGGTGACCTCGCTCTCGGTGAAGGTCGGCATATTGCTGAGGTCCACGCGTCCCACCTCGAGGTCCACGTCCGAAGGCAGGAAGGTCTGGTCGAATTTGCCGTCTCCCGGCACGTTGTGGTTCTCGGTGCGCAGGGCGGCCGTGTTGTTTACGATGCTGTCCGTCCAGGCGGCGTCCAGTTCCCCGTAGTATACGTCCGCGGGCCAGGCCCCCTGATGGCTCAGGTGGGCCCCCGTTACGTTTCCAGAGTACGGGACGGCGATGTCGCCGAATATGAAGAGCGTGGCAATACCGGGGTCGGCCAGGCACTCCGTGACGATGAGGGCCTTGACCTCGGGAACCGGTGTGCCGTCGGGGACGGTCCGCCTGACCACGCGATAGCCGTCGCGAATCATGTCGAGCTCGAGCCGCCGGAGTTCACCGGCGAGGGAGTCGGCAACGGGCTCGTCCACAAGCAGCAATACCGCGCCCCAGTCCTCCGGAGCCTCGTATGATATGCCGGCCAGTATGTGGCCGAATCTTGGAGAGGAGTAGGGTCCTCCCGAAGCCAGCGTGTCGCCGGTCGCGTCTTCGGTCATCTCCCAGTATGTTTCCGCACCGAAAATATCGAGCGTGATGTGAACGACGAGCGTGTCACAGGGGTCCTCCGGGCTTCCGACGGTGAACGGCGTTGACTCGGAGCTGCCGAAAGCGCCCCCGGACGCAAGGACCTCCCCGCAGCCCCGCACTTCATAGCGGCCAAGGCCCATGTCACAGCAGATGCCGTCCCCCCAGGTGTCGTGAATCGTGAAGGTCAGAGCCGTCCCGCTCGCGACTGCCACCGTATCGGTGATGACGCACTCGACCTTCCTGAAGCTGTATTCAAAAGCGCTTCCGACCGCGACGTCGGTGTCCGTCCACGATGTCGCGCTTCCGTCGAGAACGGCGACCGGGCCGGTCCAGGCCGTCTCGGCGATCGCTTTTCTGTAGATGCGGTACGCTTCGGCGGAAGAGTCGCCGGTCCATGAGAATACTATCCGGGGAGGCGACTCCTGTACCGCGGCGCTTACCTCGACCGCGAAGCTGCGGACCGTCGCGCCGCGCGCGGGCGCCGCGATTGCAAGGAAGAGGCTCACTGATAGAAGCGCGAAACGCAGAAAGGCGTCCTTCGACATAGTCCTGACCTCCAGGGAGTTTTCCGCGCGGCCCCGGTTGCTCCCTTACTATACGCAACCCGGGCCGTATTGATAAGGTCCCATCGGCGGCGCCGGGCGGGGGTCATCCCCTTACCTGACGGCACCTATGCGATTCCGCGCAGAGTACGTCACACCACCGCGAACCGGCCCAACTTGACACGGCCCCGCAAAGTCTGATATAATAAGGAGAAACAGAGACTTCCTGACAGCCTCGGAAGCGGCTGCAGGGAGTACATACACAGTTGCGTGGCGATTGGAGGTCGGTTGGTGAGACCAGTGGCCGTTGCGGCGCTTTTGTTTTTTTGCGCTTTTTTGGGCGCCGCGGCGAGTGCGGGCCAGGCCACGGGCGGGGATGCCCCCCTCGACGGCGTCCCGGTATACGGTTACGAGCTGATCGACACCTACTATCACGACGCCGAAGCCTTCACCCAGGGCCTCTACTATAAAGACGGGTATCTCTACGAGAGCACGGGGCTCCTCGGCCATTCGACGGTGCGAAAAGTCATCCCGGAGACGGGTGCAATAGTGAAGATCCACTACATGCCCGACTCCTATTTCGGCGAGGGCCTGACCGTCCGCAACGACACGATCCACCAGCTGACCTATCAGAACCTCATTGCCCTGACATATGTGGAGGTCGACACCTTCGCGCTTGTGGACTCGTTTCCGTACCCCTTCTATGGCTGGGGCCTGACGCATGACGACACCAGCCTGATCTCGAGCAACGGCACGTCCCGGCTCTATCACCTCAACCCCTCGAACTACGAAGAAATCCGCCGCTTCAGCGTCACGGTGGACGGCGAGCTGCAGTCCAGCATTAACGAGATGGAATACATCCAGGGCAGGATTTACGCCAACATCTACGGGATAGACTCGGTTGCGATTATCGTTCCCGAGACCGGGGTCGTCGAGGGCTGGCTCGATCTTTCGGGCCTGCGCGGCTTGATTTCCTCGGGAGGCGTCCTCAACGGCATAGCCTGGGACGCCGAGAATTCGCGCCTGTTTGTGACCGGCAAGAAGTGGCCGAAGATGTTCCAGATCAGGGCGGAGCCTCTTAACTACCCTCCGGAGATAGTAGAGTCCAGCCCGCCGCCGTCGGTGTGCACGGAATCGGACAGCACGGTGCTCCTCACGGTGAGTGCCCGGGACATCGACGGGGGAGATATACTCGAGTATACCTGGACCATCAACGGCGTCCCGGATCCGGCGGCCGAAGACACTTTCTATCTCTACTCCAGCCCGGTTCCCACGGTTGATACCGTAGTCGTGGAAGTATCAGACGGCATGTTCAGCGATTCGGCTTCCTGGCTCATTGTCGTCTCGACCTCCGGGCTCTACGGGGACCTCGACGGGCCCGGCGGCGCCTGCCCGGAGATCCGGCCCAATCCGTTCGGCGCCTCGGCCACGATCCACTTCAACGTTCCCCGCGGCTCCGTTGCGACGGAGTACGTGGAGATCAACATACACGATGTCCAGGGACGCAAGGTGAGTACGCTTCTCGCCGGCCCTCTCGAGCCCGGGAACCACTCGGTGTGCTGGAACGGGACCGACAGCCGCGGCGACCGCATCGCCGCCGGTATTTATCTGTGCACCGTCAACGTGGGCGGCAGGGTGGTATCCAGGAAAGTTGCGGTGCTTGAGTAGTCCCCGCCGGGAATGACATCCCAAGACCTCAGCCAAGGTGCCTGTAAACCGCGCTTCCAAGCATGCGCCCCACGAAACTCGGCGAACGCTTCAGAACGAAGGTCATGAGCCTGTACTTGGCGGTCTCCTCCACCGTGGCCGCCGTGCCGCAGACTGCGGGGTAGTACATGTAATTGAGGTCCACCTCGCGGGCGTTCCACCTGAGTTTGAACTCCCTGAGACTGGCGCTGGGCTTGGCCGTCCTCAGGAAATCGAACCTGGCGTGCCCGCGCAGGCAGCCCAGCTCGATGGCCTTCCAGTTGAGGCCCTGGTTGATATGATAGGAGCGGAGGTCGAGCCGCGAACCGATGTAGCCGCCGCAAAGCGTGCCGCCGAAGGCCAGGTTCAGAAGCGCGCCGACCGGCCTGCCCTCAAGCGTCGCGATGAGCAGCATTCTCTGCTCGGGCTTCATAGAGTGCCAGAGGTTATGGAAGAACCTGTAAGGTTGTGGAGGCACGCCGTGCTTGAGGCGCCCCTCGACGAAGAGATCGTAGAAATGCCTGAGGTCCTCGCCGCCGGAGGCCTCGGTGACCTCTATGCCCTTGTTGGCGGCCTGCCTGACCTTGGTCCTGACGTCCCCCTTGAGGCGTTTCCACACGACGTCTGGGTCGCTGTCCAGGGGCACGATGGAAGTCACGAAGTAGCTGAGCCTCGAGAATCTATCGTCGTCAATGTCGTTGAGCCCGGCCTGCGTCCTCATCTCGAGCGTCTTCGCCCCGGCGCCGTCGGCGATTCTTAAGGCCTCCTCTATCAGCGGGCCGAAACACTCGCGCGAACCCAGCGGGCCGGACACGTTTGCAAAAGGCAGCGACACCAGCCTGGTCCCCGTGAGCCAGCTCCTGACCAGCATGAGCGGCAGGAAGGCCTTGATGTGCCCGCCGTCCAGGAACGCGAGGTAATGGGGCTCGTAGGAGTAGGTGGACGTCAGCGCGTTGCGCCACTGGGGCGTGTGATATACAGTGGCCCCGGCGGTGCGCTTCAAGAAACCGGTGAGTTCAGGGTCGTCGCGCTCGGCGAGAGTGACTGTTTCTCCCATGGGGATTATCCGCGGTTAACCATTTCGCCGTAGATCTTTTCAAGGCCGTCCACCACGCTGGCGATTCCGTAGCGCTGCCTTACGTATTCTCTGCCGCCCTTTGCCTTCGACCTGACCTCTTCCGGATGGTCGATGAGGTACTGGAGCATTCTCGCCAGGTCGTCGACGTCCATGTTCTTGAAGGAGAACCCGTAATCCGAGATGGCGTCCAGGTTCTCCGGGGCGTCGCTCACAAGCAGGCCGCACTCGAAGTTCACCGCCTCTATGAGGGACACCGAGAGGCCCTCGGTCTCCGACGGCAGCACGAAGAGAAAGGCATTGGTGAAGAGCTCGTCGAGAAGGTCGCTGTAGACCCATCCGAGAAACTCGGTGCGCGAGTCCGCCAGGGCCTTGAGGCCGTCGACGTACTCGCCGAGGCCGTCCCCCGGGTCGACGTCGCCTGCAATCACGAGCTTCTTGTCCGTCTTGACCTTCTTGAAGGCCTCGATCAGGTAGTGGAGGCCCTTCTGCGGCGTTAGCCTCGCGACGAACAGTACGTAACCGTCCCTTTCCAGCCCGAGGTCCTTCATCTTGTCGGGCTCCTTGGGGTCGTGGAACTCGGTCGTGGAAGTCACGAACTTGACGTCCCTTCCGTAGGTCTTCCTGAAGTACTCGACGGCGGGCTCGGACACGGTCGTAAAGATGTTGGACAGATAAACGGCCGGGTACTCGGCCATCTTCATGAGCCACCGCACCACCGGCCCGTAGGTAACGTCCGTCCAGCCGAGGCCGTGCACCTGGACGATGGTCTTCTTGCCCACCAGCCGGGGAATCCAGCAGAAAGCCGCCGGAGCCACAGAGTGGAAATGCACGATGTCGTAGTCACGCCAAAGCGAATCCAGCGTGGAGGTAAGCGTGTGGACGGGACAGTCGAGATGCCTTGTATTGATGGTCGGCGTGCGCAGCAGCTTGACGCCCTTGTACTCGTCCATGTCCGGGGGCACGTAGTACGACCGGCAGTAGATGGTGACATCGTGCCCGCGCCTGACGAGCTCTATGCTCATGGCCTCGAC
>CAZSBE010000020.1:0-29529 GCA_964604955.1 uncultured bacterium
TCGATAGCCGCCATCGTCTCGGTGAGCGTTCCTATCTGGTTGAGCTTGATGAGTATGGAATTCGCCACGCCCGAGTCGATTCCCTTCTGGAGCCTGACCGGGTTGGTGACGAAGATGTCGTCGCCCACGATCTGGATCGCGTAGCCGAGCTCTTCGGTCATCGCCGCCCAGCCCGCCCAGTCGTCTTCGGCGAGGCCGTCCTCGATGGAGATTATGGGATAGGTCTTGATCCACTTCCTGTAGAGGGCGATCATCTTATCGCTCGAGAGTTTCTTCTTATCGCTCGCCAGGTTATATTTGCCCTGCCCGTAGAACTCGCTCGCAGCAGGGTCGAGGGCGATGAAGACGTCCTTGCCGGGCCTGTAGCCCGCCTTCCTGATGGCCTGGATTATGAACTCGAGGGCCTGCTCGTTCCCCTTGAGGTCGGGCGCGAAGCCGCCCTCGTCGCCGACGCTGGTGGCGAGGCCCTTCTTCTTCAAGATGGCCTTGAGCGCATGGAAAGTCTCCGCTCCCATGCGGACGGCTTCCGTGAAGTCGGGCGCGCCCGCAGGCACAATCATGAACTCCTGGATGTCGAGCGCGTTATCGGCGTGCTGGCCGCCGTTGATGACGTTCATCATGGGGACGGGAAGCGTGTGGGCGCCGATGCCGCCGAGGTAGGCGTAGAGCGGCAGGCCGTAGGTCATAGCCACCGCCCTGGCGCAGGCGAGCGAGACTCCAAGGATGGCGTTGGCGCCGAGCTTCTTCTTGTTGGCCGTGCCGTCAAGGTCGATGAGCATGGAGTCGATTTCGCGCTGGTCAGCCGCGTCTTCGCCGGCGAGTCGGTCGAGTATGGGACCGTTCACGTTCCTGACGGCCTTGAGAACGCCCTTGCCCCCGTAGCGCTTGGGCTGCTTGTCGCGTAGCTCGAGAGCTTCATGCTTGCCGGTCGATGCTCCTGAGGGCACCGCGGCGCGGCCGAAGCCTCCGCCCGCCAGCAGCACGTCCACCTCAACGGTGGGGTTGCCTCTCGAGTCCAGTATCTCCCGCCCGAGGATGTCGATGATTTCCGTCATGGGTTCCTGACCTTTCCGTTATCGTTGAGTTCGGTATGCCGCTTGCCCGCATTTCTGCAGGCCTGATCTCCAGCTTTTTCTGATGGGATGGTATGGGAAGGGTGAGGGGATGTCAAGCGTCCTGTGGGTCAGTTGTCCCAGGGCCTGAGGATGTCCTTCATGCCGCGGGGCTCCTCCTCGCGCGCGCGCTCGGCATCGAAGATCTCCCTCCAGGAAGCAGGCCTCTTCTCGGGCTCGCCCGCGTGCTCGAGTTCCTTCAGGACCTCGCGGAGGGTCGTGTTGAGGAACACCGAGACCAGGCTCATGAGGATGACGATGGTCCCGATTATGGTAATCCCGATTATGACGGAGGCGGCCAGGACCTGGAGCATTATGAGCACGCAGAACCCGGGCTTTATGAGAATGAGCACCGCGCTCCACCTGATGGTCTTCAGGGCGCCCCATCTTTTCCTTGCAAGAAGCGGCAGGAGGTAGACCTGCATTGAGAGAACGAAGAGCACGATCCAGACCTGCAGTCCCACGAGGAAGAACCCCATGACGCCGGCCGGGCCCTCGAGCGCGAGATAGAAGACTATGCTGACATAGGTGAGATAGAAAACCGCAGCCGAGAGGGCCGTGACCGCGAGCGCGGGGAAGTAGAGCCTGCGGCCCGAGAAGAAGAATTGCTTGAGCGCGAACTTCCGGTAGTCTACAATATCGGCCGTGGCGGCAAATACCCCTGACGTGGCGAAAGCATGCGTGAGGATTCCCACCAGAACCGTCGCGCCGATCTTCAACTGCCCATCCAGGGGAAGCAGCCGGAAGGCGAGGTACGTTGGCAGGGGAAAGCAGCAGGCCCACAGGAGGTTTAAGAGAATAAGCCTCCCCACATGGTCGTATGTATTCCAGAAGGCTTTCTTGTAGATGATCGATATGAGAGATGACATCGACGCGAGTCTAGCAGGTTGGATGGGACCGGTCAACGCGCGTTCGGCGGGCCGGCGCGGGCGGGCGAGCGTGACTGTCGCGCGTGGGCCGGCGATTGTGATTGACGCGCACCGGCAGGGGTCAGGAGGCTGGCAGGGTGCGGGGGTCCGGCCGGGCGGCGCCGATTGCGGGCCGCGGCAGGGTGCGGGAGCCAGGCCTGGAGCAGCCCTCTCCAACCTGTTGGTTTTTAATGTGATTACAGGTGGCCGCACTTTTTTCGAAACATATTCTAACCCCGGTTCGTAGGTGATTATGGAGAGACAGGATAAGCAGATTTCAGAGGTAAGGGCACAGGAAGAGAGGGCTCTAATTGAAAAGGCCGGAGAAGGTGACAGGGCGTCGCAGGAGACGCTGGTCATGCGTTATGAAAGAAGGGTATACGCCCTGGTTCTCAGCATGGTCCGGAACTCCGAAGATGCCCGGGACATCGTACAGGAGACTTTCGTGAAGGCGCTTACCAACCTGCACAGGTTCGATTTCTCGGCTTCGTTCCCGGCGTGGCTCATGCGGATTGCAGCCAACAGCGCCAAGGACTTACTGAGGCGCCGGGGCAGGGAGGACAGGATCTTCTCGTATGAAACCGACGAGCGGTCGGTCGAGGACTTCGGCACGGCCAGGGGAACCGCCGAGGCGGCGCTGTCGGCCAGGATAGACTCGGGCGTCGTCGAGCGCTGCATGGACGGCCTCGATCCACGTTATGCTTCGGTCCTCACGCTCCGGTACAGGGACGGCTACGCATACAGGGAAATAAGCGACATACTCTCGATTCCCATGGGGACGGTGAAGGTGCTGATCCACAGGGGGAGGCGGGAGCTTAAGAGAGCGGTGAAAAAGGAGGTAGGGGAGCTGTGATAAAGCTAACAAGGTATGGCGCGCTGATAGGCATCATGGCCATGTTCGTATTCGCGGGCTGCGTGATCGCGGAAGGCAACTTCAAGTACAGGGGCACCAGGGTGGAGGTCGAGACGATTGACCTGGAAGGAATCGAGACCATCGAGTTCATCCTGGGTTCCGAGGACGTCATCGTCACGACCGAGGAGGTCGGCAAGGCCGACTTCAACATCGAGAAGACCTTCAGGGCCAACGAGAAAGAATACGGGGAGGAGCTTCTCGATAAGGCCGAGATAACCTTCACGCGCCGCGGCGACAGGCTGGTGGTGGAGCGCAAGAAGGAGACGCACCTGGGCCTCAGCCAGGTGACCAAGGGCTACGTGAGCATCGATATCTCAGTGGGGCTTCCCGCCCGGATGCGGCTGGACGTTCATACCGGAAGCGGCGATGTCGAGATTGCCGACCGGGAGGGCCTCCTCAAAATAGACACCGGTAGCGGCGACGTCGAGGTGGGCGTGGCCGGCGGGGGCCTTAAGGTGGACACGGGCAGCGGGGACATGAAGATCGGCACGGCCCGGCATGATGTCAACCTGGATGCCGGCAGCGGCGACATCTTCGTCGGCGGCATCGGCGGGAACGGCAGGATCTCCACGGGCAGCGGCGATGTCACGGTGCGCAAGGTGGCGGGCGACATCGGCGTCGGCACGGGCAGCGGCGACGTCCAGATCGACACCTCGGTCGGCGCCGTGAAGGCGGGCACGGGCAGCGGCGACGTGGACGTCTTGCATCACACCGGAAGCGCCGACCTGAGCGCATCCAGCGGCGACGTCACCCTGGGCCTGGATGGCGGTGAGGGCGATATCGTGATTAAAACATCCAGCGGTGAAGTCGACATAATCATGTACGGCGGGGACGCATATGAAATAGACGTCAGTACGGGCTCGGGGTCCATATCGAGCCAGATTCCCATGACAGTGAGAGACGCGTCGAGAAGAAAGCTGTCCGGCCGTTACGGTGAAGGCGGGTTCTCGCTGACCGTGAATACGGCCAGCGGCGGCGTGTCGATTAAGAGGGGGGCGATTTAGGGTGGATAAGCGGCTTACATGCGATGATGCGGCAAGGATCGCCGAAGCCCTTATAGAAGGAGAAGTCGACCGCGGGCGGGAGCGCGCGCTGAGAGCTCACATGGCCTCCTGCGCCGCGTGCAATGAAGCGTATGCGTTCGACCTCGCGCTCGTCAGGGGCATGAGGGACATTCCGGAGGCGGCCTTTGTCAGCGTCTCAGGCGCGGTCATTGCGAAGATGGCAGCCAGGCGGCGCAGGCAAACGGTGATTCGCTGGGGCATAGTGCTTGCCGCGATAACGGGCGGGATAGTCGCCCTGGATGCGTTCGGCATCAGGGTGTTTGAATACATCGTCAGATTGATATCGGGCTTCGGGAGCTCGAGTCCTGTAATGGTCGCGGGTTCCAAGGGCCTGCTTATCCTCAAATCTCTCGCCAATGTTCTCGGCGGTACCGTACTGGGAAGCTTCACGGGTGAAAGCTTCGCCGTCTATCGCGTTCAGGGAGCGGCCATACTCGCGGCCCTGTTCGCATTCATTATCGTGTTGATCTACGCAATGTCGGTGTGGCTAAGGCAACCGAAGGGGGTAAGGTCATGAAGAAGAGAATGCTACCGGTATATGTGGCGGTTGTGGTGCTGGCGCTTGCGCTGGCCGCACCGGTGCTGGCCGGCGAGGATGACGACGACACCATAAAGCACATAGAAATCGGGGACCAGGGCGTCGTCATCACCGATGAAGACGGCGACACCATGCACATGGACTGGGACGAGGGCGTGGGCATCGAAACGGTCGGCGAGGACGTCGTCCGAATGGGTAACGATGTCCACATTCCCGAGGGCCAGGTCGTCGAGGGCGATGTCGTGTCCATCATGGGCGATGTGCGCATCGACGGCTATGTCGAAGGCGACGCGGTGGCCGTGGGCGGAAGCCTCATCCTGGGCCCCAAGGCCAGGATCGACGGGGACGGCGTATCCATAGGCGGTACGGTGGAGAAAAACGGCGGAGTCATAAGAGGTGAAACGGTGAGCATCGGCTTCGGCACCGGCTGGTGCCGCGGGCCGGGCTTCGTGATGGGCGGGTTCTTTTCACACGCCCGGCGCTTCGTTCTCCTTATCGTGATGGTCATCGTGGTAATGCTGCTCGGCGCGCTTCTCCTCGCCGTCGTCGGAAGGTCGGTTGACATAGTGAGCGACCGGGTGAGGAAAGAGGCCTTCTTCAACGGGCTCATAGGGCTTCTCGCCTGGGTGCTGTTCGTTCCGCTCATGGTGCTGCTGGCGGTGACCATAATCGGGATACCCATCGCCATACTCCTGCCGTTCGTGTACGTCATAATGACGCTTCTCGGCTTCATCGGCGTGGCCGTGGCAACGGGGCAGAGGTTCACCGGCATCGCCGGAGGCTCGCCTTACAGGGCCATGGCGCTGGGCCTCATCATCCTGTACGGACTCCTCCTGGTCGGCGCGCTTTTCGCCATGGGCCCCGGACCGCTGCATTTCGCGGGATCGATATTCGGCTTCCTGGGCATAGCAATCGTTTTCGTGGCCTCTACAGTGGGGTTGGGCGCCGTTGTGACGTCAAGGTTCGGCACGAGGGAGAAGGCCCCCAGGCCGGCTACGGCTGCCTCATTTGGGGCTCCATCGGGAGAAACGTCCGGATAGGGATTTGAAGCCGTCGGAGCTCGTCATGTAGGCCCCTTCGGCGAGGCCGCTCGGCGAGTAGAGCTGGAGATTGAACCTGAGGTAGGTGTGGCCCTCACCGTCATAGGTGAGGGTCCCCACGAAGAAGACTGACCCTTCGAAACCGACATAGAGGCCACCGCCCTGCGCGGTGGCTTTTCTGTATTCATTGTCCTCGATTATCACATCGTAGAACAGGCCGAACTTGCTCGGAGACAGGATTGCGGCGATTCCGGCCTCATAGTAAGTCCGGGCCCGCCGCGTCTCCCTCAGGTCTCTACCCACGAACCCCAGGGAGATCTTGTCTCTTATTCTCATGACGGCGCCGACGTCGAAGTTGAAGGCGCCCCGCCATTTGCCGGTCCAGCCGACGGCGAAGGCCCGTGAGAACCTCGGTGCGACCGTGAACAGCATCCGGGTTCGGGTTCCTTCACCGATATTGTCCTTCGTGAACCCAAACCCGAGCCCGCGCGCGTTTGTGAGCACAAAGTGAGTCCCTGCCGCCTTTTCGTCGCCCGAGTAAACTGCGGTGTAAGCGTAACCGGCGGAGAAGTCGCTCCCCATGGCCACGCCGGCCGGGTTCCACAGCATGGCCGTCTCATTGGTCCTGAGCGCCACCGAGGGGATGCCGCATGGAAGGAAAGTCTCGCGCCAGGCGTAGCTCTCGACCAGGGAAGAGTCCGCCGCAAGGGCCCGGCCTGGCACCAGCGCCGTCAGGCCGCCGGCTGCTGCTATCGCCGCATATATGATGATGGTCCGCCACAGCGCGTCAATGCAACGCCTGGCGTCTCCTGGCGAGGCGGGCGAGCAGAGATTGCGCCCTGTCCGATTCCCTGCTCTCTGGAAACTTCCCGGTGACATCGGCGAGCGCCTTCCTTGCTTCGTCAATCTTTCCCTCCTTGGCATAAGCGATGCCGAGATTGAGATGGATCTTGGGCATCATTTCATCAGGAAGGAACGACGGGTCCTCCTGATACCTTCTAATAAGATATTCGAAATCCCCGGCGGCAACCTTTAGCCTTCTTAAGAACCCCGGCAGCACCATGGACGTAAAGCCCCTTATGGTGCGGGCGGCGGGGTCGTCGGGATCGGCCTCAACCGCGCGGTTCAGGGTCCTCACGGCCCTGTAGGAGTAGTAGATCCGCTTCGGGAAGGAACGGGTGAGCTTGGCCTTGAGCGTGAAGAGGCTCCCCCTGATGGCCAGGGCCTCGGCGCGGGGGCCGCCGGCAGCCAGGATCTCATCGACGGCCCGGCCGGCCTCTTCGATCGCGCCCTCGTCCCCCTGCATTGCCAGCCGGTGGTACTCGCGCGCCGAATCCAGCGTGTAACGGCTCACCGGCTTATACTCGGTAGGCTGAAGTACTGCTTTGTCGATTCGACCGTCTGCCTCTCGCTCTCAAAAGCGCTGGCCACGAGGTCGAGGAACCCGCCGCCTTCGTCCTCACGGCGGTCCTTGCCGCTGAGCCAGGACTCAATCTCCCGCACGCGCTCCGCGCTCAGCGACCTTATTTCCGAACGCACCACGACGAAGTAGTTCTTGTCAGGCTTTATCTTGGAAACGGCGCAGGTCCTGAGCCCCGTGTACACGCATGTCTTGTGGAGTATCTCGCCGATGCTCGCGGACCTTATCGCCTCTCTCGAGGCCACTCCCTCGCGCTCCTTCGTTACGCAGTAAACCGTGTCCCAGTGATCATAGCGGAATATGCATGAAATGGTAGAGGTCGCTACAGTGCGGTCGAACCAGAAGCTCTCGCGCCAGACCTCTATCTTGAAGACGATCTCGAGCGGCACGCCGTCACGCACCTCCCTCATGATATCAGTGGTTACGGCATCCCTGAGCTGGAAGTCTACGCACACGGAGTCCTCGACGGCGTAAATCCCCGATACGTTGATGGCCGGCTCCGCGGCCGAAGCCGGAATTGTGTAGGTCAGCGCGACCGCCGCGAGAAGCAGCAGTGCGCTGCAGCTCCTTAACATACAGGGGCTCCTGTCACTAGAACATCCTGTTGAGCCTGAGGGTCAGGACGGAACTCCGGTCCCAGTCGTCGAACCGCTGCGAAACGTGCACGGTTACCGAGGTCCCGGGGCGCTCATATCTTAAGCCGAATCCGCCATCCCACTTTATGTCCATCGCCTCCCAGGCGTCCTCACGGCTTTCGTCTCTGCCGGCCGCGTCGCCCCCGTCTGTGAAGAACAGGAAGTACCAGCTCTTGCTGAAACCGAGGGCGTATTCAAAGTTGAAGAGGATCATCTGCGTTCCCCTGAACTCCTTGAAGCAATAGCCGGGCATCGTACCCAGCCCGCCGACGTAGAACTCCTTGGGGAAGAAGTACTGGGGCGCCGGCGCGCCGTCGGAGTGCGAGTCATCGGGCATCGACATGGAGCCGCCTTTGAGACGGAACGCCAGCCTCTGGCGGCTTGACAGCCTGTCGTAGTACCTGAGGTCCACGACGTACCTGTCGTAGCCCAGGTCGCCCCCGAAGCTTCTCCTGGCCCACTCGCCCGAGAGCCTGGCCCAGGCGCCGAAATACGGGGTCTTCTTGTTGTTTCTCGTGTCGAATTCGTAGTCGCACCCCAGCGCCCTCACCCTTACCACGTCACAGCCGGGGCATGCGCATATATTGGGCTCGTAGTGCGGGTTCTCGGGGAACTGCTCGCCGCGCCTAAAGAGCGACCAGTTGGTCTCCTTCTCAAGGGGCCTGTAGTCGTCGCTCGTGTAGGAGAACCTGAAAGAGTGGCTTCTCCCCGGGTAGAAGCCCAGGAAACCCGCCACGCCCCTCCGGTCGAAGTAGTCCCTGTAGTCTTTCTTAAGGAGGAACGCGGTCAGGAAGTTCTCTATTTCACCGATCAGTTCCCTGTCGTAGGTGTCCGTCCGGCTGTAAAACGAGCCGCCCAGCGAGAGCATGAACGGGGCGATGAGCGGCTGCTCGAGGCGGACCCCGCCCATCCATTTCTCCCTTTCCCATGCATAGCCTGCCTCGACCTCGAAACGGGGCATTGGGAAGACGTTGGTCCTGTTGCTGACGTTGCCGGCGAGGTAGAAGCCGTCCACGCGGTTATAGTCCATTGCCAGGCTCGCATCGAACGATTCCGGATGCCACTCGACGGTACGAACCCGGGTCGCGGCCCCCTTTCTCGATTTCACGGTGAGCGGAGTTGCCCAGCCGCCCATGCCGTCGGGCACCCTCTCCTCCATGTCGGGGTCGGGCACGGCCTCGCCGTCGATGATGAACTTGTACCTGTATTCACCGGGAGGGAGGGAGTAGAGCGTGGACCAGGTGCCTTCCTCGTCGCGGACCATGGGGATGCCTTCCTCGTCCCAGTCGATGAAGTCCCCGGTGAGGGCCATAGATTTCGAACCCGGACTGTGATAGAGGAACCTGTAGGAGATACGTTCCTCGTACCTTTCCTTCATGGGGCGGGCCTTCTTCATGGGGGACGGCTCGCAGTAGACCTGGGCCGACGATTCGATCTCTCCGAGAACCACCGCTCCGTCCTCGATGTTGACTGTGCCGAGCGGTGCCGTGACGCTTCCGCCTATCTTGGCGGTGGACGCCAGCGTTATGCTCCCCATGGGGGCCACCACTTCACCGTCCACTTTGCCTTCGATCATGATGTTCCCCGTGATGGCGACGATGTCACCCGTCACGTATTCCTCGGGCCCCACGTAGACGTCGCCCGTGAGCTTCACGATGTCCTCTCTGGTGATTTTCTCGATGCCCGGCTCGATCTCGAGCACGTACCTCTTCTCTTCGGGCTCTATACTCGACTGCTCGATCGCCTTGCCCCAGACGAGCGCGCCGTCCTCCATCTGGAGGATCCCTCCGAAAACAGCCGCGTCGCCCTCCACGACGGAGGTCGATGTCAAATAAGACGATCCGCCTATGACCACGGCGTCACCGTTTATGGTTCCCGCCACCGTCAGGGCGCCGCCTATGACCACGACGTTACCGTCGATTGTCACGTTCTCCTCAACGGTGTAACTCTGTCCGATCTTCAAGATATCGCCCTCATCCAGATCCAGGTACCTGGACAGATCGACTCCTGCGAGCTCCTGCAAGCCCTCCAGAGACTCGAACTTCCTCTTGATCTCCTCATCGCTGAGGTCACTAGCGTCAGTGCCCCGCCCTGCTGCCAGCATAATCGGTGAATCGGCCCGCGCAAGGGACGCCGCCATCACCAGGAAGACGAAAACAACCAACCTCACGGGTACACTCTTGTCAGTCAGCATGACCTCCTCCATGTAAGCATTGACCAATATAGCAGACGTTTGGTTTCATCCGCTAGAGATAAAAGAGCTTCGAGAAGTGATAGAACCCCCAGATCTGAGGAATCACGCAGAGCGCGACCGCAAGCGCCTCCGAGAGCACGAGTTTCAGTGTCTCCGACTTCACGACCTTCACCTCCTCAATGTCCTTTAGGGGTTTCCGGCTTCGACAAGTGCAACAGGTATGCCAGAGATGCGGTGAAGGCGCATTTATAATTGCGTGGCTAAGCGGCTGCGGAATAAGAGAATAGGATCAGTGCGACTCTCAACGGTCAGCCGGGGCCGGCGGCCCGGTGTCGATGCGACACATCAGGCTTCACCTCCGGACACACCGGGTCCGTCCTCTCGGGCTATGCCGTACCGGCGCATCTTCCGGTGGAGGTTGGCCCGGTCGATGCCGAGCCGCGACGCCGCCTTGGACACGTTCCACCCGGTTTTCTTGAGTTCGCTCAGAATGAGTGAACGCTCGAACTCCTCGGTGAGCTCGCTCAGAGGCTTGTCGCCCTTCGCGATCCTCGCTTCGCCCAGGAGGGGTATTATGTCCTCCTCGTCTATGACGTCGGCCTCAGCCATAATCACGAGGCGCTCCACGAGGTTCTTGAGTTCCCGGACATTGCCCGGCCATTCGTAGGACATGAGAACCCTGACCGCTCCCTCCGTGAAGCGCTTGACCGGCCTGTTGTTTTCCTGGCTGAAGAGCTCGACGAAATGTTCCACGAGAAGCGAAATGTCTTCCTTGCGTTCCCGCAACGGGGGCACCTGTATAGGCATGGCGGCGATGCGGTGATAAAGGTCTTCGCGGAAACTGCCCTTCCTGATCTCCTCCTGGAGGTTCTTATTGGTGGACGATATGACGCGAACGTCCACCTTTATGGGGCTCTTGCCGCCCAGCTTCTCGAACTCCTCCTCCTCGAGTACTCTCAGGAGCTTGGCCTGTGTGTCGAGGCTCATGTCGCCTATCTCATCGAGGAGCAGCGTGCCGCCGTCGGCGAGTTCGAACTTGCCCTGCTTCCTGGCGATGGCCCCGGTGAAAGCGCCCTTCTCGTATCCGAAGAGCTCGCTCTCGATAAGGTCCTTGGGAAGGGCCGCGCAGTTGAGCTTCACGAAGGGCTTGTTGTTCCGCGGGCTGTTCTCGTGTATGGCGGAGGCAACCAGCTCCTTGCCGGTTCCGTTCTCCCCGGTTATGAGTACGCGGATCTTGGAGGGGGCCGCCCCGGCTATTTCGGCCTCCAGCGCTCGCATGATCGCGCTCCGGCCTACCATAAGACGGCTCTGCCTCAGCTCGCCGGCCAGGCGGATGTTCTCGCTCCGGAGGTTCTTGAGCTCGAGCGCGTTCGCCACCGACACCAGCAGTTTCTCGGGCTGGAAGGGCTTCTCGACGAAGTCGATTGCGCCGAGCTTGGTGGCCTTGACGGCTACGTCGATGCTCCCCTGGCCGGATACCATGATCACGGGGACGCCGGGGTCAATCTCCTTGAGCCTCCCGAGCACTGCGAGCCCGTCCATCCCGGGCATATAGACGTCGAGCAGCACCAGGGATATGCCCCCTGCGCTGAACGCCTTTATGCCTGCCTCGCCGCCACTCGCCTTCACGGTGCGGTAGCCTTCGTCCTCCATGAGCCCCGATACCTGCTTCAGTATCTCGGGTTCATCATCGATTATGAGCAGCCTCTCTCTGGCCACGCGGTCTCCTCTTGTCAGCCCGTGTAGAGCGGCAGTTCGATGGCGAAGGTCGTGCCGTCGGCGCTGGTAGTGAAACTTATATTCCCATTATGGTCCTGGATAATGCGGTACGCAAGCGCCAAGCCGAGTCCGGTGCCCTCCGACTTGGTGGTGAAGTAGGGGTTGAAGATCTGGTCGGTGACTTCCGTCGGTATTCCTCCGCCGCTGTCGGATATCTCCACCCTGACGCACCGGCGGGCTCCGGGTTCGCCCCCGGCCCCCAGCGACGTGATGATCACGATGACGCCCCCGTCCGGCATCGCCTCTATGGCGTTCTTGATAATGTTGCTGAACACGCTCCTTATCTGGTCGTGGTCCGCGCGGACCGCCGGCAGGCGCTCGCCATAGGAAGTGACGACCTCGATGTTCTCAAGAGAAGTCGTGTAGAGGTCCAGCACGCTGCGTATGGCCTCGTTTACGTCGAGCTCCTTGAACCTGGGTTCGGGCAGCTTGGCGAAGGTCGAGAACTCCTGGGCGATGCTCCTTAAGTTGTTCACCTCTTTGAGTATGGAGTCCAGGCATTCTTCTATGACCCGGGTATCCTCGTCGTCCCCCTTCAGCCGCTTCTTTATGCGGTGTATGGAGACCTGTATGGGGGTGAGCGGGTTCTTGATCTCATGCGCGAGCCGCCTTGCCACCTCGCGCCAGGCCGCGATGCGCTCTGTGCGCGCGAGGTTGCGCTGGGCCTCTTCGAGGTTGCCGGTCATTACGTTAAACGACGATACCAGCATGCCTATCTCGCCCCGGGCGTCACTCGGCTCCACCTCGACGCGATGGGCGAGGTCTCCGTTGGCTATTCGCTGGGTCGCCGCCGCCAGATGTTGAAGGGGGCGCAGCGTCCTCCTGGTCACGACCCTGGCCGCCACGAACGAAGATGCCACGAGAACCACCGCCAGGACGATTATGCCTGTCCGGATCCTGCTTCTCGTCTTGCTGACGAATAGCCCCAGCGTACTGTACCTGCTGAGGTCGTCTCCGGTCTGTCTCATCTGGTCGATCCTGCCCGGGGAGAGAACGAAACCCGTGACGAAGAGCGTGTTGTCGTCGCAGCGCATCCCCGAAGCGATGACATCCGGGTCGGTGAAAGCGATCCGGTTGGCTTCCATGAGCTCGTATTCGAACCCGGCGGGGAAACTCTCATCGACCCTGGGGGGGCGCACGGGGTGCGAGTCCACGCGAATCCACAGCGTGTCCTGGAGAGCGTAAAGCGCGGCGAAGTCCACGCGGTTCACGGACGCGACCCTCTCCAGAAAACCGCCGAGTTCGGGGCCCCCGTGGGGTATGCTGTTCTCCCCGAACTCCCTGGCCATCTGGACCGCCGTCTCTTTTGAGTCGTGTTCCAGCTTGTCGTAGTACTCCCGGGCGATGGCCAGCGAGTTCTTCATGGATTCCTTGACCACGCTGGTGTCCATCTGCTCGGTCGTGGTAATGACGACATGCGCAATGAGGTAAGCTATGATGAGCGTCGGAATCACCCAGAAGAAGATGAAAAACAGGAGGATTCTTCTCTCGAGACTCCCGCTCCTTGTCGGGTCCGTGATCCTGAGTTTCAGTTCAGCTCCTCGCGTCGGTAAGTGCCGGGGTTTAAACCCGAGAGTAAGCGATCAGCCTGCCTAAAAGCCCTCATGAATCTTATCCACAGTTTCTATATCTTCTTCAAGTGTTTCTTTTTCCCGTGCCCCCCGGCGAGCTGCCCGCAGGCCGCCTGGATGTCGCTGCCGAGGCTCTTTCTTACGGTCACCTTCTTGCCCCGGCCCTTCAAGACGGTCTCGAACTTCTCCACAGTCTCGGTTTCGGGCCTCTCGTACGTGCATCCCGGAAACGGGTTGAGGGCGATGAGGTTTATCTTCGCCGGGACCTCCCGCGTGAGGCTTGCCAGCTCATGCGCGTCCCCGGTGCTGTCGTTGACGTCCTTCATAAGCACATATTCAAACGTGAGAATCCTGCCTTTTGTTTCATAGTAGTAACGCGCGGCGTTCATGAGCTTGACGAGCGGAGTCCTGGCGGCGGCCGGCATGATCCGCGCCCGCTTCTCATCGGTCGTCGCGTTCAGAGATACGGCGAGGCCGACTTCAAAGGGCTCGCGGGCCAGCCTCATGATCTCATCAGGGAGTCCGCTCGTGGATATCGTAATCCTCCTCGCGCCGACGCCCACCTCTCTTATCAGCAGGGTGACCGCCTTGACGGTGTTGGCGTAGTTGGCGAGCGGCTCGCCCATGCCCATGAATACGATGTTGGTGAAGGGCCGCGTCGCGAGTTCGCCCCCTGCGGTTTTGCGTGGGCCGATCTCGTCCATGACGAAGAACACCTGCCCTATTATCTCCTCGGGTTTCAGGTCCCGCTTCAATCCCATCCTGCCGGTCGCGCAGAACTTGCAGGCGTAAGCGCAGCCGACCTGGGACGAGATGCACAGTGTCGCTCCGCGCGCATGGGGAAGAAACACGGTCTCGATCTCGTTTGCGTCTCGAAGGGCGAGGCTGAACTTCACCGAGCCGTCCCCGGAAGACGTGGCCTTGCGCGCCCTCTTGAGCACGGTTATATCGTAGCGCTCCCGGAGCGCGTCTCTCAGCTCCAGTGACAGGTTGGTCATTTCATCGAATGAACGGACGCGCTTGCGGTAAACCCAGCTCGCTATCTGGCCGCCGCGATAGGCCGGCTCACCCAGGCCGGTGACGGCCAGGGTAATCTCCTCCCTTGTCATTCCGTTGACAGATCTGGGCATCAGGATTTTCACCCCGTCTAAGGCCTGGGAATCTTCTCCATGATCTTCTTTGCGCCGGCCCTCTCAAGGGCCGCGCCCATCACAGAGTAAAGGTCGTCCAGCCGGGCCGCCGGGATTTCCGGCCTCTGATAAGACTCGAGGCGCGCCTCGACTTCAGCCCCCGCGCGGCGGTTGAATCCCCCGGAATCAAGCGGGCCTTCGTCCTTGAGCGACCTGCGGTCGATCAGCTTGCCGGGGTAGCAGCATTCTTTTCGGTACAGCTTCAGGGTTTCCCCTGTGGTCAGGAAGTTGCCCTCCCGGAGCCCTTCGAGTATGGCTTCGGTTCCCAGCGTGTCGCCCTCGCCCGCGAGTCCGTGCTTGAAGCGCCGGACCATTCCGCAGATCTCGTTATCCATGACGAGTTTCTCGAGCGACTGGCAGCTCTCGAAGTTGAGCATGCCCGGCCCGGAGACGAAGTCCACCGAACCCGCCGACGCTGCGAGCATGGTCATGGCCGACTCCATTCCGGCCTGCGCGTCGAGGAGTTTGGAGTCGCTCATGCCGAGATAGGCCTGCGTCGGCATGCCGAGATACTTGCCCACTTCGGTGTCACCAAGGTCTATGAGCAGCGTCTCCACGGCACCCATCGGGGATGTGGAATGGCGCATGTCGAAGACGGCGGGCGACCCGCCCCAGATTATGGGGGAGCCGGGCGTCCAGGCCTGGTGGATGACGATACCGCTCAGGGTCTCCACCGTGTGCTGGACCACGGACGCGACCAGGCTCATGGGCGCAAGCGCGCCTGCGAGCGGCATGGATATGAGCTGGGCAGGGATAGCGTTCTGCGCCGCGAGCCTCAGGTCATGGCAGCCGATCTCGGACCATCTCAGGGGGGATGTCGGGCAGACGTCGAAAACGGCCACGGGTTTGGCTCTCATGGAGTCCTCTCCCGTCCTGGCCAGAAGGAGGTCGCGCATCACGTCGAATCCGTCGAGGGAAAAGGTCCCGGTGACGACGGGTTTGTCCGAGAAGAGGCATGAGATGAACAGCCGCAGGCTGTCGCTCACCCCTTCGGGAACGTCCGAGGGGATGATGCCCGTGCTTGCGGCCTCTATGTTTTCAAGCGTGTGCGTGAGTTTGGCGAAGCGTACGACATCTTCCACGAAGGGCTTCCGCATCACCGGGCCGTCGAGGTCCAGAATAAAGAGGGCGGCCGAGCCCGGATTGAAGTGTATCTGCCCGTCGCCGAACGCGAAGGCCTTCTCGCCGGACAGGGTGTAGAGCTCCATCTTTCCGGGAGCGGAAGCGAGAGTGCGTTCGACCATGTCACGTTTGAACCTCGCAACATGCTTCGCGCCGTCCACAACGGCTCCCATCTCCGCCAGCAGCTCGAGCGTATCGGGCTCTTCAACGGTGACTCCGGTACTCTCGAGAAGCCCCATGGCCTCGTCGATGATCTCCTTTATCACCGGCTCGGTCAGGAGCGTCAGCTTCGGGCTGTGTCTTTCCATTGTCCACCTACCTTCTGGGTGATTGCCGGACGGGGTTTACTCTCCTTTTCTAATCCAGCGGGGGGGCCAAGTCAAGAAGTTGGTTTCTTTTGTGTTGACTGGCGGCCGGGAGGCAAGTATAAACGTATGCGGATAGTCGAATAGGAGGGGTAAATGGTTGATGCGAGGACATTTCAGGCGCTCTCTGACCCCACCAGACTCAAGATACTGTCGCTGCTGGGAGGGGGCTCGATGAACGTGACGGCGATGGTGAAGGAGCTCGACTGCACGCAGCCCGCAGTTTCCAGGCATCTCAAGGTCTTAAGGGAGGCCGGCCTCATCGTCGATGCCAGGCGCGGCAAGTGGATCGAGTACTCCAGCAACCCTTTGACTGTCGCCGAGGCGGCCGAATATCTCAAGACCCTCTACGGACCCGGCATGAGGGCCGGGGCCCCGGCTCCCGGGAAAGGGGATGAGCGCCCGGTGTCCGGACCCGCGCCCCGGCCGAGGAAGGCAGCCCGTCCCGCAGGCGCGCGCGCGAAGGCTGCTCCGCAATCGGAGGGTGGTGAAGCGGCCGCGGCCGGGCCAGATGATTCCCGCTATGTCGTCGAGCGGGATGAGGATTTCATAGACGATCTCATGCTCTGAAGGAGCTCTGCACGGCTTCCCATGGAAGGTGCGATGAGACCACTGGGGACCAGTCCCAGTTCATACAGCCCGCTTCGTTTGAACCTGCCGCGTTTACTACTGCCTGTTCTGGTTATCGCGCTGTTGCTCGCAGCGTTCCCGCCGCCGGCGGCACGCGCCGCTGATCTCGACCTGGCTTCCGAGGTATTCGTCATCGACAGGATGACCGTGGAGATCAGCGGCAATCACCAGGAGGGCCGCTCGGGCAGGTGGGCGAGCGAGCCCCTTGTCGTGACCATCACCGACGCAGCTGGCGCGCCGGTGAGCGGCGCCACCGTGGGTTTCTGGGTCGAGAACGGCGGCAAAGCCGAGCTGGACGTGGGGACCGTGACGACGGGTGAAGCGGGGACGGCGACCGCCAGGCTCAAGCTGGGCAAGGACACGCGCGAGTACACGGTGGGCGCCCATATTTACCATGCGGAGCTGGGAAGCGGCGTGATCGAGTTCACGGCGCAGGGCTACAACCTGCTCCGGCTCGTGTTTTTCATCCTCGGGGGTCTCGGTCTTTTCCTCTACGGGCTTTCCACTCTGTCCGGCAGCCTGCAGCAGGTAGCTGGCCGGAGGCTGCGTTCGATACTGAAGCTTCTGACGAGTAACAGGTTCCTGGGTCTCGGGGTAGGCGCTTTAATCACGGCGATCATACAGTCTTCGAGCGCGACCACGGTCATGGTGGTCGGCTTTGTGAACGCGGGCCTCCTGCAGATCAAGCAGGCCATAGGAATCATAATCGGGGCCAATGTCGGAACCACCATAACGGGCCAGCTGATTGCCTTCAAGATCGACAGGTACTCGCTTCCTATCATCGCGGTGGGTTTCGCCATAATAATGGTCTCCAAGCGAAGCAGGAACAAGCGCTGGGGCGAGGCCGTGCTGGGGTTCGGCCTTCTGTTCCTCGGGCTCTCGATCATGAAAGACACGCTCGCCCCGCTGGGTGGTAGCGCGATGGTGCACCACTTCTTCGTCAGGTTCAGCGAGCAGCCGGTGCTCGGCGTCCTGGCGGGCATGCTTGCCACCATGCTGATCCAGTCGTCTAGCGCAACGGTCGGTCTTACGATGGCGCTCGCCGCAGCCGGCCTTATCGATATCCGGGGAGCCATCTGCCTGGTGCTGGGCGAGAACATAGGCACCACGGTCACTGCGCAGATCGCCAGTATCGGGGCCAACAAGGCGGCGAGGCGGGCGGCCTGGGCTCACACCGTTTTCAACTCGGCCGGCGTCATGATCATGCTCGTGATAATGTACACCACGGACTTCTACGTTGACCTCGTGCGGTCTACCTCGGACGATGTGATGCGGCAGGTCGCGAACTCGCACACGCTCTTCAATGTCCTCAACGCAGCCGTGTTCATCGGGTTCGTTGGCCCGATCGCCGCGCTCGTAAAGCGCATTGTACCGGGAGAGGTCGAGGACCTCATGGTGGAGCCGCGGTATCTGGAGGAACATCTGCTCGACACGCCGTTCATCGCCATTGAGCAGGTAAGGAAGGAAATCGTCAGGATGGCGGCGATCGCGGAACGGGCGGTGGGGGACTCGAGCCGGGCCTTCTTCAAGGGCGAGGACTGCTACTTCAAGACGGTGCCCGTCCTGGAGGAGGGGCTGGATCATCTGCAGCGGGAGATAACGCATTACCTGGTGGAGCTTGCGAGGCGGAGCCTCACCACGGTGCAGTCCGAGCAGCTCCCTGTGCTGCTCCATACGATCAACGACATCGAGAGGATCGGCGATCACGCCGAGAACATTCTGGAACTCGCGGAGAGGCGGAAATACGAGAAGGCGTGCATACCCCCCGACGCGGTGGAGTATCTGGAAGCAATGTACGCCCAGGTCGCCGAGATGGCCGGGCGCGCCGTGCGCGCTCTGGAGAACGACGACCATGAGGAGGCGCGGATGGCCCTCAAGATCGAGGACAAGATCAACCGCATGCACCTGGAGATGCGCCAGGACTATGCCATGCGGCTCGGCAAGGGCGAGGCCGACGCCCGCAGCGGCCTGATCTACTTTGATCTCGTCATGAACTATGAGAAAATAGGAGACCACTATACCAACGTGGCGCAGGCCGTCCTCGGTGAACTCCAGTGGGACAAGGGAGTGAAAGCGGCATGACGAATTCGGCGAGGCGACAGGGCAGGGTGCTGATAGTCGACGACGATAGGAGCGTCAGGGAGATGCTCCGCAAAGTCCTCGAGTACGAGAACTACGAGCCCGCCGAAGCGGAGGACGGGCCCGCCGCGCTGAAGGCCCTGGCCGGCGGCGAATTCGACGCCATGCTGCTCGACATAAGAATGCCGGGCATGGACGGAATGGAAGTCCTCAAGAAAGTCGTCGAAGAGCACCCGCAGGTTCCGGTGATAATGATATCCGGGCACGGCACCATATCGACGGCGGTTGAGGCGACCAAGCTGGGCGCTTTCGATTTCTTCGAGAAGCCGCTCGACAGGGACAGGATACTGCTTACCCTGAGAAACGCCGTCTCCGCCGGACGGCTCGCCGCGGAGAAAGCCTCTCTGGAGAAAGAACTCGGCAAAGGCTTCGAGCTCGTAGGCGAGAGCGCGGCCATACGGGACCTCAAGAAGGATATTGAGAAGCTGGCGCCTACCCGGGCGAGCATACTGCTGCTCGGCGAGAACGGGGTGGGCAAGGGCGTCGTGGCGAGGTCCATACACGGGCATTCGGACCGGGCCGGAGAGCGTTTCGTAGAGGTCAGCTGCGCCGCGATCCCCGACGACCTTATAGAGAGCGAGCTCATGGGCCACGAGAGGGCGCCTTCACGGGGGCGTCGCTGAGAAAACCGGGTAAATTCGAGCTGGCCAACGGCGGGACCATATTCTTAGACGAGATCGGCGACATGAGCGCGCGCGTTCAGGCCAAGGTGCTCCGGGTGCTCCAGGAGCAGGAGTTCGAGCGAGTCGGCGGAACCGAGACGCTACGGGTGGACGTGCGGGTGCTGGCCGCGACGAACAAGGACATCCCCGACCTGATCGCCAGGGGCGAGTTTCGGGAGGACCTCTACTTCAGGCTGAACACCGTTACCATTCACATACCCCCTCTCAGGGACCGCACGGACGACATACCGCTTCTCGCCGGGCACTTCATCAGGATCTACTGCGACATGTACGGCCTCAAGCTCAAGCGGGTGGAACCGGAAGTGCTCGCGACGCTGGAGCGTTACTCATGGCCCGGCAATGTACGGGAACTGCGCAACATAATGGAGCGCATGGTGATTACCTCATCCGGGAATTCGATCGGGCCGGCGGACCTCCCCGCCCTGTGCGGAGGCGTCGGCGCCCCCAAGGATGACTTCCTGGGTGCAACAACCTATGACGGGTTCCGCAGGGCCTCCGAGAAAGCGTTTCTCGAGAAACATCTAGAGGCCAACCGCTGGAATATCTCCAGGACGGCCGAACGCCTGGGCATGCAGCGAAGCAGCCTCTATAAGAAGATGGGCAGCCTGGGGATCGTCCCGCCCGAAAAAGACTGAACATGCCTGCAATCGAAGGCCGCGTAAGGCTCAGACCCGACGAAGACCAGCGCCTGCGAGACGGGCACGTGTGGGTTTACGACAACGAAATCGCCGGTATAGACGGCGGCCCGGAGAGCGGCAGCGTGGTTTGGGTGGAAGACGCCGGGGGCAGGAAGCTCGGGACGGGCTTCTACGCCGGCCGGTCGGTCATAGCCGTGAGGCTTCTCACGCGCGGGGCGAGGCCGCAGTTCAGCGCGGATACGGCTTCCGAGCGGCTTGCCAGAGCGTTCGCCAGGAGACGGCCCCTCAGCTTCGATTGCCTGCGGCTCGTAAACGCCGAGGGCGACCACCTGCCGGGCCTCGTGGTGGACCGCTACGCCGACGTGGTGGTGGTCCAGCCCAGGATCAGCGCCTGGGAAAAGCCCGAGTGGGAAAACACGGTCATCCAGGCTGTCAACCGCGACCTCAAGCCCCGGTCGGTTCTCATAAAGAGCACCTCGGGGGTGAGCCGCGTGGAGGCAGGAGGGGAGCGCCCGCCCCTCGAGGAGGGTGACCCCGATGCCAGGGTTGTCGTCCAGGAGGGGGGCCTCGAGATAGAGGTCGACATATTGAACGGTCATAAGACGGGTTTCTACATCGACCAGCGCGAAAACAGGCGGTCTATCCTCCCGTATGTCGCAGGGAAGAGCGTGCTCGACTGCTTCTGCTATTCGGGGGCCTGGTCATGCCAGTGCGCTGCGGCCGGCGCCGCCCGGGTGACCGGGGTGGACTCGTCGGATGCCGCCGTCGGGCTGGCTCGGGCCAACGCCGCGAGGAACGGCCTTGAGGAAAGAGTGAATTTCGTCGAGGCCGATGTCTTCGACTACCTGCCCGGGCTGGCCGCGAAAAAAGAGAAGTTCGACGTCATCATACTGGACCCGCCGTCACTGGCCCGCACCAGGAAGCAGGTGGCCGGCGCCATGAGGGGCTACATACATATAAACAAGGTAGCCATGGGTCTGCTTGGGCCCGGCGGCATACTCGTCACCTGCTCATGCTCCCACCACATGACCCGCGAACGCTTCCTGGAGATGCTGCGCCACACCTCGACCCTGGTGCGCAAGCAGGTCTCGGTCATGCGAACCGGCGGCCAGCCGGAGGACCACAACTCTCTCCTCGGTGCCCCCGAAACCGACTATCTCAAGTGCGTGACCCTCAGAATCGAGTGAGTCTCCTGGGTTCGTTTGTGAACATTTCTGTGTCCCATCGACACATTACGCTCTTTCCTCTACCTTCGGCCAGATCCCGAGCGGGCGCCGGCCGGGCAGGTCAGCGGGCTAACCTGTTGATTTCGCTACCGCTAAAACATGCCGCCCCCCGGTCCCCTGACCCGGGCCCCTCTCGCGCTTTATGGCACGCGGTATGCTCTAAGCATAGGGCGGACGAATAAAGCGTTGCAAGGCCAGGAGGTGAGTCACTTGACAGCAAGATTGATGAAGATCAGTCCGGCGGCGGTGATTCTCCTCGTATGTCTTTCAATAAGTTCGGCCTCAGCGCATGCGGGCGGCGTTCCGCTGCTTATCGCGGGCGAGAGCCTCGAGTTCAAGATCCTCTATGGTTCGATGCCCGCCGGTTATGCGCGCCTTGAAGTGGAGTCCCGCGAGGGACCCGGAGGCGAGCACTACCGCATCACGTCGACGGCCCGCTCCAACAGGGCAGTCTCCCTTTTCTTTGAGGTGGACGACAGGGTAGTCGCGGACGTTGATGCGGTCACTTACCAAACTCGGCGTTTTGAGAAGGACCTTTGCGAAGGTCCATTTGAAAAACACGTGGTCTTCACCTGCGATCCTGAGGGCGTGGTACGGAGCGGCGAGGAATGTCTCTCTCCAATGCCCGGAACACGAGATGTACTCTCTGCTCTGTACTACGTCCGCGGATTAGACCTCCAGGTGGGCCAGGAGATCGACATCGACACTTTCGAGGGGAATAAGACTTACCGGGCGCGCGTCAAAGTAGTTGGGGAGGAGAGAGTGGCCACTCCTGCAGGGGACTTTGACTGCCTGGTCATAGAACCGGAAATCGAGGAAGGCATTTTCGGCAAGGCCGGGAGGCTTGTGGTGTGGGTAACGGATGACGCTCTGAAGATACCGGTGCTCGTAAAGAGCAGCGTGAGCGTTGGGAGCTTCGTAGCGGAGCTCGTCAGCGCCAGTCACCCGGGAGGTGATCAGCCTTGATAAAAATAGGTGTGATAGCCTGCGTGCTTCTGATCGGGCTGGCGGGTTGTGATTCGTGCTGTGATTGGGGCTGCGGCGGCGACTGCGACGTGGATCCTCCGGCCGTACCGACCGGTGTTTCCTCCATCACCGCCGACGGCTATGTCATAGTAGTGTGGAATCCGGTCTACCAGGCGGATGTGGCCGGCTACGGCGTGTACCGGTCGAACGTCGCCGACGGACCCTATCGCAGAATAGGCGATGTGGACAGCGACGAGGAAACCGAGTTTGCGGACTACGGGGTGGTAAACGGCATAACCTACTACTATGCCGTGGATGCGTATGACTTCAGCGGCAACGAGAGCGACCTGTCGTACGAGACTGTCCAAGACACCCCGAGACCCGAGGGCTGGGACCTGACATGGTACACAACGTCGTTCAAACCGGGCCAGTCCGCCATAGCCATCGCGCCCGATCTCTACAGGGACCTTGTCCTGGTTCATTTTGAAAGCGCGCTGGCCCAATACAGGCTGGGCTATGACGGCCACGGCCTGCGGATTTACGCGCTTGCGGACAATTACGGGATACTTAACCTGGTTCAGGACTATGGATACACTTACAGCATAGATGACGTGGATGTCGCGCCGACTGCAGGCTGGTCGGCGGGCTATGACGGGGTTGAGGTAATCGCCGGGCACACCTATGTGCTCCGGACCTCGACCGGATACTACGGGAAGGTCAGGGTCGTTTCGGCTGGCCCTGACTTCATTGTAATAGACTGGGCCTACCAGGTTCAGCGGGGCTCGACCGAGCTCGCGCCGAGGAGGCCAACGGGGAATCTCGTGAGGGGGTGAGAACATGCGCAGCAAGTTGATACTGTTCGCGGGCCTGGCCGTATTCCTGGCCGTCGCGCAGCCTGCCGCAGGTTCTACGACGGGTCCGGAGGCATTTGTAGATGTCTGGACCGACAAGGGTGAGGGAGAAATCTACAACCGCGGGGAGGGCGTGGACATTTTCGTCGAGTCCTCCTTTGACGCGTATGTCCTGGTCTATACCATAGACACTGAAGGGTACATCAGCGTGGTCTTCCCGTACGACTGCCGGGACGACGGTTTCCTGATGGGCGGCAGAACCTACCGCATCGTGAGCGGCGGGGATGACGGCTTTTCCGCAGGCGGCTCCAAGGGCGTCGCCTACATCCGAGCCGTGGCTTCGGCCTCGCCGATCAGGAGGCTGTACTGGCACGGCTGCCCCGGCTACGAGCGTTACGCAGGGGACGTCAACTGGTCGACCTTCGCGGACTACTGGGGTCCCGCCCTGCCGGCGCAGATCTACGGCGATCCATATATAGCCATGCAGTCCATCGATGAATTCATATGCTTGGACTCCATGAGCTCAGGGGCGGTCTCAGTCGGCTACACTTACTACTACGTCATGGAGCAGGTCGAGCGCCCAATCTACTATGTGAGGACGGAGTGGCGCTGGCCGAACACCTGGTACTGGCCGGGCTCCGGCATCTACTGGAACGTATGCTGGAATTCCTGCTGGCGAACGGGCGCGAACGTATGTATCGGGCTCGGGAGCTGGTATCCGAGCTGGAGCACCTATGACTGGTCCTGGTGTGCGCCCACATGGTGCGCTCCGTCCTGGTGCTGGCCGAACTGGTACAGGCCTTACTACGCGTCAGGCAGGCCCAGGGCCACGGTGTGCCGGACGGGAAGGTGCGGGTCCTGCTCGAAGTGCACGGGCTCCGTCGCCGGGACTTATCCGAGCCAGATCAAGTACAAGACGGACCGCCGCGACGCCACGGGGAGCGTGCCGGACCGTAAGTCCAAAGCGCCCGGGAATACCGGGGAGTTCAAACTCTACGCGCGCGAAGACGCCTCGAGGGCCAAGTCGAAGAGCGCGGTGACCGGCGGCGACGGCGGGAGCCCGGTGCGAACGAAGCAGGTCTCCAGCGATCCGCGGAAGACGTCATCGGACACGGCCGTGAAGAACAGGACCTCCGAGAAGATTTATTCGACCGAAGTCAGAAAGCCGGCCGCCAAGAAGGCGACTCCTGTTGAGGTCGGACCTGAGAAGAGGAAGTCGTCGAGCGCCCAGTCTTCCAAGGCCTCGGCCGGAGACAACGCGACCGAAAGCAGGACGTACCGAAAGGCGGTCTCGAGCGAAAAGACCTCGACCGCCGGCACACCCGCCAGCAAGTCTGCGACCAAGTCCAGGTCAGTGTCCAAGCCGGCCGGGTCGGCGACTTCGGCGAACAAAGCGAGTTCAAGTAGTAGTTCAAGTGGTTCGAGCACGAGCCACAGGGGATCACCCAAACCAAGGAGGAGTGTATCGAGGTAGTTTAGGTGAGACTCAAGGGATCGGCGCTGCTTCATCCAGACGGGCGTTGCACGTAGCCTGTCGAACGCACCGGCACCAGGGTTGCCGAACAGGGGCGGCAACCCCCGGGGCCGGTGCAGTTTTTTTGCGTGTGTATCAGGCTGCTGCGCGCATCTGTCTCTGCAACGTCGATGGTAAACGGGGAAACCGAAAAAAATACGTGCATTCCATTACACATATGCATGTACTTGCGCATTGCCCTAGTGCCCTGTTCTGCGAGACCAGGGCAAACCAGTGCGCATTTTCCGTAAAATCCTGTTGACATTGGCCTGAATCTGCTCTAGAATCTTCGAGGAAGGTGTGGCTGTGCAGGGTGCTGCATAGAGTTGGAGTTTCGCTTGGCAAGAGAGCCCCTCGCCGATGCGTTCTTTGGGTTTCCCGATACCGAAGAAGCCGATTCAGGTTTTGTCGCCGATGCCCTCGGTCTGCTCGAGTATCCCGTCTTTGCCGTGAACAATGATCTGCAGATTGTGACCTCAAACCTGCAGGGTCGTGATACTCTCGCCTGGCTCAGATCAGTCGACTCCCGCAACAGCGGTGCCGACGAAAACACTCTTCCGCTGGCTCTGGCGGAGTTCGTGTCCGGCCGCTTGCGGAAGAGGGTCCACCAGGTGGTCAGAGACGTCGCGGTTATCAAGGATCCGCTCTTTCTGTTCGACATCTTTTCGAGCAGGGGGCGGATCCGGGGGGAGACATACACTTTCGTCGTCCTGATGCCCGCCTCGAGCGGCCGGAGGCCCCGGCGAATGTCTTCGCTCGGAAGGCTGCTGGAAGGCTTCCGGGGTGGCGCATTCGTATGCGACCGGGAGGTCAACTTCGTCGAAATAAATGACGCCTTCCTGCACCTGGTGGGGTTCTCGCGAAAAGAGCTGATCGGTCATCATCTGAACGAGTTCAACACCTCCGAGCAGGCGATGGCCTACGGGAGGATCTTCGGGGGCATGATAGCTTCCCCCCGGGCTCTCCAGAGCCCCGCCGTGACCTATTCCACCGTGCGGCGAGGGTCCTTTGTAATGCCTATGACGGCCTGGACGATGACTGACAAGAACGGGAAGGCCGTCGGCCTGGCAGCGCTCGGCGGCATCAGTTCGCGGCCGCGCCCGGACGCCGCCCGGGTGGAGAGACGCCATGTCCTGCTCGAGAAGGCGGCCGACCTCATGAGCGCGGCCGTCTTTATCACCGATCTCGACGGGGACATCCTTGTGCAGAACCGGGCCGGCGAAGATCTGCTGGCCGGTTTCAGCGGCCCGGGTGGCCCCAGGAAACTCAACCTGAAGAAAGACGTCCCCTGGGAAATACCGAAGACCATAGAGGACGTTTACGCGGGCCTTGGCACCGGGAGGCAGCAGACAATACTGAACACGGCCGTCCTCGGGCCGTCCGGCAAACTCATCCTCAAGATAAGAACATTCGCCCTGAGGAGAGTGAGCGACATTATACAGGAGGTCGTCTTCGTTTGCGACGACATCTCCCAGGAGGAGTATCTCAAGCAGACGCTCTTCCATACTACGCGACGGCTTGCCGACGACAGGACTCTCCGCGACAATGTCATCAACAGTATCGACATACCTTATCTGATAGTCGATGAGGACCTTGTCATCCTCGAAGCCAATGATGCCGTGGCAGCCAGGTTCAAGAGAAACCGGCGTGACCTGCCCGGCCTGAATCTGGTGGACGCGAATCCGAATCTCGAGAAGACCGGCATGTTGGCCCACATCCGGTCGGTCTTTAGAGACGGGCAGTTCGCCCGGATATCCGAATACGGGCATGTCACGCATGACGGCAGGGAGCTGATCCTCAGGACAGCGGCGGTCCCGGGCGAGCTGGGCGGGCGGAAAGTCTGCGTCCTCATCGCCGAGACCGAGACCGCCGCCGCTTCGACACTCAAGGAATTGGAGCTCAAGGCCAGAATCGCGGACGCTCTAATGGAGGAGGCCAGAGAAGGTGTTCTCATAATAGACAGGGACGGGACTTTCCTTGCGGTGAGCGAAGGCGCCGTTAAGGGCTCGAGACTGCGGCGCGAGCAGATGGTCGGGCGGAATGTGAGGGACTTGATAGCGCTGGCCGAGGAGGAGGACCTGTACGCGGCGCTCTGGCAGAGGGTGCTTTCCGCCGAGGAGCCGTTCCGCAGCGGCGTCGTCAAGTCGAGAAGCCGCGTGGACAACTCGATGCATTTGGTCGATTGTTTCGTGAACCCCTTAAGGGGGCCGGGCGGGGTGGTGGAGAAGTACATGGTCATAATCCACTACCTGGAGGAGATCAAGGGCCTCGAGGAGCAGGTGGCCGACTACACGGCGAATCTCGAGCACATGGTGGCGGAGAGGACCCGAGAGCTCAGGGATTCAAACGCTCTCCTGGCAAGTACCGCCGAGCGCGTGGGGCGACTGGCGAGGGCCGGCGACATGGTGGCGTCGCTCCGGGACAGGGAATCCGTAGTGGACGCTTTCCTCAGGCAGGCAAAAGACGTCGTCGGGGCAGACTACGTGAGACTTGTGATCAAGAACAGGGCGGCCTCCACGCAGGCAGTGGAAGAGCGATCGCGCGGCCGGACGGCCGGCGAGAGCGAGCCGGCCCATGAAGTCATCGAGGAGGCGCTGGAACAGATGATGGTCGACGCCCCGGGCAGGGACCTGGTGCGAACTCCACTCGACAACCTCCTCGTGGCCGAGTTCTCATCGGCCGAAGAGAAAGGGGTCCTTGTTTGCTTCAGGGAAAGCGGCAGGTTCACGTCCATCGATGTGGACCTGGCGCACCTCCTGTGCACTCAGTTCTCATTCGCGCTTCCGGCGGCGAATTACGTGGCTGAGCAGAGGAGCGGGCGGGACAGGGCCGAATGCCTGCGGAGAATCGCATTTCGAATCGCGGGGATCACCTCGGTCAAAGAAGCGGTCCAGGTAGTTGCCGAGGAGCTCTCCCGGGTGGTAGCCGCAGACAGGTTCTTCTGGTTGGTCCGGGAGGACAGCGGGCGCATGTGGGCAAGTGAGATCTTCAGGCGGGACGGGCAGCCCGAAGGCAGGTCGGCGCATGTCGAATTGAAGCCCGGCGACGACGGCGATCTCGGCATCCTGGCCGACCCTCCGGAGGGAGAGATATCCTGCGAGCGGCTGAGCGATGCGCGTGGCGCAAGGAGCGCCGATTGCCGCTTCATCAGCGGGGCGCCCGGAAGCGGCTGCAGAAGGGCGGTCTGCGAGGGCATGGCGGGCTCTGGTTTGATCCCCGGTGCCTGTGGCTCCTGCGCATTGGTGCGGATGCAGCTGGCACACCATTCTCCCGGCTATTTGTGCGCGCAGCGCGCGGGCGACGACCCGTTTTCGGACGATGACGTATGTTTCATGTGCCTTGCGGCATCGTCCGTGGGCAGGGTGTGGTTCGAGGCCGATGCCGCCTCGTCGACCCGCCGGCTGGTCACGACGGGCGAGAGCATAGCCGAGATCGCCCATGACATAAAGTACCCCATGTCGAGTATCGCGGAACTCCTCAGGCGGCTGGCTTCCGGCGAGATGAGTGAGGCCGAAACCAGGGAGTCCGCCGGCTTGCTGGTGTCCGACGCAGAGACCCTCGCGGACCTGAGCCGGGAGTTTGTTCACCTGTATGCGCCGGGGAGCGACCCGCCGGAGTTTGTGGACCTCGTCCGGATCCTCATGAACAGCCTGGCGGTCGCCCGGGCCGACCTCGACAGGAAGTCCATAAGGGTGGAGACCCGGTTCGACGAGAAGTCGCCGCTCCCGCCGGTGTTCGCGAGCAAGAGCGATATTACCAGAGTACTCATAAACCTGGTGGCCAACGCCCACGACGCCGTCAATGAGGGCGGGTGGATCAGAGTGAAGGGGTCTGTCGAGGGCGGCGATGGGGGCAAGCCGAGAGTCACATTGACTTTTGAGAACTCGGGGCCTCCGGTTCCTCAAGAAATACGGGACTCGCTCTTCAGTCCTTTCCGGAGCGGCAGGGTAGGCGGTACCGGGCTCGGGCTCTTCTCGGCCAAGAGAAGGGCCGGCGCGAACGGCGGCGACCTCACCTTCGAGGTAGATGAAGACGGAACGGAGCGATTCAAGGTCTGGTTCCCCTCTGCACTTGAATAGCACGTTTAGAGGTATGGAATATGCGAAGGAAAGCTCTGATTGTCGATGACAACGTTGAGTTGCTCTGGACCTGTGCCGGAGTTCTGAAAGGCAGGGGTTTCGATGTCACGACCTGCAGCCGGCCCGAGGAAGCTATCGGTGAGTTCAAGAGGGAGAGGCCGGACCTCGTGCTCCTTGACGTCAGGATGCCGGAGAAGAGCGGCTTCGAGGTACTGCATGAAATCCGCGACCTGGACAGCCGCGTCTGCATCATCATGCTGTCGGCCTACGGCGACTCCGAGACAGTGGTGCAGGCGCTCAAGGAAGGAGCGGACAACTTCGCCGAGAAGCCCTTGAAGCCCGAGAAACTGATGCTGATAATCGAAAAGGAGCTTACAAGCAGGGACCTCGAGCGTGAAGTGATGACGCTCCGCGGCATGCAGGAAGAAGGGCCGGCGACCGTAAAGGACATCATCGGCAAGAGCGAGGCCATTGAAAAGATCAGAAGAGAGATCAAGATGTACGCCGACACGGCGGACATGGTCCTGATTACGGGCAGGCCCGGCGTCGGCAAGAACCTGGTCGCCAGGGCTCTGCACGGCGAGTCGAGCAGGCGGAATCAGGCTTTTGTGCACCGGCACTGCGGCACCTTCGCCCCGACCATTTTCGAATCGGCCGTATTCGGTCATCTCAAGGGCGCGTTTACGGATGCGCGTTACGATAAGAAAGGGGCCATAGAGGCGGCCGAGAACGGGACTCTTTTCCTGGACGAGATTGGGACTCTGTCCACCGACACCCAGGCCAAGCTGCTCCTTGTAATCGAAGGCGGCGTGTACAGCAAAGTCGGGGACGAGGGCCGCGTGGAAAGAACGAACGCCAAGTTCATCGCTGCCACCAATGAGGATGTTGAGGCGGCGGTTGTGGACAACAGGTTCAGGGAAGACCTCTTCCACAGGTTGAAGGAGGCCTGGATA
>CAZSBE010000020.1:29539-36965 GCA_964604955.1 uncultured bacterium
ATAGAAGTGCCCCCGCTCGCCGAGCGGAGGGAAGACATCCTGCCCCTTGTGGACTACTTCATGGAGGTCGAATCGCGCAAGGCCCATGTCGATCCGGTCGATCTCTCGCGCGAGGCCCGCGGCCTGCTCCATAACCACGACTGGCCAGCCAACGTAAGAGGCATCCGCCAGATGATCCGGAACATCGTCCGCACGGGTGACGAGAGCGTAATCAGGGCGAGCCTTGAACGAAAACCCCCAAGCCACAAGACCTACGGAGTCTCATACGAGGACTGCGCGGACCTTCGGGCCAAGGTCAACAGGGCGGTTGAGGAGGTCGAGAAGAACACCATAAGGGCCTGCCTCAGGAGGCACTCCGGTAACCGAAGGAGGGTCGCCGAACAGCTCCGCGTCAGCTACCGCTCTCTCCTTTACAAGATGAAGCAGTACGGGCTGCGAAGCGTGACCTATGGCCCCACCCGGGATACGCAATAGCCTGCGCAGATATGCAGTTGCCTGCACATGACCTGCTGATTTTGTGAACTTAAGGAGTAAGGTGCTTTTCCTCTTCCCCCCTCCGCATAGGGCTTCGACTGCTGCCGCGACTTCTATTTGATTATATTACAATGGGTTACGACTTGGAGAATCTACCTGGGAAGATTCGCGACGATTATGCGAAGAAGTGGTGTGCGTGGCATGCACTTTGCAGATATGTAATGAGTGGCTAGAGCACGCGATCCAAGGATTGCGTGGTTCCTCACGAGCCGCAATGCGGTAACTGGGGGTGCCGTCACGCTCCAGATCTTCTTCGGGGCGCGTCATCATGGCGAATGGCGCGCCCCTCGTCCATTTCCGGGTTGACAAAGCCGCCGCGCATACTTTATGTTCTTCCGCCGGGAACTTTCTCCGGTTTCTCCCGTTGATGTAGAGAGGGGCAGGAGCATGATAGAGGTAAGGCATCTCTCAAAGCGCTTCGGCAGGACCGTGGCGGTGAATGACGTTTCGTTCGACGTCAGGATGGGAGAGGTCCTCGGCTTCCTGGGCCCGAATGGTGCCGGCAAGACCACGACCATGCGCATTCTGACCTGCTTCCTCACCCCCGACAGCGGCTCGGCCTCGGTAGCCGGCTACGATGTTCTCGACCACTCCCTCGAAGTCAGGCGGCGCGTCGGCTACCTGCCGGAGAACGCGCCCCTTTACCAGGACATGGACGTGACCTCGTATCTCAAGTTCGTTGCAGAGGTACGCGGCATACCGCGGGAGGACCGGAAGCGCCGCATCGACGCCATGGTCGGGGTATGCGGGCTTGGAAGTGTTATCGGCCGGGGGGTGGGGCAGCTCTCCAAGGGATACAAACAGCGAGTCGGACTCGCCCAGACCCTCATACACGATCCCGAGTTCCTCATCCTCGATGAGCCCACGACCGGGCTCGACCCTTCCCAGATCATCGAGATACGCGAGCTCATAAAGGAGATCGGCAAGGAGCGCACGGTGATCCTGAGCACGCATATTCTGCCCGAGGTAGAGGCGACGTGCTCGCGGGTCATCATAATAAACGAGGGCTCGCTGGTCGCCAGCGGCACGCCCGAGCAGCTTCACTCGGCGGCGGGCGGCGAAGACACCATTCACGCTTGCATCAAGGGCGACGGCGCAGCGGTTGAGGCGGCGATCGGCGCGATGGGCGGAGTGCGGAGGGTCACGGGCAGCGCGGGTGAGGGGGGATACAGCAAGTACGTCATCAAGGCCGCCGACGGTGCCGGCCTGGGTGAGAAGATCTTCCGCGCGGCCGTGGACAACGGCTGGACGCTGAACGAACTCAGGCGCGAGACGCTGAGCCTCGAGGATATCTTCCTCAGACTTACGACCCGGGATCCGGGCAATGGGACAGAGGAGCAATGAAGAACACGGGCCCCATATTCAAGCGGGAGCTGGGTAGTTACTTCAACTCTCCGATCGCCTACATCTTCATAACCGTTTTTCTGGGACTCTCCGGCTGGCTCTTCTTCAAGGGATTCTTCGTCGTGGGAGAGGCGTCGCTGCGCATGTTCTTCGGCATGCTTCCCTGGATATTCCTCTTCTTCATCCCCGCCGTAACGATGCGGCTCTGGGCGGAGGAGAAGAAGTCGGGAACCATGGAGCTTCTAATGACGCTTCCGGTAACCGACACCGAGGCCGTGCTGGGCAAGTACCTGGCGAGCCTTTCATTCCTTGTGTTGAGCCTCGTGCTCTCATTCATTATACCCGTATTCGTGGCACTCCTGGGAGATCCCGACCCCGGCCAGATAGTGGGCGGCTACCTGGGGGCCGTGCTCATGGGAGGGGCGTTCCTGGCCATCGGCCTGTTCATATCGAGCCTCACCGAAAACCAGATCGTCGCCTTCATAATCTCGGTCGTAGTCATTTTCGGCCTGTTCATACTGGGGGAGGACTTCGTGCTCTTCGGCCTCCCCGACCGGCTGGTGCCCGTATTCAGTTTCATCGGGCTCGGCGGGCACTATGACAGCATAAGCCGCGGCGTCATCGACAGCCGCGACGTCGTCTACTACCTGTCGATAATAGTGTTCTTCCTTTACCTCAACGTGAAGTCCATCGAAAACAGGAAGTGAATGTGATGGCGGGAAAACGACACAGACCGGCGGTGCTTGTGGAGGTCATCATCCTTGCCGCCGTGCTCGCGCTCGTGAACCTGCTTTCGCTCAAGTTCTTCGCGCGGGGGGACCTCAGCGAGGGGCGGGTCTTCAGCGTGTCCGAGTCGACGAAGCGTGTTCTGGGGGATCTCGACGACATCGTCCATATCAAGGTCTACTTCTCCGAGACACTCCCTCCCTACATGACAACCCTGAAGCGCCAGGTCCGCGATATCCTCGGCGAGTACGAGGCCCACGCGGGCAGGAACCTCATCATCGACTTCGAGGACCCGGCGAAGGATCCCGAGACCGAACAGAGAGTGCGGGCGCTGGGCATACCGCAGGTACAGATGAACATCATAGAGAAGGACAAAGCCGAAGTGGTAAACGGCTATCTCGGAATGGCGATTCTCTACGAGGATAGAAGCGAAGTCATCCCCGTTGTGAGCAGCCCGGCCAACCTGGAATACGACCTCACCGCGGCCATAATCAAGGTCTCCATGACCGAGACCAAAACCGTGGGCTTCCTCGCGGCGGGCGAGGAGAGGAGCCTGGACGAGCTCTACGAGTCTGCCATGGCCGCGCTCAGGGACCAGTACGAGGTGAGAAATGTGGCGACCTCCGGCGGCAGCCTCGTCCCGGACGACATAAACACCCTCATCGTCGCCGGCCCCAGGCAGCTGTCGGCCTGGGACGCCTATGCCATAGACCAGTACGTTATGCGGGGAGGGCGGGTGCTTTTCCTCATTGACAGGATAGACATCCTGCAGGGCTCTCTGGCCGGGGTCAAAGTCACCACCGGCATAGACTCGCTGCTCGCCGGCTACGGCGTGGAGGTGATGCCGGACCTGGTGGTGGACCGCTCATGCGGTACGGCGACTTTCGTTAGCGGTTATGTCCGCTTCTCCGTGCCATACCTGCTGTGGCCCGCGGTTACAAAGGTGGGCCTCGACGACGTCTCTCCCATCACCAACCAGCTGGAGCGGCTCGTTCTCATGTGGACGAGCAGTATCGCTCTGAAGCAGCCGGCGGGGGGGAGCGCTGAGGTCACGGTGCTCGCCAGGAGCTCGGAACAGTCGTGGTCGGAGGAGAGGAATTTCAACCTGGACCCACAGCAGCGTTTCCTGCCCATGACGGACACGGGGCCGCGCAACCTTGCCGTGCTGCTTGAGGGCACCTTCCGGTCGCACTACGCCGGCCGGGAAGTGCCTCCGGTCGCTGCAGGCGAGGGGGGCGTGGAGATCGCGGAGCCGCCCGTCCACGAGAGGGCGGACGAGAGTGTCCAGACCCAGATCGCCGTCGTCGGAAACTCGCGTTTCATCGAGCAGGCTTATCTCGCGCAGTATCCGGAGAACAGGACGTTTCTGCTCAACATGGTTGACTGGCTCACGCTGGGCGAGAGTCTCATCGGAATCCGCTCCAGGGCGGTCACGTCACGGCCTATAGCCGACGTCGGTGAGGCCGCCAAAGCGACCATTCGCTTTGTAGCCACTTTCGGCGTGCCCGTCGTGGTGATTATCTGGGGCCTCTCGCGACGCTATATCAAATCGAGGAGGCGCGCCCGAAGGTGAAAAGACTGCTCATTCTGATTCTGATTCTCGTGGTGCTCGGTGCCTTCTACTTCATAGTCTCGTTCAGCGAGCGGCGGGGCGGGGAACCGGCCCCTCTCTTTCCCGGGTTCAGCGGCGAGGCGGCTGCCGGCATATACATATATGCAGGGGGCCGCACGGTGGCGCTGGATAAGCGAGACGGGCTGTGGATCGTGAGCAGCGAGGATTCGCTGCCGGCCGACCCTGCCGGCGTCAGCGCCATGCTCGACAAGGTCGCGGCCTTCTCGCTCGGCGACAAGGTCTCGTCCAACCCCGGCAAACGCTCGGTCTACCAGGTGGACACGGCCGGAGTGCGCGTGGGTATCGTCGATATTGAGGGCGACACTACCGCGGCCTTCGTGGTGGGGAAGGTCGGCCCTGACTACCAGAGTTCGTACGTCAGAGCAACGGGCAGCAATGACGTTGTGCTCGCCCCGGGGTACCTCAAGTCCGTGTTCGACCGGGGAGACCGGACCTGGCAGGACCGTCTCATCTTCGACTTCAAACCCGATGATATAAACAGGGTTGATATCCGGCGGGGCCGGGAGAAATACACATTGAGTCGCACGGCCTCCGGCGAGTGGTTCATCGAGGCGCCCGAGTCCACAGCCTGCCGGCAGAACTCAGTGACAAGGCTGGTGCGCATGCTGGCGCTCTTAAGGTGCGACGGCTTCGCCGGCCGGCTCCCATTGCCCGGCCCGGACGCGGCCGGCAGCGATACCACGGTTTCATTCGCCACCTCCGGGGGCGAAGAGCACCACCTCTTCTTCGGAGGCGAAAATGCCGCCGGGCAGGTGAGATTCACCAAGGACGATTCGGATGTAGTCTATCTTCTGGCGCGCGTCAAGGTGAACCAGCTGGCTCCACCCCTGGCCGATATGCTTCCAGAGGAGCCGGCCGCCGGGGCCCGAGAGTGAGCGACCGCCTATACCAGAACGACGTCTACACCACGGAATTCGAGGCTGTCGTATTGGAGTTGGTGGACGCAGAGGGCCGGCCCGGCGTGGTTCTGGACGCTACCTACTTCTATCCTGAATCGGGCGGACAGCCTTGCGACACGGGGACGCTGGGCGGCCTGCCGGTCGAGGCCGTCCTCGAGGTCGGCCATACCATTGTCCATGTCCTCGCCGGCAAGCCCGGCTTCGGTCCCGGCGAGCGGGTCAAGGGCAGTATTGACTGGGGCCGCCGGTTTACCAATATGCAGCAGCACACCGGGCAGCACATTCTGTCGCAGGCCTTCGAGCGCGTGCTTGACGCGCAGACGGTATCTTCCGCCCTCGGCACAGAACACTCCACCATCGACGTCTCGAGGCTCGGCCTGACCTGGGACGACATGAACCGCGTCGAAGCCCTGGCCAATCAGATGGTTTACGAGGACAGGCCGGTCGAGGTGTACGAGGTGGCGCCGGCCGACGCCGGAGAGATGAGGACCAAGAAGGGCAGGAAGAGCGTCAGGCGGGAGGTCCTGAGAATCGTGGAAGTTTCGGACTTTGACCGCTCGCCCTGCGGGGGAACCCATCTCAAGACCACGGGCGGGGTCGGGCATATCAAGATAGTGCGCTGGGAGAAGGTGCGTGACGCGACGCGCGTCGAGTTCCTCTGCGGCCTCCTGGCGTCGGGAGACTACTTCTGGAAGAACCGGTTCATCGTGGACCTCGCGCAGAGGCTCACGACCAGGGACACCAATCTTCCCGGGCTCATCGACGGCCTCATCGAGGAAGCGAAGGACCTCCGGAAGGAGGTCGGCAGGCTGAAAACGGATCTGGCGTCCTGCCGCCTCGAGGAACTCAGGGCTGCCGCCGAGGTGGTCGGTGGCGTGAACATTATAACGGCCACATTCGAGGACCTCGGGCTGGCGGAGCTCCGTCAGATCGCCCTCAGGGCCGTCCAGCCCGGTTCGACTGTCGCGCTCTTCTGCCTCAGGGGCGAGAAGGCCCAGCTGGTGTTCTCGAGGTCGGGCGATGTGGACCTGGACATGCGTGAAGCGATGGATGCCGCTTGCGAGGTGGTCGGGGGGCGGGGGGGCGGCAGGCCCGAAGTGTCCCAGGGCGGCGGCGACAGGGCCGAGTGCGCGGGCGAGGCGATGGCCAGGGCCCTTGCTATAGTGCGTGCCGGCCTTGCCGATATGGGTTGACAGGGTACGAGGGACCCAATTAAGATATATGGGGACAATAGACGGAGGTTGAGGATGGGAAAGCGGTTGGTATTGGCGGCGGCCCTCGTTCTTGTATGGGTGGTGGTGGGGAATGCGGAGACCTCGGCAATGAGGTCTTTGCTCATTCACACCTCGCCCAAAGTAGCTGGTCTGGGTGACGCGTGTTCGGCTGTGCCCGACGCGGCTTGCGCCGAGATCAATCCTGCGGCCATAGGTTTCACGCAGGGAACGCTTGTAGCTTTTTCGCACACGAGCTGGTTCGAAGACATCGACCTCGGAGCCTTCGACCTGTGCGCGGCCAGTCGCAGGCACGGCTTCGGCGTGTCGCTGGTCGGCCTGGGTTCGGGCCCGCTTGAGAAATACACAGCCGACGATGACTATGAAGGTACTTTCCGCGTCTTCGACTTCTATCTCGACGCGCTCTACTCTTACAGAGTCATGTCCAGCATGTCCGTGGGCGTCGCGGGCAGGGTCGTCTACGAGAAGATAGACTGGGAGTCGGCCACGGGATTCGCCGTCGACCTGGGCGGGCTATATGTGACTCCGGGGACCTATCTCGGGGGAACCTGGGGGCTGGGCCTCGCAATGAGGAATCTGGGCCCCTCGATCTCGTTCACCGACGGGTCGGATGATCTGCCTTACACGTTCCAGGGCGGAGTTTCCTACTCGCCCTCATGGCTTCCCGATGAGGTCAGCGCGATGGCCTCGCTTGATTACCGCCGGACGCGGTACCAGGATGGCACGCCGCTGGTGGGTCTTGAGATCGGCATCGCCGACATCGTGGCCCTGAGGGCCGGCAGCCGCCTCAACGAGAAGGTCGGCGATATCTCTTTCGGCGCCGGCATCAAGTACAGGAACATCATGATCGACTATGCCTATGTCGATTACTCCGAGGCGCTGGGGAGCACCCACCGCATGTCCCTTGCGTTCAATTCGGGCCTCATCTTTCCGACCCCCGAACAATCCAAGTAACTGGGGTCAGGTCTTGAAATGCACAATTGGACCTCGGCAGTAGTGGGGGTCAGTGCTTGAGCTCGAGATTGCCGCCCTCGAAGAGGCCGTAGGTGAAATGCCGG
>CAZSBE010000021.1:0-27220 GCA_964604955.1 uncultured bacterium
ATCTCGTTTACCATGGCCAGCAGCCCCGCGAAATCCACGTTCCCGTCCTCGTAAGAGTTGACGTTCTGGCCGAGTAGCGTCACTTCCCTGACACCCATGCCGGCGAGGTTGTTTATCTCGGCAAGGATGGCCGTGTGGCCCTTGCTGCGCTCCCTGCCCCGAACGTAGGGGACTATGCAGTAGGAGCAGAAGTTATTGCAGCCTCTCATTACACTGACGAAAGCCTTCATGGACGAGTAGGTCTCGGGTTTCAGCGTGTAGTTGGAGACGAAATTGCACGAGGTCTCGACCACCGGCCCGCCCCTGATCTCGACCCGTCTCAAGAGGTCGGTGAAGTAGTCGTAGCAGTCCGTGCCGACCACGAGGTCGACGTCGCCGCCCTCGGTCAGCTTCTCCCCCAGGCGCTGCGCCATGCAACCTATGACGCCGATAATGAGGCCGGGCCTTTCCCTGCGGAGCGAGGCGAACTGGGCGGCCATGGAGCGCGCCTTGCGCTCGGCCCGGTCCCGGACGCTGCAGGTGTTGAGCAGAATGAGGTCGGCCTCGGCCGCGCTCCCGGCCTGGGTGTAGCCTTCGGCCAGGAGCATGGCCGCAATGATCTCCGAGTCGTAGATATTCATCTGGCAACCCAGAGTCTCAATGTAGAAGCGCCTGGTCTCCTGCTCCACCGCCTGCCTCCCTCGATGCTCCATACGGCATGTATGATAGTAATAGAGACGGCACGGATTTCAAAAAGAAAACGGGCGGGAGATCTGAGTCCCCCGCCCGCAACAAGCGGTGCAGATACGTTTTTGCTACCTGTAAAGCGCCTTGACGCCACCCCAGGTGCTCTGCTCCACACCGGATGGGCCGCCGCCGTTAAAGCCGCTGATGGTGAAATCACCGCCTCCTGAATAGGCGTCGACGATGAGATAGTACTTCCCGGTAGCCGCGGCAGTGTAAACGAATCCCGAGCCGTCCGGGTACTGGTCATCGCCGGCGACGCAGCTGCCGGCAGGGTCATCACAGTCGGTGATGAGGTAAATGGAGTCATCGAAGAGACCGCCCGTAGTCATGGTCACTTCGAAGAGATCGCCCTGGATGAGGTCGACGCAATACACGACATCGGGCCCGGTCGCGGAAAAGCCCGTACAGCCGCCCGAGAGAGGGTCGTAGTCGTTATTGGCATAGTCGAGCGTGGCGCTTATGTCGAACGCGCCGTAGGGTATGCCGATCGCGCCGGCGCACAGGTCATTGGGAGGCGGAGGCGGGGGCGTGTAGCCCTCGTTGATCCCCACGGCATCCAGATAGTGGTCCGCGCCGTCCATACCGCTGTAGATGAACGCGATCTCGACCGTCATGCCGTCATAGGCGCTGAGATCGATATCGAACATCTCGTAGACGAAGGTCTCCGTGGCCGCGGTCCCGAAGTTCCAGACCTCCACGCCGTCTATCTCAACGGTAAGCGTGGCGTACGGGGCCCAGTAAATGCTGCCCATGCTGGCGAAGTTGAGATGGTCCTCACCCGGTCCTATCTTGTATTCGAACTTGAGCACTTCATACTGCTGCTCTACGTCCTGCCACGCGATATAAGCGGCCACCGCCCCCTCATAAGGGTCGGGATAGAGGCCGTCCACATCTCGCATCCAGGTGTTGGTCGCAACGGTTATAACCTGGGTCCAGCCGGCGGGCGGAAACGCACCCTCGAAGCTCTCATAGTAGCCTACGAGGGGAATATCCGGACCGCTCTTTGTGGCGCTGAGTTCCCACACCTTGGGAGGGGTCTTGGCGGCAGCCAGGCTGACGGCAACCAGAAGTATCAGACAGAAAATCGCGATCGCTTTGCGCATTTGGTTTCCTCCTTGTCCTTGCTTGAGATTCCGGCAATCACGGGCAAACAGAATCACTCTCCGTTTTCCCCCTTTCTTGAGCGGCACACACCCGCCCTCGTGAGTCTGTTCGCCGGTCCTTAAAACGTGAAAAGTGTCAGCAGCTCTGCAGTCGTAAACGCCTTCCAAAGGCGCACTATATATAGCTAAGTACGGCAATTGTAGCAGACATCGGATATCTAAGGCAAGACATTAATGCGGGTGAATTGGACATTTGATGAACAATGGGGCCGGGTCAGGCCGACATTTTGGTGGCGTGCCACGGTTTTCTGAACCGGCCGGCGCCGCAAGGGGCTCCCCTGTTGAGCACCTTGCGGCTTCCTGACCCCGGCCCCCTGAAGGAGCCTGTTTCAATGGGGGCTACTTGCCGGATTTCTTCTCGATCATGGCGAGCATCTTCCTGCCGTTTTCGTTCTCCGGGTTGAGCTCCAGCGATTTCACATAGAGGTCCCTGGCTTTCGAGGTTTCTCCCAGCTTCAGATATGCCTCTCCCAGGCTGTCATAGACGTTCCAGGAGCCGGGGAACATCTCAACATTGAGCTGGAAGACCGTGGCGGCCTCTTCGGGTTTGCCGGCCCCCAGGAGGATGTATCCTATCTGGTTGAATTCCTTCTCATCGAAGTAGTACTCGTCACCGGCGGCCTTGACCTTCGCATAACTCCTGGCCGCCGCGTCCGGACCGCCATCATATGCCGAAAGCCCAATCACCCGGGCAGCAGATATTCCCCTGCTGCTGTCGTCGATCACATTACTTTCCAGTTTCGCTCTCAGGTTCATGGGCTTTTCTTGCTTGGAACCTGCCTGTGCCTTCTTGAGCTTCTTGATCTCGTCCTCTTTCAAGGCCTGCTCTTTCTTCTTGGCATCCTTGGAGGCTTCAGTCTTCTCGGCCTGCTCTTCCTTCTTGGACTTCTCCTCCTGGGCGTCGCCCCCGGCTATCTGCACACCGGCTATCTCCACCACGGCTCTTTTCCAGATGTGTGTGCCCGAGAGCGGGATGGTGAAGGCGACGATGAGGACGCCCATTGCGAAGACTGACGCGCGCCCCCCGGGCCGGCGGTCGACCTTGGGGTCGAGGATGCAGAGCAGCCTGTCTTTGAGGTTCGATCCTTCGGATATGGTAGCCAGCTGCCACATGGGTCTGTTCCTCCTCTGCATGTCGGCCGCTATCTCCATGAGAAGCGAGGCGTAGGCCGACGGTTTGGCCCCCGAATTGAGGACGGCATTGTCGCAGTCCCTTTCTCTCTCGATCCGGAGGCGGTTAAGCGCTACCCATACCAGCGGGTTGAACCAGTGAAGCGCTGTGGCGGCAAATCCCAGTATCTCGATAAGCGAGTCCCAGCGCTTCACATGGGCCAATTCATGCGAAAGAACAAGGCGCTTCCGCTCCGCCGACCACCCTTCCGCGGCATCGGGAAGGATGATAACGGGTCTTATGACTCCAGCCGTGATGGCCGCGTTGACCGCCGGCGATCTCAGCAGGTTTACCGGGCGCCTCATGCCAAGGTCGTACGAGAGCTTCTTAAGGAGGCTTTCCCAGGAAGCATCAAGGGGCACGGCCCTCGCCACGAGGCGCTTTAAGAGATGTCTGGAGATGCCGAACCAGGCGAAGTAGACCGCGGCGCCCGTAAGCCAGATGAGCCCTATCCAGCCTATGCCGATCGCCCGTGCGCCTCCTACAAGGTCCGCGGCGCTCCATCCCTTCGAAGCGGCGGCCGGCAGTGGGGCCGGCGCCGGCGATGCGGCCCGTGCGGGCGCGGGCTCGGGAATGTCTCCCGCGACGATTGTCTGGCCCCCCAGAGGAGGCAGTATGGGGACGTTGAAGGACGGGACGATGAGCGACGTCACCGGAAGCAGCAGGAGACAGACGAGAACCGCCACCCACACCGACTTGCGCGCGTGCGCGGGCGAGCGGCGCATGAGAAGCGTCACGCCCGCTCCCAGGCCGCAGAGCAGCGCCCCCTTTATCAGAAGGTCGATGAACATGCGTGCTACTTCAAGCCACTCAATACTCGATACAGCGCCTGACAGGGTATCCATGACTATCGACCCTCCTTACGGGACTTGTCGATGAGTTTGAGGATATTGGCGATATCGTCATCCGAAAGGTTGGCGTCGGACTTCTTGAGGATGGAGATAACGGCGCTCGCCTCCGCCCCCTTAAAGAAAGTCTCGATGACATGCTCGAGGGCATTCCGGCGGGCGCTGGCAAGCGGGATCGTGGGAGAGTAGATGAACCTCCCCTTCTCGCGCTCGTGCCGGAGGTAGCCCTTGTCCTCCAGGACGTGGAGCATGGTCCTCACCGTGGCGTTGGCCGGCCGGTCCGGCAGGCCCTCCATGACCTCGACGGCGCTGGCCTCGCCGAGGCGATAGACGATTTCCATTATCTCGCGTTCGCGCTTGGTAAGATCGGTGATGTCGGGCTTCTTTCCCATGGCTTCTCCTCTTCAGCATTGTTAATTATTTAACCTGTTAAGTTTTTAACATTAAAAAGCGGATCTGTCAAGGGGTAAAATACGGGAAAATTCAGAGAGCTTCTTCAGCGCCTTCCCCGGCGACTCTGCACGCCCTCTACCGGACCAGCAGCATCTTCCTGGTGGCCGCGAAACCGCCCGCCTCTATCTTGTAGAAGTAGATGCCGCCCGCCACGCTCTGGCCTCCGGAGTTCCTGCCGTCCCAGGCCACCGAGTACGTCCCCGGCTCGGCCCGTCCGCTCACCAGCGTCCTGACGAGCCTCCCCGTCGCGCTGTAGACGCTGATGCGGACGTCCGCGGCGCTCGCCACGTCATACCTGATCTCTGTATGCCCCCTGGCCGGGTTCGGCATGTTCTGGTGCAGCGCCCACTCCAGCACGGGCACGTCCGGCCGGCGAGGCCTCCCTCCCACGCCCGAGTCATCCGCGGGCAAGCCGAAGATGTCCTCGAGCACCGTTCTCAGGAGGTCGATGCGGCCATCCTCCCAGGCTCCCGCGAAGGCGCCCGCATCGCAGTAGCCGGTGCCGGTGAGATCGAAGTTACAGAAGACACACTGGCCGGCACCCTGGTACTCCACGTATACAGCGGCGTCGGCTTCGGCGACGTCGGGGTTTGCAACGCGGAGGAGTCTCGCCGCCGTGTAGCCGGCTGGCGGAGCCGCCTCGGTCCTAATCCAGCTCATGGGCCTGAAGTCCGGGCATTCGCGATATAGACGCAGCGTGTCGACATTGACAGCCGTATTCATGCCGAAGACGCTTACGCTCTCTTCGGGCGCGAAGATGAGCATGGGCCTGTCGACGGGCTCGGCCATCACCTCCAGGAAATCGGCCCCCAGCACGCCCGAAAGGAACTCGCCGCCCAGCGAGTCGCAGCCGTTTCCGTTCTCGCCATACGGCCCCATGGCCCAGGAGACGGCATCGCCGCAGATTATGGCCTTGCCGCCCGCGCCGAGATAGTCCCTAATGCCTTCCTGTGCCGGTTTGTCGAACAGGCAATCATACCAGTTGAATCCGATGCCCGTGAACCACACGATGGCGTCATAATCGGAGTAGTCCGTCGGGTGGATATGGACGCTACCGCCCGCGCCATAGACTTCGTAGAGGTCATAGGTGTAGCCCGCGTCCTCTAGCGCCTGGCCGTAGAGGTGGGCGAGCAGAACCGGGAGCGCGCCCGTGCCGAGACACGGTGATACGTCATGGACGTCCGGGGAGTAGCCGTCCACCAGAAGGAGTCTGGGCGCCTCATAACCGGGCGGATAGAGGGGCAGCACCGAGAACGAGAAGTAGTCCGCGGACGTCCCTGTGTGACCCGGATGCCCGGGGTCTGCTGTAGCCGGGAAGTACTCGACCTGCGCCAGGTCGTCAGTGACCCTGGCGTAGTACCAGAGGTCCGTGCTCTCGTCCCAGGCTCCCAGCCCGAAGTCTCCCGGGCAGAAAGTCGCGCAATAGGTTCCGCCGAGGTCGGGGTTCCCCGGGTCCCGTGCTTCGGCCAGCGTCGCAGGCACGCTCACCCAGGCACCGCCATCGTTTATGGACCCAATGGCCTCGACCGTCGCGACCCCGTCGCGCTCGAATGCGTCGAAGACGAACTGCTGGCGCCATGGGAGGGGCGTCCCGCCCGAGTAATATGTCAGGGTGTCCGGATTGTATTCATCGAAGTACGAATTATGGCCGCAGATTCCCGTCTGGAAAGTGTCATGCAAGAGGTCAGCCGGGCGCGCGCTGAACTGCGTGGCGTACCCGTCGAAGAAGCCTACCGATATATTGTCTATGTGGAAATCGCTGTGGGCGTGCTTGCCGCGGCAGAAGTCCCACTCCCGTGACTGGTCCACGAAGGTCCAGGCAAACTGCATGGAGTCATTGCCGGCGCCGTAGAAGGTTGAAACGTCCTCGGCGACATCGAGTTCCCAGACGGAGCAGCCGCCCACGAGCACGCAGCCATTTATTTCTATCCACGGACACCAGGTTCCTCTCGCGGCGTCATGGAATCTGACTTCGGTGTTCATACGGTCGCATGTAATCTCCCACGCGCAGAAATACCTGTCGTACTGAACGGCGCAGCCCGTGTTCTGGATTGCGATGGCCGGAGTCGTGAGGGCAGTGTACCACCCGTTTCGCCAGGCCGCGTCCATGGGGAAGCCCGCCTCGGGCCGCGCCCGGTAGACGACCGAGGAGTCCGTCGCGCAGCTCGATGGGTAGTCGCCGTCTCCACCCTCATACAGCGGGTCCGGGTCGTGCACCATGTACCAGGCGTCCATGACGCCTTCGGGTTCGGGGAAGCTCCAGACATCCGGGTCCAGCGGGTACACTTCGAAGTCTTCGGTGAAGACCTGGCTGGCATTATCGACGCGTACATTATCGATCCAGGCGCCGCCGTCGGTATTGAGAAAGTCGGCGTCGCTCCAGGTCTCATCCGAGACAAACCGCCACCTCAGGCGGAGGGGCTCTCCCATTCTCAGTTCGTAGGTCGGCCAGCGCCCGTGGCTGCCGTCGTGACCTCCGCCCTGCAGGACGAGGATTCCGGTAGAGTAGTCATATATCATGGCATGCGAGATGGGGTTCCCGGTCGACTGCGCCGGGTGAAGCTCAGTCCACGTGGTTCCGTTCCAGAGCCACGTGTCATAGAGCGCGCCGAATTCGCCCTCGCCCCCGTACATGACCACTCCGCCGAGGTCGGGATGATAGGCCAGACCGTGCCGGTACCTGCGCTGCATCGGGCCGCTGGAGAGCACTTCGGTCCAGTGGACACCATTGTACTCCCAGGTGTCTCTTTCCTTCCGTACCGCGGTTTCGCCGCCAAAGAGCACCGTGACGCCGCGCACGGGATCGTAAGCCAGCCCGTTCGCCCCCCGGATGACCCGGGCGTCGGGCGAGTCAACCGTTGTAATCTCGGTCCAGTTCGTGCCGTCCCACTCCCAGGTGTCGCCGAGATACCCCGTATCGTCCTCGCCTCCGAACATCACGATGACGTTCCGGGCGGCGTCATAGGTCATGCCGTGGCCCCAGCGCCGCGGCGGCCGGGTGGCCGGGGACTTCTGCTCCCAGTCCGTGCCGTCCCATACCCAGGTATCCCTGAAGTAGTTGTGGCCGTCGTAGCCGCCGAAGAGCACAGTATGGCTGCTGTCGGGGAAGTAGACGAGCTGGTGGCCGCGACGCGCGGAAGGGCTGGTGGCGGGATATATTCTTGTCCAGGTCGTGTCCTCCCACTCGTAGGTTCTGGATTCGTAGGACTGGTCGTCCTCGCCGCCCCCGAAAATAACGGCCACGCCTCTCGCCGAATCGTACGCCATGTCGTGGTCGATAAGCATCGGGGGGGCATCGCCGGTCGTCACCTGGGCCCAGGTGAAGCCGGGGGAATCCCCCAGCTCCGCGCCGGGAATAAACTCTGAGAAGGCCGGCGAGCCGGCTACCGTCCTCGGCTGCCACCGGGGGTTGTCGTGGTCGTCGGTGTTTCCGAAGTAGTCGGTGGTAGGAGCAGGGGACGTTCCGCAATACCCCGCTATGCTGTTGCTCGTCGATGTGAAGTCGGCAAGCCTCTCCCAGGTCTCGCCGTTATAGTACTCGCAGTAGAGGAAGTCGCAGTTGCACTCGACGTCATAGAGGACGTCGAACTGCAGCGTGCATCCCTGGGCATAGGAGAAGAGCGCCGGCAGCGTGACCTCGGCGATGCAGTTCCAGTCATTGCCGTAGCCCGGGGGGCTGTACCAGGTGCCGCACTCGATGTCTTCGCCGTCCCAGACGCTTCCCGAGCCGCACCACAGCGAGAACGTGCCCGTGTAGGGTGATGACTGGTCGGCGCGGTACTGGTCCACATGCCAGTAGTTGATGTCGAGGTCGGAGGACTTGGCGCGCCTGTCTTCATGCCAGAGGCACTTTGTGTCGTAGGGCGGAAGTGAGCCGCAGGAGTCACCCGCGCCGCCCCCTCCTTCCAGACACCACGTCTCCGAGCCGTCGGGCCCGCCCGTGGCTTCGCCTCCGTGGCCCCCATCCGGGTCGCCGGGGCAGTAATCCTCACCGGAATGGACCTGGACCCAGGTGGTATCCCCCATCTGAAAGATCGCAGGTGGACCGTCGACCGCCCCGCTCTCGCGGAGTGCCGGTGGAGAGGCCGGCTGAGTCGGGGTCCTCGCGGCGAAGGCCGAAGCAGCAGTAAGAAGCACCAGAAGCAGACAGGACGTAATTATACCACGGTAAGTCGATCTCATTCTTTGCCCCCTTGATGAGCTCTACAGCAGTTCGCCGAGTGCGAACGCGGGCATTATAGCAGAATTGATGTTGCCAGTAAACAAAAGTCTGCCGGCTTGAGGCTAGCCTGGCAGGCCCAAAACGACATCTCCAGATACACCTGTAACCACGATACTTACAAGGTCGTTGGGGTTCACGGGCCCCTCTATGAGGCACCTGACATAATTGCCGCTGAGGGCCGTGGGAAGCTCCCGCTTCCGGGTGGAAAGCACCAGGGCCTCCAGGCGCCTGCCCACGAGCGACGCGAGGAACGCCTCGTTCTTTCGCTTTCCCAGGTCGCGAAGCACCCTGCTCCGCTCCTTCTTCTCCTCCGGCGCAACAGCAGGCTCGAGGTCACAGGCCACCGTGCCCGGGCGCCGCGAGAAAGAGAAGCAGTGAAGATAAGTCACGGGGAGCGCCGCTATGAGATCGTAGGAGTTCCGGAAGGCCCTTTCGTCTTCCCCGGGGAAACCCACCATGACGTCGAGGCCGATGCCGCAGTCCGGGACCCGGTCCGCAATCATTTCGACGAGGCTGGCATAGAAGTCGCGCGTGTAGCGGCGGCCCATCGCCTCCAGAATGCGGTCGTCCCCGCTCTGAAGCGGCACGTGCACATGCGGACAGATATTCATGGCGGGGTCGGCCATCAGGTCTATGAGGTCATGCGTGAAGTCATTGGGCTCGACCGAGCTCAGCCTCACGCGTTCTAAGCCCGCCACACCGGTGAGGCTCTCAAGAAGTCTGACGAGGCTGGTAGCGGGCTCGAGGTCCTTGCCGTACTGGCCGAGGTGAACACCCGTCAGCACGACTTCCCTGTAGCCCTGTCCTGCCAGTAGCTCGATCTCGCCGCGAACGGTGCCCGCCGGTTTGCTTCTGCTCGGGCCCCTCGCCGAGGGAACGGCGCAGTAGGTGCATCTGTTATTGCAGCCGTCCTGTATCTTCACGAACGCGCGCGTGTAGGAGCCAAAGTGTCTGAGATGTCTTCCTAGCCTGAGGTCGTCCGCGGCCCCGGGCTCGGTCACGTCGATCACGGGGCGTCCCGTCTTGGATCTCCCCACCAGGCCCGCTATCAAAGCTTTGCCTGCGTTTCCCACCACCATATCCACGCCCGGTATGGCGGCGATCTCCTCGGGGTGGCGCTGGGCGTAGCAGCCGGTCACGACAATGAGGGCTTCGGGGTTGGCCTTTATGGCGCGGCGAACGGCCTGGCGCGAGCGATAGTCGCTCTTGTGAGTCACGGTGCAGGTGTTGATGACGTAGATGTCTGCGGCCGCCCCGCGCGCGGCCGAAGCGTAGCCGGCAGCCTCCACGGCTTCCCTGATCTGCTCGGTCTCGAACTGGTTGAGCTTGCACCCGATGGTGGAATAAGCGGCGGACTTCATCCTTCCAGGTCCCACCTCCCGCACCTGCTTCCCCACCTCGAGAACAGGACGTCGCCGTCGGAGATCTCGAGTATGTCGCAGGAGTTAGGGCACTCGCCGCATTCGAAGACCCGCGTCGTGAGAGCGGCCGCGTCGATGGGATCGTTCCTGAAAGAGGATACGTATTCGGGCCCGAGCTCCGCCCGGACGAGCAGCGCGGCGCCTATGGCTCCCATTACATTGTGATATGGCGGGACTTCCACCGGAGTTCCAAGTTCCCTCTCGAACGCGCGCCTCACGGCTTCGTTCGACGCCACACCGCCCTGGAAGACGACCGGCGGGCGGATGCGCCTGCCCGAAGCAACGCTGGCCAGGTAGTTGCGCACCAGCGACTCGCAGAGGCCCCGCGCGATAGATTCGCGGCTCGCGCCCATCTGCTGCTTCTGGATGATGTCGGTCTCGGCGAAGACCGTGCACCGTCCCGGGATGTGGACGCTCTCCCGGGCGGCCGCGGCCATCTCGGAAAACTCGTCTATGGAAAGGTTCATGCGGGCCGCCTGGTGATCCAGGAAGCTCCCCGTCCCGGCGGCGCAGACGTTGTTCATGGCGAAGTCCACCACGGTGCGATGGTCTATGATTATTATCTTGGAGTCCTGGCCCCCCACCTCTATGACCGTGCGGGTCCCCGGGCAGAAGTGAAGCGCGCCGGCGGCATGCGCCGTGATCTCGTTCTTGACCATGTCGGCCCCGACAAGCGCCGCGGCCAGGTGCCTCCCGCTTCCTGTGGCGGCCGCGCCGCCGACCTCGTACCGGGCTATCCTGTCATGCGCGCCGTCCATGATTCTTGCGACCGACGAGATGGGATCGCCCGCGGTCCTCAAGTAGGAGACGAAGATCACCTGGAGGTCTTCATCGAGAAGCGCGAAGTTGGTGCTCACGGCGCCGACGTCGATTCCAAGATAGGCTTTCATAGTCTGCCCTCTCCCCTGCAGGGTTCCTCTACATGTTAACCGTCCGGGCAGGCACAATTCAAGTAGGGCTTGTCGAGCTGGCTATCCTATGCGGGCGGCCCGGCAGTATTCGGGCACGCGGGCGGAGTCCGGTACCCGATCTCAGGCGGGGTGCGAGGCCCGGTTGTGCATTTTAAGACCTGACCCCGTCCCTTATGGCGCTGATGTGGTCGGGCGTGGTGCCGCAGCAGCCGCCTATGATGCTGACACCGGCGTTGAGAAGCTCCGGTATCTCGGCCGCCATGCGCGCAGGCGTCTGGTTATAGACGGCCTTGCCCTCTTCTATAACGGGGATACCGGCGTTGGGCTGGGCTATCAGGGGGACTCCCACGCCGCCCATCTCCTCGATTATCCAGCGGGCCTCCTCCACCCCTTTACAGCAGTTGGTGCCCACGATGGCCGCCCCCGCGTCGCGGAGCCGCGCCGCGCAGTCGGCCGGCTGGTGGCCCATCACCGTCCGCATGCCCTTGGGCGTTGTCTGAAACGACATGGTGGCGACTATGGGCCGATCCGAGACGGCCTTGATGCCTTCTATAGCGAGCAGGGCCTCGTTCACATCGGTCATGGTCTCGACTATGAAGAAATCGATATCCTCGCGTTCAAGATGCTCCGCGACCTCACGGAAGGCCTCTTTCACGCACTCGGGCGCCACGTCGCCGTAGGGCTCGAGCAGCGCGCCGGTGGGGCCTATCGAAGCGGCGACGAGAACGCTATCGCCCACGGCCTCTCTCGCGCTCGCGACCGCCCGGCTCACTATTTCGCCGATCCTGCCCTCGAGCCCGTACCTCGCAAGCCCGATGCGGTTCGCGCCGAAAGTGTTGGTGGTGACGAACTCGGAGCCGGCGTCGGCGTAGGCCCGGTGAATCATGCGGAGGATTTCGGGGCGTTCGAGGTTGAAGCGCTCGGGACACTCCCCGAACTCGAGCCCGTGGGTCTGGAGCATGGTGCCCATCGCCCCGTCTCCCAGCACGACCCTGGTCCCCGCGAGGTCCACTATGTTCATCGCCCCGTCCCCGCTAGTTTCCGGTGAATCTCTTGGCTATGTCGACGGCCGTCGCCGCGTCATCGCCGTAGCCGTCCACCCCGATTTCATTTGCGAAGGACAGCGTGACGGGCGCGCCGCCGATCATGGTCTTGACCTTGCCGTCGAGTTTCTTCGCTTTGAGAAGGTCCACGGTCTCTTTCATAACGTGCATCGTGGTCGTAAGCAGCGCCGACATGCCTATGACCTGCGCCCCGTTCTTCTCCGCCGCGTCCACGAACTCCTCCGCCGGAACGTCGTTTCCCAGGTCGATGATCTCGAAACCCGCCCCCTCGAGCATCATGGCGACCAGGTTCTTGCCGATGTCGTGGAGGTCGCCGCGGACCGAGCCGACCACGACCTTGCCGCGCGACTCGATGCCCGTCTTAATGAGCTCGGGCTTGAGAAGGGACATGCCCGCCTGCATGGCCTTGGCCGCCAGCAGCACCTCGGGCACGTATATTTCACCCTCCTTGAAGAGCACTCCGACCCTGTCCATGGCGGCGATGAGCCCGTTATTGAGGATCGACCCGGGTCTCACCCCGGCCTTGAGGGCCTCTTCGGTGAGCGGACCGGACCTGGTGTACTCTCCGTTCAAAACTGCATCCCTGAGCTTGCTTAATGGATCCATGTCCCCTCCGGGCGTTACGGTCTCCAGAAGTTAAAACAAATGAGTTTCTCTTGGGTCATCTCCTCTATCGCGTACTTGAGCCCTTCCCGGCCGATGCCGCTGTCCTTGACGCCGCCATAGGGCATCTGGTCCACCCTGAACGTGGGGACGTCGTTTACGATGACGCCGCCCACTTCGAACCGGTTTATGGCCTCGAAGGCCTCGTCCAACCTGGCCGTGAAGATCCCTCCCTGCAGACCATACCTGGAGTCGTTCACGGCTTCAACCGCTTCTTCGAAGGTCCCGTATGAATTGATGACGATCACCGGGCCGAAAGCCTCTTCCCGCCAGAGCGCCGCCTCGCGCGGGACGCCGGTGATGAGCGTGGGCTCGTGGAGCGTGCCCTCGAGCCCGCCGCCCGTGACGATCTCCGCGCCCAGCCGGGCCGCTTCCCGGACCCACTCGTGGAATCCAGCGGCGGCCTTCTCATCTATCATGGGCCCCATGTCGGTCGCCTCGTCCATGGGGTCGCCTGTCCTCATGCCCGAAGTGATCGCAAGGCAGCGCGAGACGAGGTCATCGAAGATGTCCCTGTGGGCTATCACCCGCTGCACGGATATGCAGACCTGGCCGGCGAGCGCGAAGCCGCCGCGCACTATGCGCTCGGCCGCGAAGTCGAGGTCGGCCGTGCCGGTGACGACCACCGCCGAGTTGGAGCCCAGTTCCATGGCTATGCGCTTGTAGCCGGCGAGCGATGCGATGCGCTTGCCGACCGCCGCGCTACCGGTGAAGGTGACCATGGCGCCGCGCGCATCGCTCACCAGCGCGTCGCCTATTTCTCCGCCCCGCCCGGGCAACACATGCGCTCCCTCCGCCGGCCAGCCGCTCTCTAAGATGATGCGCACGAGCTCGATGCCCGAGACCGGCGTCTGGCTTGCGGGTTTCAAGATGAAGGGGTTTCCGGCCGCCATGGCGGGGGCGATCTTATGGGCCGCGAGGTTCAAGGGGAAGTTGAACGGCGTGATGGCGATAACGGTGCCGATGGGGATTTTCATGCTGAAGCCCTGCCGGCCTGCGCCGTTCGCGGCGGCGTCGAAGGGGACGACTTCACCTCCCAGGCGCCCGGCCTCTTCGGCAGCGAACCTGAAGGTGCCCGCGGCGCGGTCGACCTCGGTGCGGGCTTCCCTGATGGTCTTACCGGCTTCGTTTACGAGGATGGCGGCGATGTGCTCGCGGTCGGCCGCAAGCTGCGCCGAGACCTTCGAGAGGACGCCGGCCCGCTCCTTGCGCGTCATCGCCTTGATGAGGCCGCCCTTCGCTTTTTCCGAGAGAGCGAAGGCCTCCTCTATGAGCGCGGGGCCCGCCGAACCTATCTCTTCAAAGACCGTTCCGTCATATGGCCTCAGCACCTTAAAGGAAGTCTCCCCGTCTCTTTTCTTACCGCCAACAATGGGTCCTAACACGGGTTTACCCCTTCGCTTCAGCTTCTGTGGGCAAAACCTAGAAACTGACTGTCAAGGAAATGCGGTGAGTGCTGTCGAGCGATTCGTTGGGCCAGAACGCATAGTCGAAGTCGACGCTGCCGATAGTAACGCCCATGCCCGCGGTCGGCTGCTGCTTGTTCATCCCGGCGCTCACGCGCAGGATGTCCTTGTACCGGTAGCGGCCGCCCAGCATGACGTCGCCGCTCACCGTACCGCCCAGGGCGAAGTCCGCTTCGTTGCTGTCCAGTCCCTCAAACCTGAAATCGATATCCATGGCCAGGAGCACCTGGCCCGCTATTGACTCGGAGATGATTGTGTAAGACGTTCCCACCTTGAAAGTCGGGTAGATGGTCTCCTTGGTGTCGACCTTGCGCCGGTAGGGAACCCCTGCGGAATCGGCCGTATCATACCAGCCGCTCCAGTAGAGCGGCGTGGTGGTCGCGTCCTGGAGATTGAAACCCCAGCGCCAGTTTTCCTTGAGAACCTGGATCATCGAGAGGTCGAGGCCGAAGCCCGTGGCCGAGATGTCGCCGATCTCTTTCCAGATGACCTTGCCGTTGATGCCGAGCGCTATCGTGGGGCTGACGCGGCGGCCGTAGGAGAGCCAGCCCGCGACTTCGTTGTCGCTTTCCCAGCGGACGCGCGTCGGGTCCCAGATACGTTTCTCGCCCGGGTCCCAGTAGCCGTCCTCGTCCTCGTCTATGAAGTCCACACCCGGCTCGTTAAGGTGCGAGGTGAAGGCGATATCGCTTACGCGGAGCCAGACCATGCTGACGCCGCCCGCCGACTCCTTCCCGGCTTCTCTCGAAAGCGGCGCCGCGAAGACGCCGGCGTTATAGCTCACCAGGTTGCCGAAGCGCCGCGAGTGCTGAAGCAGGAGCTCCCGGTCGGTCAGATCCACCAGGCCCGCCGGGTTCCAGTAGGTCCCGCTGGCGTCGTCCGCCACCGAGACGTATGCGCTTCCCATGCCGAGCGCCCTGGCGCCGATCCCGGTCTGCAGGAACTCGCCTGCGAGCTTGGTGGCGTTAGAGTCAGCAGCAAGCGCTGCGATTATTGCGAGCGTCAGTAGTGTAAAACATGCCGCTTTCCTAAGCATGTCCTCCTCCCTTTGCGTGAGCGCGGACGAGCGTCCAAGCATCCCTAATCCCTTCCCATGCCCTTTGACATCACTTCAATCGATAGCAAATAAGGCGGCAGATAGCCACAAGAAAGCAATGTATCATGAAATTCCTTGAGGTCAAAGGAGTTCCTCTTGGCTCTCTCATATCTTTCCTTAAGCCTCATGATCTCCCTTCTGCCGATAAGATAACCAATCCCGCTTCCGGGCGCTACCGCATATCGCCGGGCGTCCTCGAGCGCGAGGTCGCGCGACCTGCCCGTCTCGGCGGCGATGAAATCCGCGGCCTCATCGAGCGTCATCTCGCCCGTATGGATCTTGATCTCGGCTATTGCGGAAGCGGCGTAATAGGCGAGGTCGGCCCACCTGGCCCTCTGCTCGTCGCCGTCCACCGGTGTTGGTTTTGCTACGGCTCCGCTGAAGTAAAGGTCCCAACCGTGCCTGCCCATATCGCATCGGATACAGCGGCGGATGGTCGACGGGTTCTCGGCGAGCCGCACCTCGGCGGGATGAGAGGCGGGATAGTACGAACGGAGCGGCTCCGCCCACCGGGGAGTTATCATCTCGCGCTCCGACCCGCCCGCGGCCGCGGAGAATGAAAGCCAGACCGTTCCGACCGGGACGTCGCCCGCCGGATTCGGCCCCCTGTATAGGGCGCCCTCGAAAACCGGCATGAGGGCCGGGCAGGCCCTCACCTCTATGAGAACATCCGCCGGTCTGAGCTTCAAGAGATCGAGTATCTCAATCAGTTTGAGAGCCGACGTCATGGCGGCTTCATACCCGGCCAGGGGCTCCTTCCGGGCAGCGGGACCGCGGTCCGGTAAAACCTCCGGGAAGACCGGAGAGCGGCGCTCCTCACCGGGCATCGCGGGCAGCCTGGATTTCGCCTGGTCCAGTGTCCGCCGGGCCTCGGCCACCAGATTGTCCAGCGGCTCTTCCAGCATGTAGGCCGTCTTCAGGTACCAGCTGTATTCCTCGGCGCCCAGGGCGGAGTCCGGTGAAGCACGCGCGGCCAGCGAGTCAATGTAAGCCGCGAGACCTTCGAGTGAACGCCGGGCGGCGTCAACTATCTCCGCCGTCACGATACTCATGTCGATGGCGGGGTCTGCACCGAGAGATTCCATATCCAGAAAAGGGAGGAAGGCCCGGAGGTCTGCGGTCCCGACATCGCAGTGAAGCCTGACCGGGTCGGTTATGTTCACCCGCGCATCGGCTGCAACTTCGGGAATGGCCCTGAGGCGCGAGGCGAGATGCTCCGATAGCGAGTCCCGCTCGCCCTTGAGCATGAGGCTCACGACGCCTTCGATTATGGCGTCGGTATATGGGAGCGGCGAGCGGCGCCAGTTGACCTGGCCCGCAAACCAGTATTCGAAGGTCTCGATCTCTGAAAGCAGGAGTTGATGATCCACCCAGCCGGTAATCGACAGGCTGTCGGCGAAGAAGGAGCCCAGATCGCGCTTGATGCCGAAGACCTTGCGGAGCCGCCTGCTCACCCCCTGCTGGGTGTAGCGGGCGAGGTCGCCGTCATATCCGGGTATTCCCATGGCCGTGGCCCAGTGCGGCTGAAGGGCGGCCTTCATCTCGATGTAATCGCGCCCCAGCGAGTCCACCAGAGCCTCGGCCTCGACCTGGGTCAGCGGCATGGGGTAGAACTCGGGCCTGCCGCCCGGCGCGGCCGCGAGCATTAAGAGGGCAAGTAAGAGATGCACCTTATCGGCTCCTCGGCTTGATGACCTTCAGGAAGCATATGGGCTAAGTGAGGATGTGTCAACGGATAATGAAGCGCCGGCGGAGGTACTGCTCCCAGCGCGGACGCTATCTCGGGCAGGTGGCGAATTTCGGGCGCGTGTGGCGGCGGCTCGAAGAGTCGCGTTCCGAGTGTCTTAGGGAAAAGGGGACACTCTCCCTGCATAAGAAGCGGGCAAGTCGGTCAGCCAGGCTTCCCTGCCCCGCACTTCAACCTCTCGCCGGCTGCAATATATTAGCGTATTCCCGGATATTAGTCAAGCAAAATGGATTAAACCTATGGACTTAGGGCATCTGTCTCAGATGTCACTTGAGGAGTGGTGCCGAGGGTCGGAGTCGAACCGACATGGGCCTTGCAGCCCGGGGGATTTTAAGTCCCCTGCGTCTGCCAATTCCGCCACCCCGGCACCCATTGAGTCCTATTGAATTCTACCGGTCCAGCTCTTCATTATCAACCGTTTGTCCGCCTGCCGGCCCCTGGGGCGCCTCCGGAGGCCCGCCCGGGCCGCCCCGTACCCTCCTTAAGAACCTGAGGACCTCATCTCTAGCCAGCGCCTTCTCCCCGGCCGTGAAGATGAACGGCGTCGCCAGGGCCAGGGCCGCGACCACAAGCACCACCGGGGCCGACCAGAAGGCCGGCAGAAGCAGCGCGAAGGGCGCGAGGCTCAATATGAGCGTCCTGGCAGAGACCCTCATGCCCAGGGCCCGGCAGACGGCCACCACGATGACCCACATCACCAGATAAGAGAGCATGGTCGCGACGGCCGCCCCGACTATGCCATGTCCGGGTATGAGCGCAAGATTGAGCGCGACATTCACGGGAAGCGCTATCACGAGGCCGATCGTGGCCACATAGGTCTTTTCTATGAGGCTCGGGAAGACGCCGAAGAGCCAGACCGATATGGTGAGAAGATAGAACACCACGAGATAGGGGAGCACGCGGGCCCCTTCTGCATAGGCGTCGCCCAGGAGGAGCCCGATAATGTAGTCGCCGAGCAGCACGACGATGAGGCCCAGCACCAGGAGCACAAGGGCCGTGACGCGGATGGCGAGGTCGAGATGCCTGAGCGCCTCCTCGCGCCTGTTCATCTCCCAGGTCGCGCTCAGGTGCGGATAGATCACGTTGTTCACGGCGAGGCCGACGGCCGAGATCATCTGCGCGATGGCCACGGTCGCCGAGTAGATGCCCTGGTCGGATGAAGTCATCAGCCGCTGTATGCTCAGCCTGTCCACATAATGGAAGACCTGCGCCAGTATGGGGGTCAGCATGAACCAGATCGAGAACCTCAGCATCTGCCGATAGAAGTTCTGCTCGTCGAGCGCCCGGAAGAAGGGCTCTTTCTTGGCGACGAGGGACGCCAGCACGGGGACGAAGAGCACGAGCCCCAGCACGAACGATACCGAGTACGCGAAGAGGGCCGAGGTCGCCGAGCGGAACAGTAAGACCAGCGCAGTGCCGAGCGCGGCATAGACCGCGACCTGCAGGAACTCCAGTACCGAGCTCGCCCGGAAGAGCCTGAGGCCGAGATAAGTGCTCGCCACGTTCCGGAAGACGAGCATGAGCGGAATCGAGAAGGCCGCGAGCGTTATGACCTTGGTGTGCGACGGGTCGCCATAGAGCAGGTTCGAAAAGAAGCCCGGCGCCAGGGCTATTGCAGCCGCTGCCGCGATGGCGAGGGCGATGGTGAGCGTGTAGGTCTTGCGGAGAAAGTGCCTTACCGTGCCCGCCTGCTCGTAGCGCGGTATGAAGCGACCGAACGCCGACGGTATCCCGAGGCTCGCGACGATCACCACTATGGGAATCAGGAAGAAGCTCAGCGTGTAGATGCCGTACTGCTCGGTCCCCAGGACGCGCGCGAAGATGATGCCGCGGGCGAATGAGACGATGCGCTGGATGAGGAGCAGTGAGAGCACCACCCCGACGGAAGTCGTGACCCTGTCCTTGGCAAGCAGGCGAGACATGGCACTTATTCTATTTTGGAGGCCGGCTGGTGTCAACCACGCTTATCGGTGCGGCTTGACGCCGCTAAACCCGCTCTGATAGAATGCCGGTTATACTAAGGGGTGAGTCAAAGCAATGAACCCGTTGCTCTTAAGGAAAATCATCTACCCGGCCTACCGGGCCTTCAGGCGCGACGACGTGCTCAGGTACCTCGGCGAGATGCATCGCGTCCAGGTCCTGGAGCCCGACCAGATACGCGCCTACCAGTGGACCAAGATAAAGCCGCTCTTGGAGCACGCGGCGGCCAATGTCCCCTATTACAGGCGCGTCTTCGCCGACATCGGGGCCGAGCCCGGGGATTTCAAGAGCGAAGACGACCTCCGCGCTTTTCCCGTGCTCCGCAAGAGCCACATAAGGGAGAATCTCGAGGACCTCATCGCGGACGGCTACCCGCGCTCGCACCTCTCGCACGACGAGACGGGGGGCTCGACCGGCCAGAACCTCTTCTTCTATGTGGACCGAGCCTCCTCAGAGGCGAGGCGGGCCAACAACGTCCGTATGAACGAGTGGATAGACGTAGAGATAGGCGACCGCTGGGCCTTTCTCTGGGGGGTGCGGTTCCGCGTGGCGGGCGCCGCCAGGTTCAAGGCGGCGGTCAGGAACTGGCTCACCAATACGGTCGTCTTCTCGGCCTACCGGATGGACGAGGCGAGCGTTCGCTCTTACCTTAAGCGGCTCCGCCGCTTCAAGCCCGACGTCATGATGGGCTATCCCTCTGCGCTGGCTCACCTTTCGCAGACCATGCGGGAAGCCAGCCTCGGGAGCTTCTCCCCCGGCCTCATCCTGGTATCGGGCGAGACGCTTTACGACTGGCAGCGCGAGCTAATCGAAGCGACTTTCGGAACGCGCGTCTACAATCATTACGGCTGCTGCGAGTTCGGCGCGCTTGCCAGGGAGTGCCGCTACAGAAACGGTCTTCATCTGGCCTGCGAGCGCGTGCTTCTGGAGACGGTGCCCGTCGCCCGCACCGGCGATGGCGAGGATGTCAAAGAGATAATCATGACCGACCTCGACGACTACGGCATGCCTTTCATAAGGTACGCCATCGAAGACCACGGCGACCTCGACTGGGAGCCCTGCGATTGCGGGCTCAAACTCCCGCGCCTCCGCTCGATGCTCGGAAGGGCCTATGACGTGGTGCGGGCCCCCAACGGGAACTACCTGGGCGGCACATTCTGGGGACATCTGCTCAAGGAGAACGTGGAGAAGTTCCAGGTGGTACAGGACGAGATAGACCGCGTCAGGATCGCGATTGTGCCGGACGGCGAGTTCGGCGAGAGACAGCGGAAGCAGGCGATCGAGCGCGTGCGCAAGGCTTGCGGCGACCAGATGAGGGTCGAGTTCGAGATCAAGGACGATATCGAGACCACCCGGAGCGGTAAGCACAGGTACATCATCTCCAACCTCCCCGGAAGGAGCGGAAGAACATAATGAAGGAGCCGGTTGCCGTTCTCATGTACCATTCTGTGGCGCCCAGGATAGAGACCTGGGACTTCAGCCATCTGTCGCTGCCGCCCGAGGTGTTCGAAGACCAGATGGCGAGGCTCAAGCGCAGGGGCTACAACAGCGTCACGCTCTCGGAGGCCTACGCCTATGTTGCGGGCAAGACGCGCCTCCCTCCCAGGTCCGTCGTGATCACTTTCGACGACGGGTATCTCGATAACTGGGTGTACGCCTTCCCGATACTGAAGAAGTACGGCATGCGCGCCACTGTTTTCGTCTCAACCGACTTCATAGACCGCACCGATCGCATCAGGCCCAATACCGACGACGTCGCAGAGGGCCGCGCCGCGGAGGGCGACCTGGACTGCCGCGGGTTTCTCTCGGCGGCCGAGATGGAGCGAATGATCAACTCGCAGCTCGTGGAGATACAGGGCCACTGCAAGACCCACACCTGGTATTTCGCATCCGGCAGGATAGTCGATTACAACCGGCCCGGCCTCGCCCTGCCATGGCTGGGCTGGAACGCCCGCGTGGACCGCAAACCCATGTACATGGCCGAAGACCAGTCGGAGTTCGTGCCCTTCGGGAGCCCCGTTTACGAGTACAGGGAGTCGCTCATCGCGCGGCGGTATTTCCCCGACCCGCGCGTTGAGGCCGAACTCGGCGACCTGGTGCTCGGGCTGGGGGGCCGCGACTTCTTCCAGGACCCGGACTGGCGGAAGATACTGGATGAGCGCGCTCAGGCGCTCCATGCGCGCGGGCTGGACGACAGGGTCGAGGCGGAGGAGCAGCGGCTGACGCGCCTGCGCGGGGAGATCCCGCTCGCCAGGCAGGAGCTCACCGACCTTCTGGGCCACCCGGTGGACTTCCTGTGCTGGCCCAACGGCAAGTACGATGACGTCTGCGTCGACATGGCGCGGGACGCGGGTTTCAAGGCCTGGACCTTGAGGAGCAGCGACCGGCATCTGCGGCGCAACGTGCCGGGCGAGGACCCCGAGTGGATACGCCGCCTCGACGTGAGCCCCTGGTGGTTTTGCCGCGGCAGGAGAGTGTGTCATTTTGACGGGGAGTTCCTCGAGCGCGTCATAGCTGATTACAAGGGGTTCGCGTTCTCGGGATTCAGGCTCAAGTGGTACAAGATGGAGAAGTTCATCGAGAGCTTATTCGGCGGGTAGGCGATGAAGGGCGCAATCATCAAGACGTTCTCCCGGACGGGGGCCGCCAGGCTCTGGCGGAGGGTAAGCACGCGCACTATGCCCGTCCTGTTCTTCCACGGCGTCCTGCCGGAGGACGTGGCGCGGCCGTTCAACTCATCGGGCAAATTCGCGTCGCCCGGGATGCTCAGCGAGTACTTGAAACGCATCTCGAGGACTTTCAGAATTGTGCCATTCGAGGAACTGGTGGAGCGCGGCATCAAGGGCGGCGGCCTTAAGAACGCGATGGCCCTCACCTTCGACGACGGTTACGCCAACAACTACACTTATGCGCTGCCGGCGCTCGAGGCCCTGGGCATGCCGTTTACCGTGTTCGTGACCACGGGTTTCACAGATACCGATCGCGTGAGCTGGACCGACCGGCTGGAATTCGCGGTTAATACCACAGAGGGCCGGCTCCTCAACGCGCGCCTCATGAACGAGCACTTCAGCCTCGCCACGCGGGCCGAGCGCGAGGCTGCGATTGGGAGGCTCAAGAGTCTGCTCAAGCGACAGCCGCTCGGCGAGATCGAGAGGAACGTCGGGCGCATATTCTCGGCGCTCGGAGCCGACCCCGGCGATGCGCGCCTGCGGGAGGTCGGGTACATGACGTCCGGGCAGATAAAGGAGATGGCCGGCCGCGGCGTCGCCTTCGGCGCCCACACGGTCACTCACCCCATCCTATCCAGGGAGGCCCCAGAAAGGGTGAGACGGGAGGTCACCGAGTCCAAAGCGGCGATCGAAGACATCACCGGGAGCAAGGTGTTTTCATTCGCCTATCCCAACGGGCGCCCGGAGGATTACAACGAGGCCGTGATAAACGAGGTAAAGCGGGCGGGCATCGCTGCCGCTGTTACTTCCGTATACGGGCTGGCGAGTCCCGGGGACAGTCCGTACGAGATAAAGCGCATCGTGTTCGACGGCAGATGGCCCTATGAGGTCTTTGAAACGCGGGTCTCGGGCATCCTGAGCGCGCTGAGGGCGGGATTGTGAAGAAAGAGATAAAGATAAGGCAGTACTACAAGAGCGATGAGAGCCAGACGCTGGACCTTATTCTGAGCAAGCTCCCGGCGCGCGAGGCCGGGGCCCAGCTGCCGGCGAGGCAGAAGCGCTGGCACTGGCAGTATCATGACAATCCCAATTACCCGGAAGGGGAGCCCGTGCTCTGGGTGGCGGTAATGGATGAGGCCGTCGTGGGGATGGTGTGCCCCCTGGCCGTGAAGGTCAGAACGCCCAAGGGCATCATCATGGGCTCATGGTGCAATGACTGGATTGTAAGCCGCGAGACGAGGGGAACGGGCCTGGGAAGGACGCTGGAGGAGAAGTGGCAGCACACATTCCCGGTGGCGCTCGGCCGTGGTTGGAGCGACCGCGCCTATGCCGTGTCGGTAACGCTGGGATTTGCGACCGTGACGGGCTTTCACACCGGCTGGTTTGTGCTATCGCGCCTGGCCTTCGCGCGGCGCCTATACGACCTCAAGCAATACAGGAACCTGGGCAGGCTGCTGAGCCTTCCTCCGCGGCTGGCTCTGGGTGGCAAGAAGGGGCTCAGCGGCCGGGTATCGGTGGGGGAAGCGCTCCCTGTCCGGAGCGGGGACCTCTGGGCGGAGGTGGCCGGAGCCTATCAGTTCGCAGTGGAAAGGCACCCGGCCCATCTCAAGTGGAGATATGAGGCCCATCCCGCCTTCAAGTATGAATTCGTAAGCCTCACGGAAGACGGGAGGCTCCGGGGCCTGGCCGTGGTCAGGCTGACGGATGACTCGCCGGCTGTAGGGGTTGTCTCCGAGCTCATAGTCGAGCCCGGCAGGCCGGACCTCGTCAAGTCGCTTTTCATAGCCGCCGTGGAGCACCTCAAGTCGAGAGGAGCCTGTGCGGTGCGGGCCGACATCCCTCCCGCCCTGGCAGGCCCCGTCTTCTCGACGCCCTATGCGTGCCTCCAGTGGGACCTCAAGATGCTGGTGTCGAGCGACGACCCGGACCTGGTCGGCATGGGCATCAATGAGGCGGCCAACTGGTACCTCACCTGCGGGGACTCGGACGCCGACTTCTGAGTTCCGGGCCCCTGGCCCACCGCCGATTGTGCATTTTGAGACCTGACCCCATCTTCTGACCCCATCTTCGCTGACCCCACTTTTAGCAAAATTGCTAAAGCTTGGCATTATGCGGACGATATCAATCATGTAGTAAGTAGACATGTGCTTGAACAAACCTTCTTGAAGGGGGACGTTTGGAATGAAAGCGCATCGCATTGCACTGCTAACCGGCGTGTTGGTGCTCGCCGCGTTCGGATCGACGCTCGCGGCCAACACCGACAACCAGACAGTAACGTTGCAGGTTTCCGCGATCAACGAGATCGCGGTGAGCGGCGACCCCGCCGCCCTGATCGTCAACTCGGCCACGGCGGGCGCCGAGCCCGACACGGCTACGGACAACAGCACCGACTACGACATCACCACCAACGAGTCGAACAAGCGGATCACGGGCGTGCTCAACGCCGCAGTGCCCGCCAACACGGAGCTGTACGTATTCCTGGTGGCTCCCACGGGCGGGACGAGCGCCGGCGACGTGCAGCTCACGACAACGGCAGCCGATCTCGTGACGGGCATATCGACGCTGGCTGAGAGCAACCAGACCATAACCTATAAGTTCTATGCCGGAATCGCGGCGGGTATTGTCGCCTCCACGACCAGGACGGTGACCCTGACCCTAACCGATCCGTAGAGAGACGCCAAGGATACGGCGTCCCGCCCGGGCCGGCCTTAAGGAGAAAAGGCCCGGGGCTTAAGAGGGAACAATGAGGAACTCAAGGAAGATGAAGGCATGGATGGCGGCACTGGTGTATCTGCTTACCCCCGTGCTTGCCTTCGCCGCCGATATCGTCGCAACCGGGAGCTGGAACCGCACCATCGACGCGTCCGACCTCGCGTCGGGCCCGGGAAGCGACCTCAACGCCACGTGTGAGAGTACATCCGACGCCACCGACCTTTCGGTAACCGCAACAGCCGATTACCGGGTGGACGTGCGGCGTGGCGCCGGCACCTGGGACGCAGGCCTCACGCTCTACGCCAGGCGGACCACCGCGGGCGCGGGCTCCGGTTCCATCTCGGGTGGCACCACGTACCAGGAAGTCACCACGAGCGATCTCGAATTCTTCACGGGTGACCTCGACAGGACCGGAATCGAAGTGCAATACCAGGTGGGCGGCCTGTCAGTCGACACGAATCCCGATACATATCAGACAGTAGTGTCTTACACGGTAACCGATCTATGACAGTGGAGGTACAGCAGGTGAGAAGGGTCTGGATTACGGCACTGGTTCTGGTCCTCATGGCCGGGGCCGCTCAGGCGGGCCTGGCGGTGGTTGGAGGGCTCTCCCGTATCAGTCTTGGCGAGCCCGGCGAAGAGATCGAGCATGAGATTGTGCTCCGGAACAGCGATGATGAGGACGTGCTCGTCCGCATCTACCCTACAGACTACGTATTCTATGCCGACGGCCGCTCGGAGTACAGCGAGCCCGGCTCGACGGAGCGTTCCAACGCCGATTGGTTCACGCTGAGTGCCGAGTGGATAACGGTGCCCGCGCGCAGCGAGGCCGCGGTCTACTACCGGGGACGGCTGCCGGCCGGCCAGCCGCTGAGCGGGACTTATTGGAGCATGCTCATGGTGGAGCCGCTGGGTGACCCCGAACTGCAGGACGTCAGGGACGAGAAGGGCCGTCCCGGCATGTCCGTGGCCACACAGGTGCGCTACGGGGTCCAGATCATAACCGACGTTGGCGAGACCGGCGCGCCCGACCTGCGTTTTCTCGACAGGCGCCTCATAGGCAGGGATGGAAAGAGAGTGCTGGAGCTCGACGTCGAGAACGCGGGCACCAGATGGGTGTATCCCCTTACCTGGGTGGAAATATACGACGAGACGGGCGGCTTTGTCGGCCGCTTCGAAAGCAGCCAGAAGCGCATCTTCCCGGGCTGCTCGGTGCGCCACGATTTCGACCTTTCCAGCGTCGCCGACGGCAAGTACACGGCGCTCGTCATCATCGACAACACGGACGAACACGTATTTGGTGCGCAGTACAGCCTGGAACTTGAATCGTGAGAAAATGGGTCACAGGTTCTCTGATTGTCTTTTGCACGCTGGCGGGGAGCGTCGATAACCGCGGCTCGCCCGCTGCCTCACCCCTGATACCGGCCGGGACATACTCGACCATTCTGCCCTATTCCGGGCTCCTCGCCATGTCCGTCGATACGGTGCGCGTCTATGCCGGCACAGGCACAGGCGGAGCGGCGCCGTACCGCGTGGCCGAAGGCGGCATCGGCGTGAACATGTCCAGCTCCGGCCCCCTCGATGCCGAACCGGGCAAGATCATCACGGCCAGGTTCACTGTCGCCAACAGGACCGGCGCCGAGATCGTCCTCCGTGAAGTGGTGGGCCATCCCGCCGACTGGTCACGCGTGGCGGCGGGCGAGGCGACATTCGCTGTCGCGCGCGGGGCGACGGCCGTCAGGCTGGTGACATTCCATGTCCCCCCCGACTGCCCGGCCGGAACGTACGACCTCGTCTACGAGGTCATGGACCCTCTGGCTCCGGCCGTCGGCGGAGAGGCTTCCTTCAGGGTAACCGTCCTGCCCCGGCTCGACCTGGGATCGAGCGTGATCCGGGCACCGAGAACCGCGGTGGCCGGGACCGAATTCATGCTGGAAGTATCACTCAGAAATACGGGCAATACGCGGGCGGTCGCAACCGTCCGGGCCCGCGCCAGGCCGGACTACGAAGTCAACGTGGACCCAGTCGACCTCACCATACCTTCGGGGGCGGCCAGGACCGTCCGGGTCGGCGTCAAGACCGGCGGGAACCTGGCGCATAAGCAAGTCTGCACTGTCACGGTGGAGGCCATGGTCTCGGACGAAGATGGCCGGACCACGGCCGTAACGGAAGTGGTCACCGTAGAAGTGATACCGAGGGTGACGCGGCTCGGCGACCCCTATTACCGGCTGCCGTCCTGGGTGAGATTCACCTTCGCCGCCGACGGCGAAAATGCCGCGATACAGGCTGAAATCTCCGGCTCGGGGGGCATAGGCGGGGACAAGGACAACAGGCTCAGTTACGTGATCCGCCAGGTGGGCAGGCCGAACATAGGCCGTTACGCGAGCTGGGACGAATACTGGCTGGCCTACAGGGGCCGGCATATCGACGTCGACATAGGTGACAGGGTGTTCATGCTCTCGCCCCTCGTCCAGAGATTCTACTACGGCCGGGGCGCGGGGACGAGCCTTCGGGTGCGGAATGTCGCCCTGGGCGGCTACTACGTCAGGGGGCACTCCGAGGAGCCGCGGCACAGCGAGGCGGGCGGCTTCCTGTCGCTCGCCTTCAGGCATGGCTTCAGCGTCAAGGCGAACTTGCTTGAGAAAAGGGACGACTCGTACCTGGCGGAGGGGGGCACGAGACGCCTGATCGGCAGCGTGCAGGGGAACTACGCTCCCGGGCCCGATGCGAGGCTCGAGTTCGAATACGGGGTCGACGCCGAAGACGGCGAAGGCAACGAGGGCTACAGGTTCGCCGCAAACGGCATCCTACGGAAGCAGCTCTATTTCTCGGTCGAGAAGGTTCACGCGGGCCCGAGATTCCATGGCTACACGACTGACTCCGACCTGGCGCTCGGCACGCACGAGAT
>CAZSBE010000021.1:27230-35860 GCA_964604955.1 uncultured bacterium
GCACTCCCCGGTGAGGCCCGGGCTCACCCTGAGGTTCTCGTACCGCTCGCATGCCACCAATCTCGAGCGAGACCCGCTCAAACTGACCGCCAGCAACGAGCGGCAGGTCGGCGCCGGCGTTTCCTATGTCGCCACGGCCCGCACGAGCGTGAATATCGACGTTCAGGATTTCAACAGGTGGGACGGCTTCGCCGTCCCCGATTACGACTTCGGCGAGAGGACGGTCAGGACCTCAGTGGGTTACTCGGTGTCGCTCTTCTCGCTGTATCTGTCCGGAGAGCACGGCTACTCGCACAACGACCTGGAGGACGTCCGGACCAGTCTCGGCCGGTACTCCGTATCGGCTTCCATCAGGCCCGGCGCGAGGCATTCCTATAACATCTACGGGGGTTTCGGCAACAACAAGTACTCTGAAGTACCGCGCAAGTCGGACGACCTGGGCGTCTCCGGCAGGTGGCATATCACGCACAACCTGGATATGAATCTCAACTATCACATGAGCGGCAGTCCCTCGCTCGTCGAGAACACGTACCGCATTCTTACGTATTCGCTCGACTACGTGCTTCCCAACCGCCACGCGGTCACGCTGAGAACGAGCGTCTGGGGCGGAAGAGACGGCCGCAGGGGCGACGCCGCCGTGCTGCTCTCATACTCCATCCCCGCTCCGATTCCGCTGGGGCGGAAGAGGACCATGGGCACGATCGAGGGCCGCATCTATGACGCGGAGCAGGCCGGGCGCAAGGGCGTCCCTGACGTCATCATCACGGTGGACGGTTATGCCGCGGTCACGGACCGCAACGGCGAATTCGAATTTCCGTCGCTTGCCCCCGGAGTCTATTCGCTGCAGGTCGACGCCAGGTCCATCGGCATGGGCCGGGTGACACAGGCGAGATCGCCGTTCAGGGTCGTGGTGACGGGCGGGAAAACGGCGGAACTCGACATAGGCGTCGTGCGCTCATGCACTATCTCCGGAGAAGTGCTCATGCTCGGTCCCGAGCGGGACGGCGCGTCAGGGGGCGAGCGCCGCGACCGCGTGCTCGTCGGGCTCGGCAAGGGAAGGGGAACGCAGGTCGAGGCGCACGGGCTCCCCGACGTTCTCGTCGAGATAACCAACGGCGAACGCAGCCTCACCCGGTACACCAACTCCGTCGGCGAGTTCAGTTTCGCCGGCCTGCCGCCGGGCACCTGGAGCGCGCGCATCTACCCCGAGGACCTTCCCCACTACTACTTCGTGGAGACCGAAGAGAGCCGGCTCGAACTCACGGCCGGCGATGAGACCCATCTGGTCCTGAGAATCCTGCCGCGCGAGAGGCGCATAGACATCAGGGACGAGGGTGAGATCAAGCTCGAGTCCCGCTAGAGGTTCCTGCCCGGGCCCGGGGGGGGCAAAAAACTGGAGGCGGCACCCGGATTCGAACCGGGGAATAACGGTTTTGCAGACCGTCGCCTTAGCCACTTGGCTATGCCGCCCCGCGATAAATTAATGATAATTCATGGGCTGACCGAGTTCAAGCCCATATCACTCCATATATCCCAGATCCGTCAGCCTGTCTTCGATCTTCTTCCGGTCCACGTCCGAGTAGACCTGCTTTTCGAGGGCCGCCCTGCGGGCGGCCTCGGCCCCCGCGTCCCTTTCGGCCGTCGCCTTGTCTATGACGAGCCACGGGACTTCTCTCAGGATCGGGCTCGTCGATCCGCTCCAGTGACTGTAGCGCCCCCCCTCACCCAGGTATTCGCCGTGGTCCGCGGTGATAACTATGCGCCCGGCGAGGAACGGCAGGAGTTCGCCGACCCGGGCCAGCACCAGCCGGAGGTTCTCCTCGTAGGCCTCGCGAAGCGCCCGGTCGCCGCCCGCCCGTCTCACCGCGTCCATGGGTGAGGCCGGCTCCATCCTGAGCAGCTCGCGCAGCTTCCAGGTCGGATTCTGGCCGAGCAGCGGGACCTTGTAGAACACGCGCGTAAGCGTGCTGAAGAGCCAGGCCTTGTAGGCCGGCAGACTCTCGGACGCGTTCACGCCCGCCAGCACGTTGTCGCCCACGACGTCGGGCATGGGGAAGCCGCGGGTGGCCGTCTCCAGGCCCAGATACGGCGCGTGCGGCTGCAGATAATGTATAATGAAACGCCTGTTCTTGTTGCCGGCGATGGCCGACACGGCCGCGGCCGTCACCGTCTCGGGAAGCACTGTCCCCTTCCTCTCATCCCAGCCGTCGACCCAGACGTCATACACGCGGGCGAAGTGCTCGGAGCCGAGGAAGCCCTTTATACGCGAGACCCTGTTGATATATGGGTTGGACGAGACATAGACGATTTCTTCATACTTGCCGGGAAAGGAGTTGTCCCTCCACTCGACCGTTGAGCCCCCCACCGATACTACCTTCTTGAGGTCGCCCTTCAGGAACTCCGGGTAGACTCTCTCGAAATAATCGTAGCGGCAGGCGTCGAGGATGATGAGATAATCCCATTCCTCATCCACGACCATGGTGGCCGGATTGTGCATTTTAAGACCTGACCCCCATAAAAATGGCTGACCCGCATAAAAATGGAGCGGGAAACGGGATTTGAACCCGCGACATCCACCTTGGCAAGGTGGCGCTCTACCACTGAGCTATTCCCGCTCGAGGCTCTTTTTGTAATGACCTGCGATATCATAAAGCTTTATTCGGAAGAGGTCAAGCATCATGTTAGCCGAATCTGTGAGGGGGTGCACGCGGGAGTCGGCGGAATTTATCCACTTTACGGGAACGTCCACGCAGCGGTATCCGAGCCGGCGGGCCGCCAGTATCATCTCCACGTCGAAGCTGAACCGGTTTATGCGCATGCGGCCGGCTACGGCCCTCGCCGCCGGGGCGCGGATGAGCTTGAAGCCGCACTGAGTGTCTATTATGCCCCTCAGCACGAAGAGCTGCACGAGCACGTTGAACATCTTGCCCATCATCATGCGGTAGGCCGGCTGGCGCACGGCGACGTCCGAATCGGGGAGGCTCCGTGAGGCCATCACGAGGTCGTGGTCATCCAGGTATGCCAGCAGCCGGCCGTATTCCTCTATGGGGGTGGACAGGTCGGCGTCCGTGAACAGGACGACGTCGCCCGCGGATTCCAGTATGCCGCGCCGTACCGAGAAGCCCTTGCCCCTGTTGGACCCGTTGGCGATGAGCCTCAGCCGGGGCTCGGCCCCGGCGATCGAACTCACGACCGCCGCCGTGTCGTCGCCGCTGCCGTCGTCGACTACGATGATCTCGAAGGCGTACCCCCTTGCGTCCATATAAGCGATTATGCCCGTGAGGGTGTCCCCGATCCTCTCGCCTTCGTTCAGAGCGGGTACGACGATGGACGTCAGCCGGGGGTTAACTCTCCGTCACCACCTTCCGCTTCCTCAACGTGGCGACGTAGGTGTCCACGTACTGCCTCGCCTGCTGCTCCCAGGAGAAGTCGCGCTTCATGGCCCGCAGCATGAGCTCTTTCCAGGCGTTTCCGTCCCGGAACGCCTCGCGGGCCCTCCGCACGGTCTCGAGGAGCTCCGCGGCCGAGTACTCCTCGAAGACGAAGCCGGTGGAGTCGGCGGCGGCAGCCAGGTCGATCACGGAATCCGCCAGCCCGCCCGTCTTCCGCACCACCGGTATCGTGCCGTACTTCATGCTGTACATCTGGTTGAGGCCGCAGGGCTCGTACTTGGACGGCATTAGGAACATGTCGCAGCCGGCCTCTATCTGATGCGCGAGCTCTTCGTCAAAGGCGATATTGACCGACACGCGGTCCGGGTGGCGCGCCGCGTAGTCGCTCAGAAGCTCATGGTATTTCTTCTCGCCCGTCCCGAGGATCACGACGCCCAGGTCGAGGCCGATCATCTCGTCGAAGGCCCCGGCTACCAGGTCGAAGCCCTTCTGGTCGACGAGCCTCGAGATCATGCCGATAAGGGGAACCCCCTCGCCGGCCTTGAGGCCGAGCCGCTTGATGAGATGCTCGCGGCAGAGCCGCTTGCCGGTCCGGTCCTGAACGCTGTACCTGTATGGTATGAGCTTGTCGGATTCGGGGTTCCACACGCTGTAGTCGGCGCCGTTCAAGATGCCCACGAGGTCCCGCTGTCTCGACCTCAGGACGCCCTCCAGCCCGTAACCGAACTCGGCGGTCTGTATCTCCCTGGCGTAGGTCGGGCTCACCGTCGTAATCGTGTCGGAGTAGATGATGCCGGCCTTCATCATGTTGACGTCGCCGTGGAACTCGACGCCGCCCATGGGTTGCATCATATGCTCGCTGAACCCTGCGACGTAACCGGTCCTGCGCGGGAAGACCCCCTGGTACGCCAGGTTGTGTATCGTGTAGACGACGCCCGTGTTCCTGAAATAGTCGTCCGCCCTGGGCTCATCCCTGAGCCAGGCCGGGATGAACCCCGTCTGGTGGTCGTGACAGTGGATGATGTCGGGCCTGAGGTCCATGAGCCTCGCGAGGCGCAGCGCCGCCTTCGAGAAGAAAATATAGCGCTCGGCATTGTCGGAGAAGTCCTCGCCCGTCGCCGCGCTCGAGTAGATGCCGTCCCGCCCGAAGAAACGGTCATTCTCTATGAGCAGCACCTCGACCTTGGTGCCCGGGAGCTTTGTCGAATACGCCCTTGCGGTGGCCGTGCTGTCGCCCAGGGGGATGTCGAACTCCCCGGCCTCTCTAATGGGGCTCGTCTTCGCGCCCCCGTCCTTGATCTTCTTGTAAAACGGCAGCGCTATTTTGACGTCGTGGCCCGCTTCAGCCAGGGCCCTCGGCAGCGCCCCCATAACGTCGGCCAGGCCGCCCACCTTGGCCAGGGGGTGAACTTCGGCCGAAACCATCAGAATAGAGAGCTTCCCCTCCATCTTCACCTCACTTTACTTTGTCGCGCCTGCTAGTGAAATTTCCCGAAGGTACTTGGCCGCATCTTCAGGGGCGGTCGGGTTGATATAGAATCCCGAACCCCATTCGAAGCCCGCCACCTTGGTCAGCTTGGGCATGATCTCGATATGCCAGTGGTACCAGAGCCTGTTGTCGCCCTGGCACGGCAGGGTATGCAGAATGAAATTGTAGGGCGGCGAGGACAGCGCCGTGTTGAGCCTCGCCAGCGTCTCCTTGAGCAGCCTCGCCAGCAGGCATATCTCGGCGTCCTCCAGCTCCTCAAAGGCCGGAGCGTGCTTCTTGGGAAGGAGCCACGTCTCGAAAGGGAACCTCGCCGCGAACGGCTCGATCGAAATGAAGCTCTCGTTGGCGCAGACGATGCGCACGTCGTCGCTCGTCTCCTGCGAAACGATGTCGCAGAAGATGCACCGCTCCTTGTAGTCGTAGTATCTGCGGGCGCCCTCTATCTCCTCCCACACGCGCTTCGGTATGATGGGCATGGCTATGAGCTGGGTGTGCGAGTGCTCGAGCGAGGCGCCTGCGGCTTCACCGTGGTTCTTGAAGATAAGGATATACCTGAATCTCGCGTCCTTCTTGAGATCGATCATCCTCTGCTTCCATGCCAGCAGGATCTCCGTGATATGGGTCTCGCCGAGGTCCGAGAGCGACTTGTCGTGGTCCGGGGTCTCGATGATGACCTCATGCGCCCCCACTCCGTTCATTCTGTCGAATATGCCCACGCCCTGCCGGTTGAGCTCGCCCTCGATCTCGAGAGCGGGGAACTTGTTCGAGACCACTCTCACCCACCAGCCCGGGCTGTCCTTCTTGGTGCCCGGCGCCCGGTACGCAAACACCTCGGGGGGCGTTTTGGATTCGTTGCCCGTGCAGAACGGGCAGAAGCCCCCGCCCTTGGGAACGGGGGCGGACGTGAAGTCGGTGGGCCGCTTGCCCCTTTCGGTCGAGATTATTACCCAGCGTCCGATGACCGGGTCCTTGCGCAGTTCAGGCATTCCGGATCCCTTCCAGGTTCTAACAGGTTCATAAGGGCTGGTACATTCTAATGCCCAGCCCCCGAGTCATGTCAATATCTAATGCTCTGCCACGGCTTTGTAAAGCGCCATCAGCTTATCATAGTGAATCCCGGCGCTGAATTCACGCTCGACGCGGGCCCTCGCGTTCCTGCCGAGCCGCTCCCTCAGGGGGGCGTCCCCCGCAAGCAGCGTCATTCGCTCGGCCAGCGCGGCGGCGTCCTGCGGCTCCACCAGGAAACCCGTCTCGCCGTCGGCGACCATCTCGGGAATCCCCCCGATACCGGAGCCGATCACGGGCTTTCCCAGCGCCAGCGATTCAAGCACATTGTACGGGAAGTTCTCATAACATATGGACGGGACCACTACGAACATGGAATCCCGTACGAGGGGCATGAGGTCCTCCTTGTTCACGTAGCCCAGCAGCTCGACGTTCCCGGCCCCTGCCGCGGCCCGCCTCGCTTCGAGATGGTCCCGCAGCGGCCCCTCACCGGCGATCAGGACCTTTATCCGGGGCGCCAGCGCGGCCGCATCGATCAGGGACTCGATTCCCTTCTCTGAGGAGAGGCGCCCGAAGGAGATGGCATAATCGCCGCCCCCGTAGGAGGGCGCGAGAGCGCCTGTGTCTACGAAATTGTGAATGACCTCTATCTTGCCGGCGTCCAGCCCGCATTCGATGAACTTCCGGCGGGCGAAGGCGCTCGGCGTGATTATGCGCCTGACGTGGCGGAAGTAGCGCATTGACCTCACAAAATAAGACTCCAGGGCGACCGCGGCCGTTCCCCCCAGCGAACCCTGCTTGCAGCGGCGCGGAAGCGCCCTGAAGTAGTGCTTTCCCCCGCAGGCCTCGCATATCTTGCCGTCGTTGAAGAGCAGCGAGTTGGGACAGACCGGGTCGTAGTCATGGGCCGTGAAAACCACGGGGATGCCGCGCGCCCGGGCCGGGCCCAGTATGGAGAAAGTGAGGTGGCGCCTGAAGTTCTGCATATGTATGATATCGGGCGCCGTCTTATCGAGCAGCGCGGCGAACCTGTCGCGCGCCTCGAAGGAATACAAGCTCCTCAGGAGAGCCCGCAGCCTGGCGACGGGCCCTGCGCTCTCGGAGGTCTCGCGGTAGTCGACGTAGTCTACGAAGAACTCCTCCTCGGCGCATTTGACATTATAGCGGTGCTTCATCGCGAAATGGAAGACCTCGTGACCGCGCGCCCTCAGCAAATCGGCCAGGTCGAAGGTGTAGGTCGAGTCCCCCCCGCGCCTGTAGTGATATGTGTTGACGATACCTATCTTCACCGCTAATCCTCCAGGAACCTGCGCAGGAAGTCCCCCAGCGTGAGGCAGTCGATATCGCCCGTCACGGCCAGGGCCGCCCGGTAGGGGCTCGGCCACAGCGAGTCCGAGACCAGGGGCTGGCTGCACCTCCTTATGAGGTCGAGGGCAGTCGTCCTGTGGGTGAGGGCGTCGAAATACACGGGATATGACGACCTATCTTCTGATACTTCAAAGAAATAGCCGAGGTCTCTTATAGTCAGCTTGAGGCTGTCCGGCACGGAGGTGTCGAGCCCGATAAGGGGCCTCAGGTCGCAGTCCACGACCGCGCCGGCCGTAAGCGGCTCCTCCAGGCCCTCCCGAGGTATGCAGGCCCTGAACTCCACCCTCGAGGGGGCCTGGCTCCTGAGAGCGAAACCTCCCCCGGGACTCTCGCCGATGACTATCTTGAGGCCGGTCCGGGCGCGCCACCACGAGTCGATCTCGGCCAGGGTGGCCACCCAGAAGGAGTCCGGCGCGCGCGAGAGATTGAGCACCTTCTCAAGGCTCTTCTTCAGAATGACGGCCCTCTCCGGATGGAGCTGGATGGTCAGGAGTTCGCCCTTCTCGAGGGCCATGTGCCCCATCTCGTTCCACACGTCCCCTATCCTCCCGGGGTCCATACCCATGCGGTCCAAGAGAATCTCATCGTCGGGAAGCGAGACGGGGATCTCGACGAGCCTGCCGGCGAAACGGGGTAGCGACCTGTCGGAGGCCCGGGTAACTGGCGAGTAGAACTTGAGGCCGCGGGCAAGGCCGTCGGCCTCCTCCCTCGTGAGGTCCGCCAGCGAGCGCATGGGCTCCCAGTAGAAGGCGAGGTTGCTGTCATAGCTGAAGCCGAGGCTCTCAAGCGCCTTGAGCGTGGCCTCGTTATATCGGAGATACGGACTCCGGAAGCCCCTTGCGTCCAGGCCGTGCTTCCCGAAGATGGCCACCGCCTTCTCGAGGTGATCGCGCTGCGCCTCTGCGGCGAGAAGCGCCATGTCGGTATGGACCAGCCCGTGAATGGGCAGCTCGACGCCCTTCTCCCGGAGCCTCAGCGCCACGCCGGGGTTCCGGTCGAGGACGGTCGCCGTTATGGGAAGGCTTGGAGCGGCGCCGTATTCCATGACGGTGTCCGCAAGCGCCATGAGGCGGCTCTCCATGCGGCCCGGGGTGACCCCGAACCGGGTTGCCACCTGCCAGGCCCTCCGGAGGGTATTGGCAAGGCCCCTCGAGCCGAGCACGAACTTGAAACGGTTCAAATCCCCACCTTCCTAATGAGTTGACACCCCGCCCGACCGGGCGGATAATGAAAGCGTGAAAGTATCGATCATCATGCCCGTATATAACGAGAAGGCTACGCTTCTCAGCATTCTCGAAAAGGTCGAAGCCGTCCCTCTCGACAAGGAGATAGTGCTGGTCGACGGGCAAGGATCTGATACCGGGAAAGATATAGTG
>CAZSBE010000022.1:0-35426 GCA_964604955.1 uncultured bacterium
AATGCACAATTCCGCCGGGAGTCGGCCGACCTTGCGGGCGCCCGGCGTACCCCCGTGGCTTCTTTGAGATGAAGACGCCTCGGGAGACTGCCTGCGGCCCGCAAGTGGTGATGTGCATTTCAAGACCTGACCCCGTCGATGCACAATCTGGCGATGCCATACGCGCTCTTTTCTGATAGAGTGATGGCATGGACGACGAGCACAGGATGTACGGGGACCTGGCGTGGCTCTGGCCCATCCTCAGCCCGAAGGAGGACTATGCGGAGGAAAGCGAGTTCATTGCCGCTGCCATCAAGGAGCACTCGCAGGCTGAGCCGCGCACGCTGCTTCACCTCGGTTGCGGGGGCGGGCACAACGACTACACGCTCAAGAAGCATTTCGAAGTCACCGGTGTCGACGCCAGCCCCGCCATGCTCGACCTGGCCAGGAGCCTGAACCCCGAGGCCGAATACATCGAGGGCGATATGCGGAGCATCAGGCTCGGCAGGGAGTTCGACGCCGTCATCATTCTCGACTCCATCGCGTACATGCTGTCCGAAGACGCCCTCCGTGAGGCGTTTCACACGGCCTACGAGCACCTCCGGGCGGGCGGCGTATTCCTCACGGTGGTGGAACTGCGGCCCGACACTTTCGTTCAGAACAAGACGAACGCCTGGACGCGGACGAAGGGGGAAGTAGAACTCGCTTTCATTGAGAACTACTATGACCCGGATCCGGGCGATACCACCTATGAATCGACTTTCCTCTATCTGATGCGGCAGGGCGGGAAACTGACGATAGAGACGGACCGCCATCTCTGCGGCATGTTCCCGATGGACGTCTGGCGCCGCTCGGTCGAGAGGGTCGGCTTCTCGGTCGAGGTCATCGACTTCGCGGAACCGGACGGGCCGGGGGAGGGCTTCCCGGTAATACTGGGGATCAGACCTGAGGCATGACCGGCGGGACCTTATATACCCGGCCGTAGGTGGGTATCGAGCCCGCGCTCATAGAGAATCTGGCCGCGGGGCGCGGGGAACCCCTTGCTGAGCCCTGTGCCTGACTCCACCCCCCCGGGGGGGGCAAAGGCGCCGGCCTGATGTCTTGCTTGCCAAGCGAAGGAGTTTGGTTACAATAGGCCCATGAAGAAGATGTCCCGTACCGACAGAGTCTTCACGCTCATCGCACTGGCATATTGCGTCTACGCGTTTCTCTTCATCCTCAAGACGAGTTTCATAATCGGCGGGACGCGCTACTTCTCGCTATTCGATGATGCCATGATATCCATGCGCTATGCCAAGAACTTCGCCGCCGGTAACGGGCTCGTATGGAATCCCGGTGGCGAGAGGGTGGAGGGGTTCACCAATCCCCTGTGGACTCTCTACATGGCGGCCCTGCACCTCGTTCCCCTGGCCACGACCAAGATAAGCGCTCTGGTGCAGGCAAGCGCGGCGGTCTTTCTGCTTCTGAATCTGTTCGTCGTGAGAAAGCTCGCGAAGTTCGTGTCCGGCTCGAACGGGTTCGCCGTCACAACGGCCGTTCTGCTCACCGCCTTCTACCTGCCGCTCAACAACTGGGGCATGCAGGGCATGGAGGTATGCGTTCTCGCGCCCGTCCTGTCGCTGGCCGCGCTTTACGCCGCGAGATGCGTGCGGGCGCAGAGCTTCTCGGCGGCGCCTTTCATACTCCTCGGCCTGAGCGTATTCGTCAGAACGGACATGGCCGTGCCTTTCATCGGGATGGTGGTCTATCTGGCGGCGAGCGTCCGGAGCCAGAGAGGCAGGAACCTGGCCTGGGGAGTCGCCTTCCTGGCCGGCTGCCTGATTGTGCAGACCGCCCTGCGGATGTGGTACTTCGGCGACGCCCTCCCGAACTCATATTACGTCAAGCTCACGGGCTACCCGGCCGTGCTCCGCTGGACGAGGGGCCTGTACGTAACGATGGTGTTCCTGTGGAGGTCGAACTTCATACTCTTTGCCCTTCCGCTCGCGGTCATATTCGCTCTCAAGGACAGGGTGCTCGGGCTGCTGGGTTATGTTCTCGGCGTTCAGCTGCTTTACAGCATCTACGTCGGGGGCGACGCCTGGGAATCGTGGGGCGGCGCGAACCGCTACGTCTGCATAGCCATGCCGGTCTTTTTCGTGCTTCTGGGCTCGAGCCTGGCCGAAGCCGGGTCATTCGTCAGGCGGGCGGTGGCCGCTCTCTATCCCGGGGCCGGCGAAGGGCTGATCAGGAAACACGGCAGGAAGGCCGCGTTCGCCGCGGCCCTGCTTGTCCTTCTGAGCTTCAACGCCATATACGGACCGAGCGCGCTTACCGAGTGGCTGCTTCTCAAGCCGCCGCTTCACGTCGAGGACAATGCCAACATGGTCGGACGCGCGCTGGCCGTGAGGAGATTCACGAGCCACACGGCCAGCATAGCCGTGGTATGGGACGGCGCGATACCCTACTTCGCCGACAGGTACGCTGTGAGCATCCTCGGGAAGAACGACCGGAGGGTAGGCCGCATGCCCATGCGCACGGTTTCCGGTCCGGCCAAACTCGTCGCGTTCTACCCGGGCCATCTCAAGTGGGACTATGGGTATTCGTTCGGCGAGCTCAAGCCCGACGTAATCGTGCAGGTCTGGAAGCAGCCCGAGGAGGCGGAGCAGTATCTCGGCGGCTACGTCGCGGTGAGACTCTACGGGTACCTTTTCCACATACGCGAGAACTCGCAGAACGTGCGCTGGGACATCGTGAGGGCCATGGCTTCTCCCGAATGACCGCAGGCGGCTGCTGCCGCCCCTGGACCCGTTGACGGCTCCGGCTGGAAGTGAGACTCAGGGCAATCAACTGCGCAAAACAACCACGAAATCAGGCAAAGAGCGGCCAAGATGTTCATATCGGCCCGGGCTTGACCCTTTCAACTCGTTGATTTGACTTGCTCAGCGTGGACCCTTGTGGTATGCTGAACGCACGGCAGTATATCTAACGGAGGAATTTTTGGATCACCAGCGGGGCGTCCAGGATGACAGGCTAAGGGAGGCCATTCTATCCCTTCCGGATGTACGCTCTTGTTCGGTTGAGCTCACCCCGGACGGCGGTATCTCCGCAATTCACATCGTGTCGTCCTCCAAGCGCCCGCCCAAGCAGATCGTCCGCGACGTCGAGTCCGTGCTCCACGCCAACTTCGGCCTGAGCGTAGACCATCGCAAGGTATCTGTGGCGAGAGTGCGCGAGGGCAAGGAGAAGCGCGCCGAGCCGGCACCCAGGGCGCGCCTTGCGTCGATGACGGTGTCGACGACCGGGGGGATGGGGGAGGTGGAGGTCGTCCTCGAGCGCGAAGACCTCACGGTGTCGGGAGAAGCCCGGGGCGTCTTCGTAGGCGGCGGGTCATTGCGGCTTGTCGTCGAAGCCACCTATGATGCCGTCGAGAAACTGGTGGCCGGTTCCGTGGGGTTCGAGGTGCACGATGTCGTGCGCGTCAGCTGCGGCGAGCGCAAGGTTCTCGTCGTGCTCGCGAACCTGGCCCTCGAACGCGATGTGGTGAGCCTGGCCGGCTGCGTGGTCGTGAGGGATGACCTGCACCGCGCCGCGGCGCTTGCCGCACTCGACTCCTGTAACCGGCTCATAGAGACCATGCCGCAGGTCGAGCATGTCGAGTACGAGATCAACCCCTCCGACTGACGCCGGCGGCCCGACTTTCCGTCCCGTTCTTCCTTGAAGTGTCCCGATGTTTACACCGGTGTCCGGTTCCCGACGCTCGTTTTGAATTCGGTTGACCATGTTTGCGTCCGGTAGCACAATCTAGTGTGGCCAGTCGGGAACGGTATGTGCAACTGCAGGGTCCGGGGGAATGATGAAAGAGGTAACCTACAAAGACGCGGGCGTAGACCTGTCCGAGTACGGGACACTGGTCGGCCACATCGTCAAGCAGCTTGGCGGCTCCATCAAGCGGTCCCGCCAGGGACTCTTCGCCGGAGCCATCGAGCTCAGGGGTGCCGGCAGGGGAGACCTCATGGTGTCGAGCATCGACGGCGTGGGCACAAAGGCCAAAGTCGCGACTGCCTCCGGCTCGCATTCGGGGATAGGGAGAGACATCGTTGCCCATTGCGTAAACGATATACTGGCAGTGGGCGCGCGGCCCCTGGCCTTCCTCGACTACGTGGGGTTTTCGAGGCTGGACACGGCTGTCTTCAAGAAGCTGATATCCGGAATCGTACGAGAGTGCAGGCGTCATGATATGGAACTCCTGGGAGGCGAGACCGCCGAGATGCCCGGGGTCTACCATGACGGAGAGTACGACCTCGTGGGCTGCATAATCGGCGTCGCCAGGAAGCGCTTACTGCTCGACGGTTCCAGGATCAGGAAAGGCGACCTCATAATAGGACTCCCCTCGAACGGGCTCCACACCAATGGCTACAGCCTGGCCAGGGACGTTCTTTTCAAACGCCGCAGGATGAAGCTCGGCTCGCGCCCCGGGCCGCTCAGGACCTCGCTCGGGAGGGCCCTCCTCAAGCCGCATACGAGCTATTTCAATGAAGTCTACCCGCTCGTCGAGAAACGCGTTCTCAGGGGCATAGCCCACATAACCGGGGGCGGCATACCCGGCAACCTATGCCGCATACTGCCGGCCGGGTGCGGCGCCAGACTGAGGAGCGGGCTCTGGCGTGTCCCGCCGGTATTCGACCTCATAGCGCAGAAAGGTCCCGTGAAACGGGACGAGATGTTCCGCGTGTTCAACATGGGACTCGGGATGCTTCTGGTGGCGGCCCAGGCCGACATACCCGAGATATTGAAGTGCACCAGGTCCGCGAAGATCGTGGGCGAGGTGGTGGAAGGCGATGGCGCGGTAGTCATCGAGTAGTCCCTGCTCGACCCTCATGGCTCTCAGATGGACTCAAGAGACCTGGTCTATGCCAGCGAGCACATGCGCTTCGCTGTCGAGACCGCCAGGCAGGTGGCATACGCTCCCGTGCCCGTGCTCATCGAAGGCGAGAGCGGCACGGGCAAAGAGCTCATCGCAAAGCTCATCCACTCGGCGAGCCCGCGAAGTGAGGGACCGTTCGTTCCGGTCAACTGCGGCGCGATCCCGCCCGCGCTGTTTGAGAGCGAGCTGTTCGGCCACCGCAAGGGCGCGTTCACCGGCGCGCGCAGAACCAGGGCCGGCCTTTTCGAGGTCGCGAGCGGCGGCACGCTCTTCCTCGACGAAATCGGCGAGCTCTCGCCGGCGATGCAGGCCAAGCTCCTGCGCGTGCTGCAGGAGGGAAGCGTGCGAAGGGTGGGAGACGATCACCTCAGGCAGGTCGACGCACGCATCGTGGCCGCCACCAACAAAGAGCTGGAGGCCGAGATGCGGGCGAAGCGGTTCAGGGAGGATCTCTTCTTCCGGATAGGCGTGGTCAGGATTTTCTTAGAGCCCCTCCGCGCGCGCAAAGAGGACATTCTCGCGCTCCTCAAGCACTTCGCGGGAAAACACGCCGGCCTTCTCGGCAAACACGCGCCCGTCTTTGCCGAAGACCTGGTCGCGCTCTTCACGAAGTACTCCTGGCCGGGCAACGTAAGGGAACTTGAAAACGAGGTGCAGAAACTGGTCGTCCTGGCCTCCGACGGGAAGCCGCTCGGGGCCTCACGGGTCTCGCGCCGCATACGCGAGGGCGCCCGGAGGCGCGCAGCCGCGGAAGACGGCGGGGCCTTGAGGGAGCGCGTCGCCTGTTTCGAGCGCGAGGTCATCAAGGAGACTCTCGAGCGCTACGGCTGGAACAAGACACAGGCGGCGAAGTACCTGGGGATCACCAGGCAGGGACTTCACCGCAAGCTCCGTAAGCTCAGGATCTCCCGGGCCGAATGGAGTTGACCCTGTCGGCGGCCGATGCTATTTTCTCACGGGTAAGACAAGGAGGGCGTTTTGTACAAAGACCTGCTCGAGAGGCTTGTCAGGAAGAACTCATCGAAGATATTGCTGGTAATCATGGACGGCCTCGGGGGGCTGCCGTTTCATCCGGGCGGTGGCACAGAACTCGAGGAGGCTGACGCCCCCGAGATCGACAATCTGGCCAGGGCTTCGGCTATCGGTCTTCACGACCCCATAGCTCCCGGAATCACTCCGGGCAGCGGCCCGGCCCACCTGGGAGTGTTCGGTTACGATCCCCTCAAGTGGGACATCGGAAGGGGGGTTCTTGCCGCACTCGGCATCGGTTTCGACCTTACGAAGGACGACCTCGCGGCAAGGGGCAATTTCGCCACCATGGACGGTGCCGGCAATATCACCGACAGGAGGGCGGGCCGGATTTCCACGGAGACCAACACGGATCTGTGCCGCCTCCTCGACGGGATGAAGCTCGGGGACGTCGAGGTCATAGTGAGGACGGTCAAGGAACACCGCGCCGCCATAGTCTTCAGGGGCGGCGACTTCTCCGACAGGCTGGCCGACTCCGACCCCCAGGTTACGGGCGTGCCGCCCAGGCCGGTCGTGGCGGAGGAGCCCGGCGCGGAGGCGAGCGCCGACCTCGCCAACGCTTTCGTCAGGGAGGCCAACGAGAGGCTCAAGGACAGGCATCCGGCGAACACCGTTCTCCTCCGGGGATTCGCGAAGCTGCCCGATATACCTTCATTCGAGTCGCGCTACGGGATGAAGGCCTGCGCCATCGCCACCTACCCCATGTACAAGGGGCTCGCGAGACTGGTCGGCATGGACGTTCTCGATGCCGGCGACTCGCTCGAGACCCAGATCGAGATGCTGAAGAAGGTCTGGCAGGACTATGATTTCTTCTTCTTCCACTACAAATACACCGACTCCAGGGGAGAGGACGGCGACTTCGGAGCCAAGGTCAAGGCGATTGAGGACTTCGACAGGCACCTGCCCGAGCTCACCGGGCTCTCGCCCGACGTTATAGTTCTGACCGGCGACCACTCGACACCGAGCGCGCTCAAGAGCCATTCGTGGCACCCCGTGCCGCTTCTGTTGTGGTCCAGATACGTGATCCCGGACCTTGCCGGGTTCGACGAGCGAAGCTGCTCGCGCGGCGGCCTCGGCCGCCTGAGGGCGCTGGAGATCATGCCGCTCGCCATGGCCAATGCGCTCAGGCTGGAGAAGTATGGTGCCTAGCTTGAGGTTCCGCCATGACGCACTCGCAAGAGTTCTGATCTGCGCGGCATCGGGGGCGTGCGCGTCACTTTGTTTCGAGCCCTACGGGCTGGGTTTCCTGGCATATTTCATTTTCATTCCGTTCATCCTCTTCTCCGGAGTCGTCGACGGCAAGGGGCATTACCTGCTCAACTCCTTCGTCTTCGGTTTCGCCTTTTTCATGGGGACGCTGTACTGGATCGCGCTCCTGGACAGGGAACAGATACTCATGCCGTGGCTGCGTCTGCCGGCGGCCGTCGCGGCGTCGCTGTACCTGTCGGTGTTCGTCATCCTGGCCGGGTTCCTAACGAGGCGGCTCATCGTCGCCGGGATTCCCTACCAGGCCGCCCTGCCCATCGCATGGGGCGGGGTGGAGTACCTGCGTTCGCTCGGGGCTCTCGGCTTCCCCTGGGGTTGCATCGCCTATTCCCAGACGCCTTACCCGGCCGTGATTCAGCAGGCCGCCCTCGTGGGCACATACGGCATGTCGGCCTGGATCGTGCTCGTCAACGCCCTCATAGTGTGGGCGGCTACCTCGAGAAGAAAGGCGGCGCTGGCTGCGCTCGTCGCCGTTGTGGCCCTCCCCATCATCGCCGGCAGGGTCATACTCATGCGCGCCGATTACAGCCGGGGCCCGCGCGCCACGCTCGTCCAGCCCGATATCGGCGGTCAGGTCAAGTGGGATAATGCGTTTAGAGACAGTACGATGCGGGTTTTATCTGAGATGACACTTGAAGCTCCCGACAGCCGCATGATTGTCTGGCCGGAGACCGCGGTCCCCTTCTTCGTCAGGCATGAGGCCTCCGCCATGGCCCGGATCGAGAACCTGGCCAGGGCGACGGGCTCTTACATTCTCTTCGGCCTTCCGGAATTTGAGAGAGGGCCGGAGGCGACCGTCTACTACAACTCAGCCATGCTCCTAGGCCCCGGGGGCGAGGAACGGGGGGTATACCGCAAGATACACCTCGTCCCCTTCGGCGAGATGATCCCCTATGAGGACAGGTTCGAGGTGCTGAGACGGGTGAACTTCGGCGAGGGCGACTTCTCCCCCGGAAGGGACTATGAGGTGATGCGCGTCGACGGCATCCCCTTCGGCGTCGCCATATGTTTCGAGTCGATCTTTCCCGATCTGACGCGGCAATTCGCGCGGCGGGGCGCGCGCTTCATCGTCAACATCACGAATGACGAGTGGTTCGGCCCCAGCCTCGGGCCCCACCAGCACGCCCAGATGGCCGTCCTCAGGACCGTCGAATGCAGGGTGGGGATGGTCCGCTGCGCCAACACGGGAATCTCGATGGTAATCGATCCCTACGGGCGTCCTATCGGGAGGACGGAGCTCTTCAAGAGGGCGGCTCTGACGGAGGACATTCCCCTGGGCACGGGCCGGACGCCTTACGTCAGAATCGGGGACCTCTTCGCCTCGCTGATGCTCCTCGTCTCCGTATTGATAGGTGTGACCGCCGGGAGACGGCGCTGACTCTGAGCCGCGGGGCCCGGTCGGGCCGCGTTGAGTCGAATCCAAAGGGTTTGACACCCGGGGCCGGCGGGTGGTATATTCGCGCAAGCAGTTGGGGCATAACGGAGCGATTTGCTTTGACCGCAGGGAGAGACAGTGAAAAGGGGAAGACGGGTTGTATCGGTCGTCGGGGCGACCGGACTTGTCGGCAGTGAGATTACCAGGATCCTCTTCCTGAGAAAGTTCCCGCTCGAAAGAATCAACCTCTTCTCATCGGGAAGGAATTCCGAAACCGAAGCCACGGTGCTCGGAAACGTTCTTCCCATCAGGCCTTTCAGCCTGGACTCCGTCCGGGGTTCGGACATCATCTTCCTGGCGGCCGGCGGTGCTTTCAGCATCAAGTACGCGCGCCGCATCGCCCGGACCGGCGGCGTCGTGATAGACAACAGCAGCGCTTTCCGCATGGAAGACGACGTGCCCCTTGTCGTTCCCGAGGTTAATCCGCAGGAGGCCCTGCGCCACAGGGGAATAATCGCAAACCCGAACTGCTCGACCATTCAAATGGTCGTCGTTCTCGCGCCGCTTCACAGGGAATACGGGCTGCGGCGAATCGTCGTCTCCACTTACCAGTCGGTATCCGGGGCGGGCCTCAGGGCGGTGGGGGAGCTCGCGGTGCACACGGAGGCCTCCCTGCGAGGGTGCACGCTCAAGCCCGAGCAGTTCCCGCGCGAAATCGGGTTCAATGTCGTGCCGCATATCGACACCTTCGACGAGAGGGGCTGGACCCGCGAAGAAGTCAAGATGATCAACGAGACCAGGAAGATCCTGGGCGACGATTCGATAAGGATTATCGCGACGGCTGCCCGCGTTCCCGTTTTCAGGGGGCATGCGGAGTCGGTTTTCGCGGAGTTCGAGAAGCCGTTGGATCTCAAGGAAGTCAGGGCCATCCTGGCGCTCGCCGAGGGCGTCAGGGTCATGGACGACCCGATGCGCGCGCTGTACCCCACTCCCCTCGACTCTGAGGGCCGCGACGAGACTCTGGTGGGGCGCATCAGGCTGGACCCCAACTCGCCCAGAGGACTATGCCTCTGGATCGTCAGCGATAACCTGAGGAAGGGGGCGGCCCTTAACGCCGTTCAGATAGCGGAGCAGCTCATCTAACCACCCGGTACGAGGACTATGGCGGCAGGTCTCAGACAGAACTTCGGGAGATACGTCTCGCGGGAGTCGGCCGTGCACGGGCTGGACCCGTCCGCCAAGATGTCTGTCTTCGTCCTCCTCATAGCCTCCGTACTCATCTCGAAGGATTGGATCTCGCTTGCTGTCGTCGCCGCCTTTTTGATATGCCTGTGCCTCGTCTCAAGAGTGGGGCTCCTCTTTTATTTCGGCAGTTTCAGGTATTTCGCGTGGATGTTCGCCCTCTCTTTCGCAATCAATGTGGTCTTCCCGAGGGAATCCACTTGCGGCGCGTTCACCCCGGAGGCCCTGAACGTCGCGGGCATATTCTCGGTGAGGCTCGCGCTCATGATACTCGCGGGAACGCTCTTCACGGTGACCACGGCGCCGTATGAGATAGGCGACAGCCTCCTCATGTTCACCCGCTTCAGGGGACGTGCGGGAAGGAGGGTGGCGGACCTTGCCACCGTCCTCTCGATCGCGCTCCGGTTCATCCCGGTTCTCTTCGAGGAGGCCGAGCGCATAAGAATAGCCCAGATGCTGAGGGGCCAGAAGACGCGGGGGCTCAGGCGGCGCGTGGAGTCGGTCGTGAATCTCATCATTCCCCTGTTCCAGTCCTCCCTGAGGAAGGCAGCCAACCTCGGCTATGCCCTGGAGGCGCGCTGTTACGGCTACATGGTCCCGAAGATGGGCCGGGTGCGCTTCGGTAAATCGGAGGTCGCATTGCTCGCGGCCTCCTCGGTCTGTCTGGTGCTGGTCATTTTCCTGAGGGCGGGACCCGCGTGAAAGGTCTTCACACCAAGAACATAAGACTGGACATCGAGTACGACGGCACCAATTTCTCGGGCTGGCAGCGGCAGCCAAAGGTCAGGACGGTCGAGGGCGAGATCACCGGCGTGCTGGGCCGGCTCACCGGGATCGAGCCCGAGATCATCGTGGCGGGGCGCACCGACTCGGGCGTGCACGCCCTGGGCCAGGTGGCCAACTTCAGTTCGGTCACCGACATGGAGCCCAGGGAGATTCGGGACGCCCTTAACTCCCTGATGGACCCGGACGTGAGAATCATCGACGCGGCGGAGGCGCCGCTCGATTTCAACGCCCGCTACGACGCTCTCAAGAGGGTCTACAGGTACGAGATCACGCAAAGGCCCACTTCGGTATGGCGAAGATTCCGCTGGTATGTTAAATGGTCTATGGATACGGGTGCCATGAGAGATGCGGCGGAACATCTGATCGGAGAGCACGACTTCACCGCTTTCACCTGCAAGGATGAAACAAGGAGCCCGTGGATAAACCTGAGCAGGGCCGCCATCGAAGAGATCGGGCCGGGCGGCGTGGCGATCACTTTCGAGGCCAACCGGTATTTGAGGAAAATGGTGAGAATGCTCGTGGGTACGCTCGTAGAGGTGGGGCGGCTCAAGATGCAGCCCGACGAGGTTTATGATACCCTGAAGACAAGTGACAGGACGAGGTCGGGCCCCTGTGCGCCGCCTCATGGCCTCTTTCTTGTCAGAGTGGAGTATTGAAAGGAGGCAGTAATGAAGTTCTTCATAGATACTGCGAACGTCGACGAGATTGCCGAGGCGGCTGAACTCGGGATCCTCGATGGTGTGACCACCAACCCGACGCTGCTCGCAAGGGAGAAGGACAAAGGAGACTTCAAGGAAATCCTCAAGAAGATCTGCGACATCGTACAGGGCCCGGTGAGCGCGGAGGTCGTCGGCCAGGACGCCGGCACCATGGTCGCTGAGGCCAAGAAGCTCGCGAAGATAGACGACCATATCGTGATAAAGGTCCCGATGACGAGAGAGGGCCTTAAGGTGATGGGCCGGCTCAAGAAAGAGGGTGTGAGGACGAACGCGACGCTGGTCTTCAGCGCCAACCAGGCGCTGCTGGCCGCCAAGGCCGGCGCGTCCTTCCTGAGCCCGTTCGTCGGAAGGCTCGACGACGCCAGCCATGTCGGCATGGACATCATCGACCAGATCGTGACCATATTCGAGAACTACGACATAGAAACGGAAGTCATCGTCGCCAGTGTCCGGAATCCTCTCCACGTGGTGGAGGCCGCCATGATCGGGGCGGACATCGTGACGATTCCCTTCAAGGTGATAAACCAGATGGTGAAGCACCCGCTGACCGACATAGGAGTCGTGAAGTTCCTGGACGATTGGAAGAAGCTGGGTGCCAAGATATAGCGCGTTTTGAGTCCCTACCGTGAGGTTGGTTATGAGAGTGGTTCTCATCGTTCTGACCATGGCCGTGGTCGGGGCCGGCGTGGGCCTCATGCTCAGGCAGCTCAACCAGAATGAGCCGCCGGAAGCCACCGTAGAGACCGCGGCGGAGGCCGGACTGCCGGACTGGCCGTCGGCGGGAAGCACCGCCCAGGTGGCCGTCGCCGGTGAGGGCATCGGCCGGTCCCGGCAGACCGCGATTGTCCAGGCGGCCCAGGTAGTCGGGCCGGCGGTGGTGTCCATCAGCGTGACGGCGACGCGCGTGGTGCGGGCGTCACCGTGGCTTCCGTTCAGGGACCAGTTCTTCAGAGACTTCTTCGGCGAGCGCCAGTACGTGGAGGAGGTTTCGAACCTGGGCTCCGGAGTCGTCGTAAGCCCATACGGCTACGTCGTGTCCAACGAGCACGTGGTGAGGAATGCGACGGAGATAAAGGTAACGCTTCCCGACGGCAGGGAGTACGACGCCTCGGTCGTGGACAGCCAGCAGGAGTACGACCTGGCCATCCTGAAAATCGAAGGCACGGACATCCCCTACGCCGTTCTCGGCGATTCGGATTCGCTCATCATCGGCGAATGGGCCATTGCGATAGGGAACCCCTTCGGATACCTGCTGAGCGACGCGCATCCTACCGTGACCGTGGGGGTGGTCAGCGCCCTCCACCGGGACGTCAAGTCGAGCGAAGGGGCGGTGGCCGTGTACAAGGACATGATACAGACGGACGCCGCCATCAACCCGGGGAACAGCGGCGGTCCGCTGGTCAATGCGCTGGGCGAGGTCGTCGGCATCAACGCCTTCATAATCACCAAGAGCGGCGGCTCGATGGGCATGGGATTCGCCATACCCGCAAACCGGGTCAAATACATGATAGAGGAAGTCAGCAAGTACGGGCGCATGAGAAGGATATGGATAGGCCTGCTCGTCCAGGAGATAACGCCCGTCCTGGCGCAGAGCCTGGGGCTGGAGCGCTCTGACGGAGTCATTATCTCGAGAGTGGACGAGGGGAGCCCCGCCGAGAGGTCGGGCCTGAAGCGGGGGGATGTTATCGTCGCCCTCGACGGGGAGCGCGTCCGGAACTACGAGTCGGCCCGGCGCGCGATATTCGGCTCGCGGGTCGGGGAAGTCATCGAGTTCGAAGTCATCCGTGACGGCGAGCCCAGGAGTTTCGACGTGCTCGTGGAAGAAGCTCCGGAGGGCTAGGGGGTCGGCTTGATAGAAAGGTACACTCTGCCGGAGATGGCGGCGGTCTGGAGCGAGAGGAACAAGCTGGACAAGTGGCTCGAAGTCGAGCTGGCCGTCGTGGACGCCCTGGCCGAAACGGGAGCCGTTCCCGGCGAGGCCGCCTTGAGAATGCGCCGCAGCGCACGCTTCGAAATCGAGGACGTCAGGGCCAGGGAGGAAGTGACGAGGCATGACACTCTGTCTTTCGTGGAATGCGTTTGCGAGAGCCTCGGCGACGACAGCCGCTACTTCCACATGGGCCTGACCTCCTCCGACGTCGTCGATACGGCCCTCGCCCTCGAGATAAGGGAAGCGACCGGCCTGGTCCTCGACGAGCTCTCTGCCCTGCGCGACGCCGTCCGGACTCAGGCCCGCATACACAAGGACACGTTGATGATCGGAAGGACGCATGGAATACACGCCGAGCCCATAACCTTCGGGCTCAAGCTCGCCGTGTGGTATAAGGAGCTGGGAAGGGCCTCATCGAGGATAGTGAGCGCTTCCGAAGAAGTCTGTGTAGGCAAGATATCGGGCTCTGTGGGCACCTACTCCCACCTGTCTCCCGAAGTGGAGGACGCGGCGCTCAGGGTGCTCGAACTCAAGCCCGAGCGCCCGGCCACCCAGATCGTCCAGCGCGACAGGCACGCGGCATACCTCATGAGCCTGGCGCTCTCCGCAGCCACGCTCGAGAAGATGTCAGTAGAGATCCGCCACCTGCAGCGCACCGAGGTCGACGAAGCGAGAGAGCCCTTCGGGGCCGGCCAGAAGGGTTCGTCATCCATGCCGCATAAGCGCAACCCCATAACGCTGGAGCGGGTCAGCGGGCTCGCGCGGCTCGTCCGCGGGTACGCTTTCGCGGCCTTAGAGAACGTGGCCCTCTGGCACGAGCGCGACATCAGCCAGTCTTCGGTAGAGCGCGTTATCTTCCCGGATGCGACCATATTGCTTCACTATATGTTGAGGAAAATGCGGCAAGTCATTGAAAATCTGGATGTTGACGTGGACCGGATGAGGTCGAACCTGGACCTCACCCGCGGGCTCATTTGCTCGCAGCGGCTCATGCTCACGCTGATGGGCGCGGGCTGGGAACGAACGAAGGCGTATGAGAAATCGCAGCAACTTGCCAGGTCGGCGATGGGCGGGGCCGCCGACTTCAGGGACCTGGCGGCCGACGACAGGGAGGTGGTCGATGCTCTTGGTCCGGAGAGGATTGATGAGGTTTTCGATCCAGCCTTCTACGTGAGGCACGTCGAGTCCATTCTCAAAGAGACCGGGATCATCTGAAGCGACCGACAAGAGGAACGGATTTGGCGTCTGGCATCAAAGAGGTCGGCAAGGACAGCATGAAAAAGGTGAGCGAGCTCGGCCTCAATCTCACAGCCGGCGAAGTGGCCCGGCTTCGCGACAGCATCGGCCGCGAGCCGACCGTCACGGAGCTCTTCCTGTTCGATGTCATGTGGAGCGAACACTGCTCTTACAAGAGCAGCAGGGCGCTTCTCAAGAAGTACCTCCCCACGCGGTCCCGGAGAGTGATACTGGGGCCGGGTGAAGACGCCGGCGTAGTGAGGCTTTCAGAGGCCGGCGGGGTTTCCTATGTCCTTGTCGTCGCGCATGAGAGCCACAATCACCCATCGCAGATCATACCCGTGGAGGGGGCGGCGACCGGCATCGGCGGTATAGTGCGCGACGTCTACTGCATGGGGGCGGACGTGGTCGGCGTGATGGACGCCCTGAGGTTCGGGGACCCGGCCGGCGCCAACGCGGAGAGGACGAAGGAAATCGTGGACGGCGTCGTGAGAGGCATATGGGAATACGGCAACGCCCTCGGTGTCCCCAACGTCGGCGGCGACGTCTACTTCGACTCCAGGTACGACGACAACTGCCTGGTCAACGTAGTCGCGCTGGGAGTGGCCAGGGAAGAGGAGATAATCAGGAGCCGGGTTCCGGCGGAGGCCGGCGGAGAACCCTATGTGCTCATACTCGTCGGCAAGCCCACCGATATGAGCGGCCTCGGCGGCGCCACCATGGCGTCCCGTATCCTGGACGGAGAGGTGGAGGGCAATGTCGGTGCGGTTCAGATTCACGACCCCTTCCTAAAGCGCATGCTCACCGAGGCCAACAGGGCCGCGCTCGGCACTCTGAGGGAGCGCGGCGCCGCGATCGGTTTCAAGGACCTCGGGGCCGGCGGAATAGCCTGCGCCACGAGCGAGATGGCCGGCGCCGGCGGCTTCGGAGCGAGGGTCGACCTCGGCAAAGTGCATGTCGCCGTCGAAGGTCTCGAACCCTATGCCATAGCCTGCTCGGAGACCCAGGAGCGATACTGCCTCGCCGTGCCCGCCAGGCTGGCCGATGAGGTGCTGCGCATATACAATGAGGACTACGAGCTCCCCCATATATACCGCGGCGCCCGTGCGTCCGTCATCGGCGACGTGGACGCCACCAAGAACTATCGCATGACATGGCGCGGTGAGGCCGTTGTGGACGTCTTCGTGGACCTCATCAACGAGGGTATATCCTACGACAGGGAGGCGGCGCCGCCGGGGCCGGCGCGGAAGCCGGCCGCGGTCCCGGGCATAGAGGATTTCAACGCGGCCGTGCTCGAGGTGCTGGGCCATATCTCGGTCTCCTCCCGGAACTACATCTACAGGCATTACGACAGCGAGGTCAGGGGCGATGCCGTGCTGAGGCCCGGCGAGGCCGATGCCGGGGTCACCGGGATATACGGGACCACGATAGGCATAGCCACGTCCGTGGACGGCAATCCCTTCTACTCGGCGCTGGACCCTTACGCCGGCGCCATGTACGCCGTCTGCGAGAGCATAAGGAATGTCGCTGCCGTGGGCGCCGTGCCGGTCGCGCTCACCGATTGCCTCAACTTCGGCAATCCTGAAAACCCGGCCGTGTTCCGCGACTTCGAGGAGACGGTGAGGGGCATAGGCGACGCGGCACGGGCGCTTTCGCCGCCGGGCAGCGACGAGCCCGTGCCGGTGGTTTCCGGAAACGTGAGCTTTTACAACGAATCGCATTCGGGTTCCGCCGTTCCGCCATCTCCCGTGGTCGCCTGTTACGGGGTGCTGGAAGATTACTCGCGGGCGGTATCGTTGTGCCTCAAGCGTCCGGGAAGCATACTCGTACTCGTCGGGGCGCGCAAGCCCGGCCTGGGCGGTTCCGCGCTGCTTGCCGTCGCGGGCCGGAGCGGCGAGGGCAGGCTCCCCGATCTCGATCTCGATGAAGAGAGGAACGCGATACACGCCGTGACAGAGAGTATCAGGCGGGGCCATGTGCTCGCCTGCCACGATATTTCGGAGGGCGGCCTCGCGGTCGCGCTGGCCGAGATGGTAATCGGCGGCTGGGGGGGAGGGAAGGTCGGCGCGAAGATATCCCTGGATTTCGGAAGCGACCTTTCCACGGCCGAGCTGCTTTTCTCCGAAAGCGGCGGCTTCGTGATGGAGGTCATGTCAGACCGGGCCGGGGAAGTGCTCGAGGTGGCCGGGGAGTGCGGGGCGCCGGCATACGCAATCGGCGAGACCACCGAAGAGCATGCGCTCGTCGTCGAGCGCGCCGCCGGGCCCGAGGTGGAACTGAGGGGCCGCGACCTCCTCGAGGCGTGGCAGCATTCGCTGGAGGATGCGATAAGGTGACGGACAGGGACGGGTACGAATGAAGATACGGATATGCGTGGTCCAGTTCCCCGGCGTCAACTGCGAGTATGAAACGGCTCGCGCCGCCCGCAAGGCCGGGATGGACGCCGCCATCTTGAGGTGGAATGAGCGGCTTGTCGAGTTCGAGAAGTTCGACGGCTTCATTCTTCCCGGCGGGTTCTCCTACCAGGACAGAGTGCGCGCGGGGGCCATAGCCGCAACGGACGAGGTGAGTGGAGTCATAGCGGGCCAGGCGGCCAGCGGGAAGCCGGTGCTGGGAATATGTAACGGCGCCCAGGTCCTGGTGGAAGCCGGCCTGGTGCCGGGACTCGGGGAGGGAGAAGTGCAGATGGCGCTCGCGCCCAACAGCGGCATGGGCCGCGGCGGCTACTACTGTAACTGGGTGTACCTCAGGGTGAACTGCGCTCCGCCGAGGACAGCCGTCACGTGGGACCTCGAGCCGGGCGAGATACTGCCCGTCCCGGTCGCGCACGGCGAAGGCAGGTTCACGAGCCGCATCGACGGGCTCTTCGATGACCTTGAGGCCGGCGGGCAGATAGTGTTCAAGTACTGCGACCCGGCAGGAGGGCCGGCCGGGACTTTTCCGGAAAACCCCAACGGCTCCGAACGCATGGCCGCCGCGATATCCAACCGCGCGGGGAACGTCGTTGCGATGATGCCGCATCCCGAACGCTGCGCGTGGGTGAGACAGGTTCCGGGCGAGGTTAGGGGGCCCTGGGGCGAGAGGCGCCTGGCGTCCCGTTCTTACCGGGCCATGGACGATGACGGGCCGGGCGCGAGGATTTTCAGTTCCATCAGGAAGTACATAGAGGAGAGAACATGACCGATGTGGAAGTACTGGTGAAACTCGTGGCGCCCGATCCATGGAGCTTCACGGTACATGACGCGCTCAACCGAAAATTCGGACTTGAAGAAATCGTGGGGATAGAGAGAATAAGAACGTGGACGTTATCTTATGACGTTGTGGCGGCGGGCGATGCGGTCGCGCCCACGGAGACCATTCTGAGGGAGACCGTATTACTGGCCAATCCCAACAGGGACATAAGGCAGTTGCGTACGGGCCGGTCCGAACCGGTCAAGCCGGGCATATACAGGTTCAAGGACGGAGTCGCCGGCGCCTACGTCGTCAGGGTCCGCAACCTGGAGGACTCGGCGGGTGAGGGCGTGGCGCGAATCGCGAGGTCAAGGCTCGGCCTGGGCGCGCTCAAAGCGGTCTCGCCGGCAACGGCCTGGGTGATCGAGATGTCGACAGGCGAACCCTATTCGCGGCGCATCGCCGAGAGGGCCGCGGTGCTCCGGGCCAGGGGGAACGGCCTCCTTGCCAACCCGCACTGCCAGGAGGCGGAGGTCCTGAGCGTGAAGGAGTACCTCCTCGGAGGAAGCAGCTAGAGCATGGAAGAAATCAAGCACAACTGCGGTCTGTTCGGCGTACTCGGTAACCCGGACGCCTCGCGGCAGACATACCTGGGGCTCTATGCTCTGCAGCACCGGGGTCAGGAGAGCTCGGGTATCGTGACATCAGACGGCGGCTGCCTTCACGGTTACAAGAAGCTGGGACTGGTCAACGAGGTCTTTTCCGACGAAGTGCTGGGGCGGCTCAAGGGCGTCGCCGCGATCGGGCACAACCGGTACTCGACCACCGGTTCCACGCGAGCATGCAATGTCCAGCCCCTGGTCGTTGAGCTCAAGGACGGCCAGATGGCCATAGCGCATAACGGCAATCTCGTGAACGCGCACGCGCTGCGCGAGACCATGGAGAAGGCCGGTTCCATATTCCAGTCCACCATGGACAGCGAGGTCATCGTTCACCTCATGGCGAAGTCCGGCGAGAGCGGCGTGGAGAAGATGCTGCTCTCGGCCCTGCGGCAGGTCAGCGGCGCTTACTCGCTCCTCTTGCTGACGCTGGACAAACTGATTGCGGTCCGCGACCCGAGCGGGTTCAGGCCGCTGTGCTTCGGGGAGAAGGACGGCGCGTACTACTTCGCATCCGAAAGCTGCGCACTCGACACGCTGCAGGCGGGATTCATACGGGAGGTGATGCCGGGTGAAATGGTGGTCGTGGACAGCAGAGGTTTCAACTCGACCCGGTTCGCCTTCGACGGCAGGCCCTCCTATTGCGTGTTCGAGCTCATCTACTTCTCGCGGCCCGACAGCTCGGTCTTCGGCGTCTCGGTCGACGCGGTGAGGAAGGAACTGGGCAGGAGGCTGGCGCGCGAGCACCCGGCCGACGGCGACCTCGTCATATCGGTTCCCGATTCGTCCAATGCCGCCGCGCTGGGCTACTCGATGGAATCTGGACTTCAGCTCGAACACGGCCTCATCCGCAACCACTATGTCGGGCGCACATTCATTTACCCGACAAGCGAGCTGCGCCGCAACCGCGTGCGGATAAAGTTCAACCCCGTAAGGGAGCTGCTGGAGGGGAAGCGCGTCGTCGTGGTGGACGATTCCATCGTGAGGGGGACGACTTCCAAGAGGCTCATGGCGATGTTGAGGTGGGCGGGAGCGAAGGAGATTCACCTGCGGATAAGCTCGCCTCCGATAAAGGACCCCTGCTTCTACGGCATCGACACGCCGAGGAGAGATGATCTCATCGCCGCCAACTACACGGTCGACGAGATACGGGATTACCTCGGGGTCGATTCGCTGGGATACCTGTCCGTCGACGGCCTCCTGGAGTCGACGGGCATACCGAAGGGCAACTTCTGTGTCGCGTGCTTCACAGGTGATTACCCCGTGGGGTTCGAGACGGAGCCCGACAAGCATGACCTGGAGCAGTTTGACGAGTGGTCACTCAAGGAGAAGAAATGAGAGCCGCCCGGATTGCAGCCGGAATAGTGCTTGCAGCAGGAGCGGCGTATTCGCTTCACGCCGGCAATACGGTGCTCGTCATCTTCTTCACATCTCTGTTCGTGGTCGCCCTGCTCTCGCCGGGGCTGATTTCGCGGACTTCGGAGATCTCGCTGGGAGGTTTCAGGGCGTCTTTCAAGAAGAAGATAGACGGGATCCCCGCGCTCAGCGATGAAGAAAAAATCGATCTCAAGAAGCGCATCGATGAGGCCGGGAGCCTCGATGAGGCGCTGGACGTTCTCGCCTCGTTTACCGCGGGGCGTCTAGATAAGGGTGAGTGAATCGGGACGGGAAAAGGGTGAGGGGAGGATCACTCATGAAGATAAGGGAAATGCTCCATGAGGACAGACCGCGCGAGAGGCTGAGGCAGAGGGGAGCGCACGTGCTCTCCCTTAGAGAACTGCTTGCCATCCTGGTCGGTTCGGGCAGCAGCGGAAGGAGCGCAATGGACCTGGCGGACCAGATTGTCGCATCGTTCGGTTCGACCCGGGAGATGGCCTCGGCGAGTGTCGAGAGATTCTCCTCGGTGAGCGGGGTCGGCATAGCCACCGCGTGCAGGCTGAGAGCGGCGGTCGAGCTCGGAAAGAGGGTTGCCAGAGCGACGAGGGGCGAGATCAAGGTGATACGATCACCCGAGGACGCCGCGTGCCTGCTCATGGATGAGATGAAACATCTCGATCGCGAGCACTTCAAGGTTATACTGCTGGATTCGAAGAACTCGGTGATTAGCATCGAAACGGTCTCGATAGGAACCGTGAACGCGTCCATAGTGCACCCGCGGGAAGTTCTGAAGCCCGCGCTCGTGAAGAGCGCGACTTCATTGATTCTCGTTCACAACCATCCCACGGGGCAGACATCTCCGAGCAGGGAGGACATTCTCCTTACGAGGAGATTCGAGAAGTGCGGGCGCATAGTCGGCATAGAGATCGTCGATCACATAATAATAGGAGATGGAAGTTACGAGAGCCTCAAGGAAGGAGGCTATCTTTAGGAGGATGCGATGGGATTCGGCGGGCTGAGCAACTGGTTTACGAATGATATTGCGGTCGACCTCGGGACGGCGAACACGCTTGTCTGCGTGCGCGGCAAGGGAGTCGTCCTGGATGAGCCGTCGGTAGTCTCCGTGGACAAGGTCACCGGCAAGGTGATCACTGTCGGCAAGAAGGCGAAGGAGATGCTGGGCAGGACTCACGGCGAGGTCCTGGCCGTGCGGCCCATGAAGGACGGAGTCATCGCCGACTTCGAAATCACGGAGCTGATGCTGCGAGAGTTCATCGGGAGAGCCCAGGAAGACAGATTCCTGTCGAAGATCATACGGCCCAGGGTCATCATATCGGTCCCATCGGGAATCACGGAGGTCGAGAAGAGAGCGGTCCGGGACTCGGCCGAGCACGCCGGCGCCCGGGAAGTCTATCTCATCTCCGAGCCCATCGCCGCGGCCGTGGGGGTGGGCCTGCCCATCGACAAGCCCTCCGGAAACATGGTCGTCGACATAGGCGGCGGGACGACGGAGATCGCGGTCATCGCCTTGAACGGCATCGTCACCGAAACGTCTATCCGTATCGGCGGGGACGAGATGGACGAGGCCATCATGCGCCATGTGAAGACCGAGCACAGCATGCTCATAGGCGAGCAGACGTCCGAGCGCATAAAGATCGTAATAGGCGCGGCGAAGCACATGTCCGATGTCGAGTTCGAGGTCAAGGGCCGGGACCTCGTGAACGGGGTCCCCCGCACCGAGAGGATCACCCAGGAGGAAGTGGTCGAGGCCCTGAACGAGCCCATCGAGCAGATCGTGGACGCCCTCAAACTCGCGCTGGAGAAGACCCCGCCGGAGCTTGCCGGGGACATCGTCGACAAGGGCATACTCATGACGGGCGGCGGTTCGCTGCTGCGAGGCCTCGACGAGCGCCTGAGAGACGCGACGGGCCTGCCGATTTACGTGGTCGACGACCCCCTGAGAAGCGTCGTCCTCGGCGCATACCGCGTGCTCGAGGACCCCGACAGGTTCGAGAAGATCTTGATGAAGCTGAGAAGGATTTAGCGGGGTGAGGAATGTACGCCATCAACCGCTTCAGCGGGACTTCCCCGTGCTCCTCGTTCTCCTGCTGGTGTCCGTGTCCATTGCCGTACTTGGCAAGACGGAGCACTCCGACTACCTGAGCGACCTCCTCGCGCGCGTGTTCCTGCCCTTTGAAAGCCTGTCGGTCCGGGTCATGAACGCCTCCTATACGTATGAAGAGAACAGAATCCTGAGGGGACGCCTGATGGAGGTTTCGAGGGACAACATGGCTCTGAGGGAGCAAGTCCACGAGATAAGGAGGCTCCGCTCTCTGGTCGGCTTCACCGCCGAGTGCTCGGCCGGCTGCGTTCCGGCCAGAGTGCTGGGAGAGGCGGACCAGCGCGCGGGCGGCGGGATCAAAATAGACAGAGGTACCGAGGCCCGGATCGACAGGGACATGGTCGTGATCTCGCCGGGTGGCCTGGTCGGAAGGGTGGTCGAGGCCGATGACGGCTACTCGAGAGTGAAACGGCTCATCGACATGGGGAGCAAGGTGAGCGCCATGCTCTCGAGGACCCGGTCCGGGGGAATACTGAGGACAACCGCCGGAGGGGGCCTCGTTATGGAGTGGGTCCCGCCGGACGCCGACGTGGCTCCCGGTGATACGGTCATATCCTCAGGTTATGGACTCGTAATCCCCAAGGGCATTCCCATCGGGCAGGTCCGGTCCATAGTCGAGCGGCCAACGGAGTTTTCCCTGTCGCTCGAAGTCGTGCCCTTCGTCGACTTCAATCTGCTGGAGGAGGTTTTTGTCCTCGTTCCCGAGCCCGGGTCTACCGGACCGGTGTCGCAGTATCTCGAAAGGAAAGAGCTCACTGACTGATGCGAAAGTTCTCACTCTGGTTCATGGTACTGGTGCTCCTCATACTCCAGGTGACTTTGTTCAGGAAGATCGAAGTCTGGGGGGTGAGGCCGGACGCTACAATTGTGGTGCTTGTCTACGTCGCGCTCGCCTACGGCCCTCTGGTGGGGGCGGTTTTCGGTTTCTTCATCTGCCTGGCTGAGTTCTCCGTGCTTTCGAGCGCGCTGGCGTCTCTGCCTCTCGCCGGCACGCTGGTGGGCTACCTCGTCGGAAGATACGGCACTAAGATCATGTACGAGAGCCACCTGGTGCAGCTGGTAATCATCTTCGTCGGCGTCGTCGTCTTCGACGTCATAAACTTCGTCTGGCTCGGCCCGGCCGAGTTCTGGGTCGGTTTCTTCAGGTACACTATGCCGGGCGCGCTCTATACGGCGCTGGCCGGAGTAATTGTGGTGACAGTCGTCGAGAGGGTAGGGGGGATGAGGATCATTGCCTAGCGCGGGCGGAAGCACATATGCCTCTTGGCTCACTCCCCCGAGGGTCGCCGCCCTCGTGAGCGGGGTGGTCTTCGCGGTACTGGCCGCGTTCCTCTTCAAATACCAGATAATCGAGGGCGCCCAGTTCGAAGTCGAGTCGAAGAAGAACTACGTGATCAAGGTGCCGCTCAAGGCAGCCAGGGGTGAAATCGTGGACGCGAACGGCGAGCTGCTGGCAGGCTCGCGGCAGTCCTTCTCCATATGCGCCGTTCCCAAGACCACTCTCAAGAACAAGAATGAGATCGCCCTGCTGGCGAGACTGCTTGACGTCGATGAGGAGTTCATCGTGGGGAAGCTCTCCAAGACCGCGAGCTCGTATCGCCCCGCGGTAGTGCTGAGGGACGTAGACTTCGCAACGCTCAGCGTTGTAGAGGAAATGTCCGCTGACCTCTCAGACATTCTCGTCGTCGCCGAACCCGTGAGAAGCTATCCCGCTGGACGCTGGTTCTGCCATCTGCTGGGCTACGTCGGAGAGGTCACGCAGGAGGAGGTCACGGCCAATTCGACCAGGTACTCCTCCGGGGACCTCATCGGGAGGAGCGGCGTAGAGAAGAGCTATGACGATGTCCTATCGGGCGCGGAAGGCTACAAGCTGGTGAGGGTGAGCATGGACGGGGACGAGGTTCCCATCGACTACGAGGACGTGCCGACGGTATCCCCCGAACCCGGCAAGCGCGTAAGGCTGTGCGCCCGCGCCGACCTTCAGATGCTCGCCGACAGCCTGCTCGCCGGGCGGCGCGGCTGCGCCATAGTAATGGAGGTCAAGACGGGCGAAGTCCTGGTGCTGGCAAGCAGCCCCGTGTTCGACCCGTCGCTTTTCGCGACAGGCATTTCGTCAGCTGACTGGAAGAACATAATCGAGGATGCGGACAGGCCGCTTCTGAACCGCGCCATCCAGTGCGCGTACCCGCCGGGCTCCATCTACAAGATCGTGACGGCCGGCGTCGGGCTCGAGAAGCATGTGGTGATGGAAAGCACCCGGTACAAGCCGTGCTCCGGCTCCTACAGGTTCGGGCGCCGCGTCTTCAAGTGCTGGAAGGAAGATGGGCATGGCTCATCCAACCTGCTCCGAGGCATAACGGTTTCGTGCGACGTCTATTTCTACCAGCTGGCCGAACGGATCGACCTGCAGGACTTCTATTCCTACAGCAGTCTCTGGGGCCTGCCCGAACCGACCCATATCGACATTCCCAACGAAGTCAGGGGCCTCGTTCCCAACTCGGACTGGTACGACCGCAACTACGGCAAGAACAAGTGGACCAGGGGAGTCATGCTCAACATCGCAATAGGCCAGGGTGAAGTGCTCGTGACGCCCCTCTCCATGCTCTGTTTCGTCTGCGGTCTGGCCAATGACGGGAAGTACCCCGTGCCGCATTGCGTCAAGGCGATCGGCGGCGACGGCAAGGAGACCGAGATGACCCCGCAACTCATAGACATGCCGATGTCTGAAACCACCCTCGGGGTTCTCAAGAGGGCCATGCGCGCCGTGGTGGAGGATGAAGAGGGAACCGGCAAGGGTGCGCGCGTCGAGGGCCATGAAGTGGCCGGCAAGACGGGCACGGCGCAGAACCCGCACGGCGGAGACCATGCGTGGTTCGTCTGTTATGCGCCGTATGATGAGCCGGAAATCGCTGTCTGCGTCATGATAGAAAACGCGGGCCACGGGGGATCGATGGCGGCCCCCATCGCGGGCCGGCTGCTCCGGCGTTATTTCGCGGCCGGGCAGCGCGAACTGGTGGCGCGGCGATGAGCGGGACGGTGAGGCCGCTGCTGATAGTGCTTGGGATCGTTGCGGTTATCAGCGTGGTTGCGATTTACAGCAGCACATACGCGGACTACGGCAACGCCTTCGCGGTTAAACAGACCATCTGGATCGCTATCGGCGTGGGCGCCATGTTCGTGCTGTCGCGCGTGCGCCTCAAGACGATCTCCGCGCTGGCCTACCTGATCTACGGCGCCTCCGTCATCATGCTCGTACTCGTTCTGGTCATAGGCGCGGGGCCGCATGGAACGCGGAGGTGGTTCGACTTCGGTTTTTTGAGGTTCCAGCCCTCGGAGTTTGCGAAGATAGCCACGATACTGGCGCTTGCGAGGTATCTCTCCGAGACCAGGACCATGGGCGACTCGCTTGAAAGGGTCGTTAAGGCGGTGGCGATAGCGGCGCTCCCGGCGGTGCTGGTGCTTTACGAACCCGACCTCGGCGGCGCCGTGGTATTAGGCTTCCTGGCGTTTCCCATGCTTTTCGCCTCGGGGATGAGCCCGCTGTTCCTGGTGTACCTCCTGAGCCCGATCTTCGCCTTCGTGCTCGCAAGCGGCGTGGCGATTCCGAACAGGTTGGCAGGCTGGATCATAATCGTCGTCTACCTGTTCGGGATTAATTACCTGGGCAGATTCAGGACGTCCATAGTCGTGCTCATCGTCGCGTTGAGCCTCGGCGTCGGGGCATCCGCGCATAAACTCTGGATGGGACTCGAACCTTACCAGCGCCAGCGCGTCGAGGCCCTGTTCAAGCAGGAGGAGCTGCGGCACGGGGCGGCCTTCCATGCCATCCAGTCGAGAATAGCGATCGGGTCGGGCCGGGTCGTGGGCAAGGGCGTCTTCGAGGGAACTCAGAAGGCCCTGGGCCTTGTACCCGCGCAGCACACCGACTTCGTGTTCTCGGTAGTGGGCGAAGAGACGGGCTTTATCGGTTCTATAGTGTTGCTCATTCTGCTATTGTATATTTCCCTGCGGGTGTTCGGCGTGGCCGGCACCGTCAGGAACCGGTTTTTCTATTTCACGTGTTTTGGAGTGGGGAGCATCATCCTGATACAGATCTTCATAAACGTGGGAATGAACCTCGGGATCACCCCGGTGACGGGACTGCCGCTCCCTTTCATAAGCTACGGCGGATCGTCCACGGTGGTTCTGTGGAGCTGCATCGGCCTTGTCCTTTCGGCTTACGGGGCGAGACGCGAGTACTGAGGTGAACCGGAGGTGACTTGATGTACAGAACAATAGTGGACTTCGGCGCGGTGGGAATCCGCTCATACGGCGTGATGCTCGCCATTGCCTTCTGGGTCGGCATCGAGATCTCCGCCAGGATAGCCCGCAGGCGCGGCTACGACCATCTTCTCATCGTGGACCTGGGGCTCGTGATTCTCCTCTCCTCCGTGATCGGGTCGCGGTTCCTCTACGTCATCACTCACCTCGGTGATTTCCGCGGCGACCCCTGGGGCGTTTTGAAGGTGTGGGAGGGAGGCCTCACTTTCTACGGGGGTCTCGTGACGGCGGTCGCGCTCGGCTTTCTCTAGCTCAGGCGGCGCAGGCAGCCCGTCGCTGAAATCACGGATATCCTGGCTCCGCAGATAGCGCTGGGTATAGCCCTCGCGCGCATCGGCTGCTTCCTGAACGGCTGTTGTTTCGGAAAGGAGTCGGCGCTGCCCTGGGCGTGCGTGTTCCCGCCCGATTCCCTGGCGGGCTCGGTGATGCACGGCCTCCGTCTTCACCCCGTGCAGATTTACGCCGTCGTCGCCAACATCGTCATCGCCGTCATCCTGTGGAAGCTTCTCGCCAGGAGACTGCCGGCGGGGTTCGTTTTTGCGAGCTTCCTCATACTCTATGGCGCCTGGCGCTTCATCATAGACTTCTGGCGCTACTACGAGCCCGACCTCCTGCTGGGCGTGGGGAACCTCCAGTTCTCCTGGAACCAGGTTGTGAGCATAATCCTGATAGTCCTGGGGATTGCACTTTTGCAGAGGAGTAGAAGGCATGGCGGGGCTCAGTCCGGGAGCGGCATCCAGGCTTAGATCAATATGCGGGTTCCCGAAGGACATCTTCAGGCTTTTCCTGCCGCCGCTTTGCGCCGTTTGTGATGGAGCGCTCGAGGCACACGAGGCCTGGCTGTGCCGGAAGTGCATGGCCGACCTCGCCGCATGTGCGGGGCAGATGGAGAGGGAAGTCGACCTGGCCGGCCGGGGCGCTCTCCGCGTGGTCTGGTCGCTTCCTTACACCCCGGCCGTAGCGCGGCTGGTCAAGGACATGAAGTACTCGGACAGACCCGGGCTGGCGGATGCGCTCGCCCCGTTTCTCGCGCTCGCGCTGAGCTCCATGAGCCTGACCCGTCCCCTGCTCGTCCCCGTGCCGCTTCATGCTGCAAAGAGGCGCGAAAGAGGCTACAATCAGAGCCGGCTGCTCTCCGTGGGGGTAAGCCGCCTGACAGGTCTGGAGGTTGCCGCGGGTGCGCTTCGCAGGCGGGAGAACACCCCCCCGCAGGCGGGACTCGACGGGAAGCGGCGGCAAGAGAACGTGAGGAACGCCTTCGAGGCGGCCGGCGGCCGGCCGCTTGCAGGGAGGCATGTCATACTCGTCGATGACGTTGTAACCACCGGCGCCACGCTTGCCGAATGCGCGCTTGCGGTGAGGGCCGCCGGTGCACTGGAGGTCACCGGATGCGCGATTGCATCGTCCGCCTGACAGGCGCTGTCATGCTGCTCCTCTTCGCCGCCGGCGCGGGGTCGGCGATGCCCACCGAACCGGTCGCCAGCTGGGTGTACGACTATATCGACGAATTGAGATTGTCCGCGGACAGCCTTACCTTCTTCGTCGCCGCGCTGCCGTATGAGAGATCGGAGCTGGGCTGCGCCGTCGGCCGCGCCGCGGCCGCCGGGGGCGCCGGGTATGAACGTGAGAAGTATCTTCTCGGGCTTCTCAATCAGGAGCTGGCCCGGGAGGCCGCGTGGAAGAAGGGCGCCTGCAACCTCTTCGTCGGCGGGCTCTCATCCGGGGTCGAAGCCCGCAGCAACGCCCGCGTGGGCATTGACAACCTCTTCAAACTTGACTTCTATTTCGAGGAGCGTGTCGCGCTCTGGACCTATCTCCGCCTCACGGTGACCGACCCCGGGGCGCATCGCACCGAGACCAATGCCTGGGGGGACCACTTCAGGGCGGGTTTCGACCACGGCGGCCTCGGCTACAAAGGCGGCAGGTTCTCGCTTTTCGCGGGGAGGGACGAGCTGGCCTGGGGCATAGGGAGGGACAGGGGGCTTCTCTTCTCGGGCCGGGCGCCCGCGGTGGACATGTTCAAGTTCACCTACCTCGAGGAGAAAGTGCTCTTCACGTCCGTCCACTCGAGGCTGAGGCGGGGAGATGCGGACCCCTGGAGCGAGACCATAAACCGCTACATTTCGGCCCACAGGCTGGACCTCAAGCTCTGGCCGAGGCTCACGTTCGCAGTCGCGGAGGTCGTGCTTTACGGCGGCGAGCACCGCGGTTTCGACCCTGTGTACTTAAGCCCCGTCGGCGTCTTCTATGCCGAGCAGTGGAACTCCCGCAGCGAGGACAACGTTCTCTTCGCAGGGGACCTCACGCTGCTTTTTCCCAGAGCTGCCGAACTCCGGCTGGAGGTCGTCGTCGACGACTTCCAGTACGACTTCGCCCAGCCGCATGAAATCGGCTTCGGTTTCGACTTCAAGGCGAAAAACCCGCTATTAGATCTTTACTCGCTCCTCGGATGTTCTTATTTTCATGTCAGGAACGGAACGTATGGACACAAGGTCGAATACAACCGGTACACGCATGAGAACAAGATCATCGGCTATCCCTATGGGCCGGACGGCGACCTTGTCGAATTATGGTTCTCGTTCGCTCTTCCCACCGAAGCTCTATGGACGGTGAGGTTCAGCCAGAGACGTCAGGGTGAGGGCAGGGTGAGTGACCCGCAGGACGAACCTCCGGAGGACGTCGGGTTCCCGTCAGGGACCGTCGAGAAGACCCTGAGGGCCGGCCTGGATGTCTCCTGGAGGCCCTCCTATGCCTGGCTGATCAGGGGTGGGCTCGAATGGTACGGCGTACGCAACGAGAACAATATCGAGGGTGCGGGCGGGGACGACGTGCGCGTCGCCCTGGCGGTAGCCTTCAACTTCAAGCGAGACTACATTAGAGAATAAGGAGAGAGACCGGATGAAGTGCGCGCTGCTGCTTTTCCTGATTCTGATGCCGGTCGCCGCACACGGGCTCAGCATCGACGTGGAGGTCGGCCGGGAGCCGGACATGGCGCTTCTGGGCGCCGCGACGCCGGGCGAGGCCGGGAGGCTGCCGGAAAGGCTCATCGAAGTCAGGGTGCTGCCGCCCGGCATGAGGGTCGCCGGATACGAGGTGATAAGCGAGGAATGGGTCGCGGCCGCGGGACCGGCGGCGTTCGGGCCGGAAGCGTCCGGCGGGACCGGCGACCTCATCTATGTCGGAAGCGGCGAGCTCTTCGGCTACAACCTCTTGATGGTGGCGGCCGAACCGATGCGGGCCGCTGCAGACGGCCCCGAGGTATTGAAGAGCATGCGCCTCAAGGTCGAGTGCGAGGCGGGCGGGACGGAGCTCGCGGTCGAGCGGCGCGGCGAGGTGACCGACAGGCTCCTTGAGGTCGCCATGAGAGAGGCCTTCGGGGTGGACGTCTCCGGACAAGGCACATGGGTGGTGACGGGCGCGGCCGGCCAGGTCACCGACGCACCGAGCCTCGACGGCAGCGCGGTGGACTGCGTCATCATAACGAATGATCTCCTCGCCGGCGAGTTTGAAAGGCTGGCGGCCTGGCACGACCTCATGGGCATAAGGACCGTTGTAAAGACGGTCGACTGGATAGAGTCGCGCTACCCGGGCTCCGACACGCCCGAGAGAATACGGAATTTCCTTAAGGATGCATACCGGAAGTGGGGCACCGTATACGCCCTGCTGGGCGGCGATCCCCCGGTCGTACCCATGCGGGTTCTCAGATACGGCTGGCTCTGGAACGTCACAGCCGATACCGCCGACGACATCCCGGTGGACTGCTACTACTCCAATCTCGACGGCAACTGGAACGCCGACGGCGACTGGCTCTTCGGCGAAGGTGGCGTCGTTGATGACGGCATCGACGCATACGCCGACATCGTGGTCGGCCGCGCCCCGGTGGAGTCGGTGGAGGACGCGAGGACTTTCGTCGACAAGACCATACTCTACGCCCGGGGCGGCAAGCCGGGCGACTGGTACGACCGCACCGTGTTCATGGCGCAGGTCATCGAACCGGACGCGGGTTTCGACGGGGCCGAATTCGCCGAGAGCATACTCGAGCACTTCCCCTCGAGCTATGACAAGACAAAACTCTACCAGAACGACACAGCCTATGATGGCGCCATTCACGAGACTCTGGCCGACTGCATGTATCAGATGAGCCGGGGCGCCGGCATCGTCAGCCATATAGGGCACGGCGACTTCTTCAGGCTGAACCTCGGCGACGAGATGATGTGGCGCTGGCACGCGGACGCGCTCAGCAACGATTCCACTTTCTTCTTCCTGTACATGATGAACTGCGCGTCCGCCAATCCCGGTGTCGAGAGCATAGCCAAGAACTTCATACGGAACCCGACCGGCGGCGCTGTGGCGCTCATAGGCAACCAGATATTCGCGGCGCCGCGGAACGGGCTCGGCCTGGAGGAGGCCGTGTTCGACCTGCTGTTTTCGAGCGACAATTTGACGCTCGGCGTCGTCACGACCATCCCGCGCCATACGTACGCGCTTCCCTCCAGGAACTACCCGTGGTGGACGTATCTCAATAACATCCTCTACGGCGACCCCTGCCTGAGGCTCTGGGAGCGGACCCCCGGCAGTCTCGATGTGACAGGCTGGGCCGCCATGGCCCTTGGCGACAGCCTGTACAGCGTTACGGTAGGGGGTGGCGGCCCGGGTATCGCGGGCGCCGTGGTGGTCCTCTCCGGGGAGCGCGGGGAGTATGGAGCGGCCGTGACTGACGCTTCGGGGCACGCCGCCGTGCGCTTCCGCCCGCGCGGGCCCGGCGCCGTCGACCTCGTCGTCAGCGCCGAAGGGTACCTTCCCCACGAGGGCACGCTGAACGTCACGGGGACCGGCGGGCGCCTCTATGTTTCGAGGCTGGCGGTGGACGATTCCGGCGACAGCCCGCACGCGGGAAACGGCGACGGTGAAGCCGGCTGGGGCGAGCGCCTCGGCCTGGGCGCCGGCGTCGTCAACGGGGCAGCGGGTATGCTTGGCGGCGTGACGGGCAACTTGAGCCCGGTCGCCGGTTGCAGCCTCGGCGTGAACCTGGAATTCACGGGCGTCGCGGTCGACCCCCCGGTGTACGTGGGCGCTGGCCGCCGGAGCCCGGGCTCGATTCCATTCGGCCTCAGCGCGGGCGGGGATGTCCTGGGCCGCTCGACGCGCGACCTGGGTGAGGAAGACGGCTGCTGGGTCTGGCTTGACTCCCGGGGCTGGCACGTCCGAATGGCCGGCACGGGAGAGGCCGGGTTCGCCTATCGCTGCAGCATCGAGGTCTACGGTGAGGCGGGCGGCTACCTGGAGCAGCAGCTCGAAAGCGATGACATGCTGACGGCGGGGGACGGGTATTTCCTGCTCGCCGGCGAGCTTACGGATAACGACTTCGAAGACGGTTTCGACTTCCAGTCGGGCTATGACCGCGTGGTCGTGGTCCACGACGGCGCAGAGACTTATGGCAGCGTCGGGAGCGCCGAAGTAATGCGCTACTTCGACGTCGAGTTCACGGCCGGATCCGGCGACGGACTGCCCGTCTGGTTCGAGCTGGCCCTTTTGGATGGCGGCGGGAACCGCTGGTATGAATACTTCCCGGTGGTCGTGGCCGACGGCCTGCCCGAGGTGGAAGCGTTCTCGGGGTTCGGTGGCTTCCCCTACGACTTCACAATCGGAGTCCGAAACGCGGGCGGGGGCGGGCTCAGGGGCGTGGTCGGAACCGTACGCGCGCTCGGGGGGATAACAATCAGCGACAGCACGAGTTCATACGGAGACATCGCGGCAGGCGAATACGCAGGCGGCGACGACTATACCTATAGCGGGGCCGCGGGCGGCGCGGTCCTGGAGGTCGAGATCAGGGACGCATACGGCAGGGCGTGGCTCGACACGGTTTACGAGAGGGCCGTGGACGCTCCGGAGAACGTCACGTATTCCCTCGGCACAGGCTATGTCGAACTCGCGTGGGAGCCCAGCCAGGACAGCCGCATCCATCATTACGAGATATACCGCGGAAGCGAGACACTCCAGAGCGAGCTCATCGGCTTGACGCCGGGGCACTCGCGTTTCGTCGACTACGGCATCGATGATGAGGAAGATTATTTCTATAAGGTCAGGGCCCGCGACGACATGGGTAACGGCAGCGACCTTACCGGCGAGCTGGAAGTCTGGACGGCCGCGCCATATCTGGAGGGATTCCCGGCCGAAATCCGCGGCGCCGCCTGGTCGTCGCCGGTAGCGGGCGACGCCGATCACGACGGGCTCAAGGAGATCTTCGTGGGGTCGAGAGGCCAGGACCTGGCGGCATTCGACGCCGGCGGCGACGAGCTCTACGGTTACCCCTATACATGCACCTGTGAAGTCCGGTCCTCACCGGCGCTCGTCGACCTCGACGGCGACGGCACGCTCGAGTGCGTGTTCGGCATCGGCATGGACGTTGTGGGAGGCGAAAGCTGCGCCCGGATCGTGGCCCTCAACCATGACGGAACTCCGGTGACCCCCGGGAACAACCCGGGCCTCGATCCGGGGGCGCCCGGGTGGCCGCGTACGGTGGGGTCCCTGGTGCGGTCGGCCCCGGCGGTCTACGACCTTGACGATGACGGGCATCCCGAGATACTCATCGGGACCATGGGCAAGGTGGACGGCTACGGGCCGCTCTATGCCTACAGGTACGACGGCTCGCCCTACTTCGAAGGCGGGGCCGTATTCGGACGGTGCCTTAATGTCATCTGGACGTCGCCCTGTGTCGCCGACCTTGACGATGACGACAGGCCGGAAGTTATCGTTGCCGACCTCTCGGGCGGCATATACATCTGGAAGTGGGACGGAGGGGCTTACCTGGCCGATTCCACCGGGCTGCTCGCCGACACGCCTGCGGCCTTCTGGGCCTCGCCCGCGGTGGGAGACGTGGACGGCGACGGCGATCCTGAGATCGTCGCGGTCAACGACTGGGGCCAGGTCTACGTATGGAACCATGACGGCAGCCCGGCCGGCGGTGAGGGGGGCCGTATCGCGGCCCTCGGCGGAACGTGCTGGTCCGACCCCGCGCTTGCGGACTTCGACGGCGATGGCGCTCTGGAGATAGTATTCGGTCTCGGGCCGGACCCCGGTAGGCTCGTATTGCTCAAAGGCGACGGCAGCCCGTATGGGGACCAAGCCGTCATCTTCACAAGCGAGCATTCCATGGGCTGGTCCTCGCCGGCAATAGCCGATATCGATGAAGACGGCGAGCTCGAGATAATCGCATGCAGCATGGACGCGCGGGTATTCGGCCTCAACGCCGACGGGACGCGCGCGAGGGGCTTTCCCCGCAGGATCGACGGGTTCATTTACTCAAGCCCGCTCATTGACGACCTGGACATGGACGGCGACATGGAACTCGTAGTCGCCGGATATGACGCGAGGGTCCATGTCTGGGACCTCGCCGCCCCGTATTCCAAGGAAGCCGTACCCTGGGGCATGTACCATCACGATATCTGGCACACCGGCGCGGCCGGTTTCGAGGCGCCCGGCGATACGATGCCTCCGCACTACACCGTCGGTGTTTTCAAGGGTACGGTCGTGGATCGGGTACTCGACATCTACGTTGCGCCGAGCGAGTTTACCTCGGGCGCGCCCACCGTCCAGATTGCCTCGGCGTCGGGCCGGGAGGCGCTGGTGGTGGAAGCCGTGCCCTCGGCGATGCGGACCTACCGCGCTCATTACCTGACCGAGGCGGCCCACGCCGAGACGGTCCTGGTATCGTCCACCGATCTCAGCGGCAATACCGGCACCGCCAGGCGCGTGATCACCTATTCGAAGCTCGTCGGCGGCGAGCTCGTGGCGCTGAGTTTCGACGGCGTGATCGAAGCCGGGTCCGGGCCTCTGGGGGCGGCGCCCGTGGTCGGCATCCTGCCTGTTGACGCGGCGTATCTGGAGAGCACGAAGGGCGCGGTGGTGGAGGGGCAGGCCTATAATGTCTGTTCGTTCGGTGCCGGAGGAGAGACGCTGAGGCTCCGCGTAGCGGCGGGCCCCGATGACGCCGTTTACTTCTACGACGGCGCATGGGTTCAGGCCCCGGGACAGTTCCGGGACGGCGATGTGCTGGTCCTGCCGGAAGCCGCCCCGGGCGTTTACGGCCTGGGCGGGCGCACTATCCCGGTGGACCGTGCACTGAGAATGAACCTGGCGGGCCCCAATCCTTTCGCCGGCGAATGCCGCGTCTCCCTGGGGGGAGCGCCCGGCAGCCGAGTGAGAGTGCGCGTCTTCGACGTGAGGGGCAGGCTTGTCGCCGGCATATATGAAGGTAAACTGGGTCTGGCCGGAGACCTCGTCTGGGATGGTCGCGACGGAGGCGGCCGCAGGGTCTCAAGCGGAATATACTTCATCAACGCTGAAACTTCCTCGGCTGCGGTATCGAGGAAAATCATCTACGTGAGGTAAGCATGGGAAAGCGATTGCTTCTTGTCGTTGTGCTCGCTGTAGGCATCGGTGCGGGTTGCGGTGGCGGTGGCGGCGGGGGCTCGGGGCCGGATACGGACCCGCCCATAATCACGAGTGGTCCCAAAGCCTCCGGCATCGACCATCAGGGCGCGACCATCACCTGGGCCACGGATGAGAGCGCGACATCCATCGTGAAGTACGGCACGACGACTGCGTATGCTGATTCGGTGACGGACGGCGCCTACGTCAAGAGCCACTCTCTGACCCTGGGCGGTCTCAATCCCGTCACGCTGTACCACTACAAGGTCTACTCCGCCGACGAGGCGGGAAACCGGGTTAGCTCCTCGGACAGGACCTTCACGACGGAAAGTCCCGTGGGCAAACTTGTCGGCGAGGGCTGGGATTTCTTCGAGACCGCTGAGTATGACTCGTGCCTCTCGAGGTTCCAGGCTGCGGCCGCGCTGGATCCGGACGACATAGGCGCGCTCGAGGGGCTGGTCTGGGCTCACCTCTATATGTATGAGTTCGGGGACTGCGCCGCGGCGCTGGGAGCCGCGCTGGCCGTTGACCCCGGCAGGCGGGATTGTCTGGTGGCGGCCGTCTTCCTGTATCAGGCCACCGAAGCGTTCGGGGAAGCCATAACGGCGGCCGACGCCGCGCTGGCCGTGATCGGACCGTCCTATGTGTTCGGGCACGACGGCAGCGTCACCGACGAGGACGTGAGGTACTCTCTTATTCTGGCGCTGGCAGGAAGCGGCGATTTCAGCGGGGCCCTCGAGGAGGCCAGGAAACTCGATGCTTCGATCGACATCGACCCCGCCGACCCGGGTACCTGGGGCGGTCATTCCACGTTCGAGGAGGCCATGATCGCCATGATCGAGGACCTGCGCAACCGGGCCTGAGCCCCCTGGGTCTTCG
>CAZSBE010000023.1:0-34776 GCA_964604955.1 uncultured bacterium
TGATGCCTCCCCTTCGCCGCCGCCTCCCATGACACGGCCGTCGAGCAGTTCGATGACCCTGCTCGACACTTCGGATGCGGTATCCCGCTCATGCGTGACCATGACCACCGTGAGGCCCGCGTCCCTGTTGAGGGCGCGGATGAGGTCGACGATCTCCCGCGCCGTCGTGCTGTCGAGGTTCCCGGTGGGCTCGTCGAGAAGAAGAACCACGGGGTCGTTGGCAAGAGCCCGCGCAAGCGCGACCCGCTGCGCCTCACCTCCCGAGAGCTCGGCTGGAGTGTGGTGGAGCCGCCGTCCCAGGCCGACCCGCCTCAGGAGAGCCGTCGCCCGGGCAGTCCTCTGCGCCCGCGCCACGCCCCCGAAGACGAGGGCCAGCACGACGTTTTCAAGCGCGGACCTGTGGGAGATGAGGTTGAACGACTGGAAGACCATGCCGACCGTGTGCCGGCGGTGCTCGGCCAGGCCACTGCGGTTCATGCGGCTGAGGTCGTTGCCCCTTACCGCGATGCTGCCCGAGGTCGCCGTATCCAGCCCGCCTATGAGATTGAGGAGCGTCGACTTGCCCGAACCCGATCTTCCGATGATTGAGATGAACTCGCCTTCGGCGATTCCGACCGTGACGCCTTTCAGGGCGGGGATGCTGACCGACCCCTTGTGGTAGATCTTTCTCAGGTTCCTAACTTCGATGAGGTTCACGGGTTTCCCTCTTCCGGCGTGAAGGGCTCGTCCTCCGCGAGCCGCTTGCCCATGTTGAGTATGTCGTCGAGCTCGTACCCAATGGCCTCATAGAAGTCGACCACCGCCCTGTTGCCCGCCCTGACCTGGAGGTTTATCTTGGGGCAACCCATAGCCAGGAGCCTTGCTTCGGCGGCTTCCATCATCTTCGAGCCGATGCCCCGGCGCCTGCACGCCGGATCGGCCGCCAGGTAGTTTATCCAGCCCCTGTGGCCCTCGTAGCCCGCCATGCACGTGGCTACGAGCTTGCCTTCCAACTCCCCTACGAGAAAAAGGTCGGGATTGACCTTGAGTTTCCGCTCGATGTCCTGCCTGGGGTTGTTCCAGGGAACGACCAGGCCGCAGCGGAGCCACAGATCGATAACATGTTTCTCGTCTCGCGGTTCATAAGGTCTGATGACCAGGTTCTCGCTCATGGGCACACCTTAAGCAAGTTACTGCCGCCATGCAGGCGGCGTTTTACCGTATCAAGACGGGTAGACGTCCATCGCTACCCTTATTCGGACCGCCTGTTCCATGACCGCCTGTTCCATGACCGCCTGTTCCATGACCGCCCGTTCCATGACCGCCCGTTCCAGGCCCCCTCAGTCCCGGACCGCAGGCCTTCGGACTTTCACCATGATAGAATATGCGGCTGCGGCCCGTCAACCCGGACTCATCCGGAGGGCTTGAAGAAGTCGTATAGCGGAGCGACGGTCTTGCGGAGAAGCAGTTCCGAATGCCCCTTCACGACGAAGTCCCTGATTTCGCCGATGACTTCGTATCCCAGTCTCTCATAGAGGCGAAGTGCGTCGGGGTTGAAGGACGATACGCACATGAAGACATTGGGCTTTTCGGTGAATATCCTCTCCTCCGCGAACTTCACAAGCCGGGTGCCGATTCCCCGGTTTCTCCACTCCGGGGCGACGGCTACCGTCTGCAGGTAACCGGAAAAAACCCCGTCCATCCTCAGGATAATAAAACCGGCCGCTTCGCCTCCGGCCGCGGCGACATAGACCTCCCTCATGGGGTCACCCAGCATCTTCACCGAGTCCTCGTAAGTGCGCCGGAGAGTAATCCAGGGCTCGGAGCCTGCCATGATGCGGGCGCAACTCTCGATTTCATCCCTGCCCGCTATTGGCCTTATCTCGACCCCGCTGCTCTCCTGGTTCGCTCCCATTCCTATTCTCCAGTCCGCTCAAGGCATTCAAGCGGAACCCATCCCCCGTCTACCCCCGGCGTCGTCACCCGGGCCCATCCGCTCTCGGTAGTCTCCACGGTGACCTCTTCGCCCCGGGCGACCGCCAGCTCCCTCGACACGTAGTCTCTCTTCATAACGCAGGAACCGCCCTCAAGGGCGGTCCATGACTCCGGAACCCAGGCGGAGCTGCCGTCGCGGGAAGTGCACCATATCCAGCCATCCCACTCGGTGGGCCTCCGCTCGAACTCGAGCCTGGCACCCGCCTTCACGCTCAACACGTCCGTGGAATCGGGTGCGTGCGGTTTCTTGACCCGGAATCTCGAGCCCAATCTCTCCCTCCGTCAGTCCTTGACCTGCCTGAGACTATGCCAGCGCGACCAGGAAATGGCAAGGTCGATGCGCTCCAGCCAGCCTCATCATGCCTCCGTCTCGCTATGGCTCAAGACGGTACATCGCCACCGAGTTGCTGTAAAACGTCGGGACGACCATCAAACCCGTTTCGGGAACGAACGCAAGATTCGCCGCAAAGGTACCGGGCCCCGTGGTGTCCAGGACCTTGACCACCCCTCCCGCCGGCGTCACCCTGTAGACCTTGCCCCGCCAGTGGGAGACTATGTAATTTCCTTCGCCGTCAAGTTCCACGCCGTCTATTATACCCGGGCCCAGGTTGGCGATGCTGACTACCTCTCTGGTTTTGAGATCGGCAGCCTTGAGGCAGGTGTCTCCGTTATTGCCCCAGACGAGCCTCCCGCCGTCGACCACCAGCCCGTTGGGATCGATCACTTCCCCGCCGCTCAGCCACTCTTCGAACTCGCCTCCCGAGAACCTGTAGATGACCCCCCTGGGCGGGTCCGAAATGTAGTAGTCGCCCCGCCGGTCGATTGCCACGTCATTGGGCATGCCCGCGCCCGGGATCGGGCGGCGCCCCGAGATCTCGCCGGCGTTGATATCTATCTCCGCGAGACCGCCCCGTTCGATGACGACAAGCCTGTCACCGTCGAGGGCCATTCCGGCGGGGTTATTAAGGCCCCCGACCCACTCGCGGTTTTCGATTTCGCCGTCCTCAGATACGACCGAGATGTACTGCAGCCCCTGTCCCGCGCTGGGGTGGAACGCGTCGTAGTTGGAAACGTAGTAGACCTTGCGGCGCGGGTCGTACACGACCGTCTCGGGAGTGAGGAGGTCATCCGGGGTCTCCCACAGCCTGCTGACGCCGTCGTGCTGGAAGACAACGCTTGCGTCCCGGGCAATTACGCCCCAGCCGCCGAAGTTCTCGACGACGAGCATCATGAGCTCGTTATCGCCCTTTTTGCAGGGAACGTGGACGGCGTCGAACAGACCGACTATACCCTGGAAAGAAGGGTCCCTGCTGGTGTAAGAGGAGTTTCCCGAGAACATCAGCACGCCGTTGAAGAAGACGCTCACAGCGTCACTGTACCCGAACTGGATTTCCCTGATGGCCTCTTCATCCGAGGGAATCGTCGCGCGGGCGAAAATGCAGTCCGGCTCGCGCCCGGTCCGGCCGTGGAAGCGGGCGATGTCCAGAAGCCCGCCCGGTTCGGGAGTGACCTTTGCCCAGGAGATCAGGGGTATGTCCTGGTCCTCAGGCATGAGGTCGAGCTCGATCTCTGTGTACCGGAAGGGCTGGGAGATCTCCCATTCCATGACCGTGCCCGCCGGCGTGTCGACCCTTGGCGGCGGGTCGAACTCGAGGCCGGAATCCTCCCTGTATGAGAAGTTCGAAAAATAGGAGGTCCCGTTGGTCATCTGGTCGAGGCCGATGGTGCCGCTGCTCACGCCGTTCTTGAGGTCATGTATTTGCAGGTCGGGCCCGTCACCCTCGCCGATGAAGACGCGCGCCTGCGTGCCCTTTACCTCCAGCCTGATATGCACCCACTCGTCGTAGGGAATCTCGCACGGGCCCGTGAAACCATCGCCGCTGTATAGCTGCCAGCCGGAGATGCCGTTTATGGACGGGGTGTACTGCAGCGCGCTCTCGAAGAACTTCATGGTGTGGGGCCTGATATAGAACCGCTCATAGTCCTGCGGTGACTGGATGCGGAAGTTTATGCCCGGGTATGAGCGCTCCCAGCTGGCCGCGATGTCGACTTCGATCACACCGTCTTGAAACTCCACCCCGTCGAGATAGGCGCTGCCCACGAGGCTCCTTCTCCCGAGATGGTCCACGACCCGTCCGTTTACCATTACCCACTGGCTGGAATCGAAGTCGATGATTTCGCCCTCGCCAGCCGCGACCGGGGCCGAAAGTGACGTGAACGCGCAAAGCAGAATGCAAATCCCGCCGGTGATGCCGATGTGCTTCATTGCTTCCCCTCCTTCAATCTGTGGCGGCCGAGCCGAGCCCCTGAGTCAGCGGGGCGCAAGAGACCGCAATTCTGGAGGTAGTTCAGGGAAAGGATACGCTGCTCCCAAGAGCATTCAAGAGTACTCTATACAAAGAACCTCGGTTTGACCAGCCCGATTAAGCGCCGCGCGGTCCTCAGCGGCGCCTGCGGATTACGGGCTTGTCCGCCAGAGCTTCGAGCACGGCGCCGTCGCGCTGGTAGACATCGGGCCTGAAGTTGCACCCGCCGTCCAGGGCCGCGAACGCCGTCCAGTAGAGAACCAGCGTCGGCAGGGGCTTCGCCAGGTGGGCGGTCCGAGTCTTCTTCTCCTGCAGTACGCGTTCTATGCCGGCCGCGTCCCAGCCTTCCTTGCCCTCGAGCAACAGCAGGGCCAGTTCCAGCGGGTTCTCTACCCGGATGCAACCTGAGCTGAAAGCCCGCTCGGACTTGTCGAAGAGCGACTTGCTCGGAGTATCGTGGAGAAAGACGAAGTGCTCATTGGGAAAGACGTACTTGACGCGGCCCAGCGCGTTTTCTGGCCCGGGCTCCTGCCTGATGAGATAGGGGAAGTCGGAGCCGGAATAACGCCCCCAGTCGATGCCGCCCGGGTCCACGATCTTGCCGCCGCGGTCCAGAACGACCATGTTCTTGGCGGCCAGATAGCCCGGGTCCTTGCGAACGGCGGGCAGGACATCCTTGGCCAGAATCGTGGGGGGCACCGTCCAGGTGGGATTGAAGACGATGTAATCCATCTCGGCCTTGAACACCGGCGTCTGCCGGTAAGGGGTCCCCACCTGGGCGCGCGCGGTCCACTCAACCCTGTTGTCCTTAAAATAAAAGACCCTGAAACCGGCTATGTTTATCAGAATGAAGGTGTCGTTAAGGTCGTGAAGCACCCACCTGCCGCGTTCCAGATTCACCCTGAGCTGGTCGATTCTCTGCCGGGCCGGCACGTTCATGGCCTCTATCGTCCTGGGGCCGACAGACCCATCGGCGGCGAGCCCATGCCGCTCCTGGAACCGCATCACCGCCACCTCGAGGCCGTCGTCGAAGAGAGGGGAAGCCATCGCAAGAGAATCGGGAAGGTCCCCGACAATCCGCAGCCGCTCCCTCACGGCGATCACCCTCTCGTCCTCCATACCTTTCTTGAGCGTCGCGCCCGGCGGAACGGGCTCCCACCCTCCGCTCGACTGAATGCGCCTGTATTTCTCGAGCGTTGACTTTAGGCACGAATACAGGTGGTGCTGGGACTTCTTGCCCTCGATGAAATCGAAAACCGACCGGGAAGCCAGGGCGGCCTCGAGCCAGAGCGCCGGGTCCTCGTCGCCGAAGTCCCTGAAGATGTTCCAGCTGGGATCCAGGCTGACCGGGTCGACCTTGCCGAATTCCATGTGGTAGACGAGCCTGAAGAACCCGTCGGTGAGCAGCATCTCCAGATCGGCCTGGTCCTCACAGGAAGGCCCCCCGCCTCTGCGAATACGGGCCGCGAGCCGCCTTGCCGCACCGAGATGGTAGTCTTCGGGGTCGAGCCCGTCGCTGTAGGCCTCCTCGGCGGCCCTCAAAAGATCCTCAATGTTCCCGGGCTGCGTCCAGGCGGGCTCGAAGTCGCGCATCTCGTAGAAATGAGGGAGCGCCAGAATGGCGGCGATGTCCGCGCTTCCTATCTCGAAGACGCCGGTCTGCCGCAGCTGCTCGCAGCGGTGTCGCAGCGACTCCTGAATCGTCTCCTCCCGGGCACCTGCAGCCTGCGGCGCGGCGAGAACCGCGGCGCATAGAAGGAGCATCACGCCGATGCCGGAGCCGGCGGGACGACGGAGACCGCGGCCTGCCATGCCCGCGAAACCGGTTCCTGACACCATCTACCTCCCCGTTCTTCTTCTCTTCGTATACTCCTCCACTGCCCTATCGGGGTCCATATTCGTGGAGTTCCGCATGTAGTCATCGTCATCGTAATAGGCAAAGAGGCAGGTCCCGTCCTTCATATCGTCGATCATCTCGGGCACCATGTCCGGGGGCAGCACGGGACAGCCCCAGCTCCTTCCCAGACGCCCGTGCTCCTCGACGAAGTCGTCCGTGCAGTACCATGCCCCGTGAACCACAATGCATCGTTCCTCGGCCCTGTCGTTGAACATGGTGTCCACGCCCGCGAGCCTCAGGGCCTTTCCGTGCGCGCCGACATACTCTTCTCCCGTAACGTAGAATCCCAGGCTGCTCTGAAGCGAACCCGGTTCGTTTGAGAAGCTCTCCGCGCACTCCTCCCCGCTGTTCATACCGTGCGCGACCAGCGAGGTGTGGAGCACCTGCCTCGACTCAAGGTCCAGGACCACGAGTCTCTCCTCCGCGGAAGGCCTGGTGTAGTCTATGACCGTGATGATGGAGTCGCGGGGGACGAGATCTCTGTGAATCAGGTTATAATAGCCGATCATGGCGACCTCGAAGACGCCGTAGTCCAGCTCCCCCTCGAGATCCAGGTCCGTGTAAAGCTCGGCCAGGTAGTCCTTGAAGTCGACGTACCCCGCGCGCTCAGGTAGCCGGGAATCAATCACGGCGCCCGCCTCTCCAGAAGCCGGGCCTACGGCCCCGCCCGCCGGCAACAGGATCGCCGCCAGCAGAGCTATGATGAACCTGGTTGTGGTTTTCATCGACATATCTCGCTACCCGTCCCTTCGGCAAAGCCGGCGATGAATCAAGTTAAATGGTTGTTTCATTTAGACACCTCTGGACAGCCGGAGTTCCACGCCTGCGGGCGCAGCCCCCGGGGCGCCCGCCGGCTTCAGTCCCGGGCGAACGCGGTCCTCAGCTGCCTGACCGTATATTCATTTGTAAGGTAAAGGGCCCCGCCCTCCCTGAGTTCGATCCTCCTGGATCCCGGTATCTCGAAGCTCGACACGAAGCACACCCTGGTGTCGAGCAACCTGTCTTCAAGCTTGAGCAGGGTGAACTGGTTATCTCTCGAGTTGATGTTGAGCGAGGGCACCACGTCGCCGGAGTAGAATGAAATCGACGACGAGTGCTGGTAGAGGTTCGCCGTCACCGGCAGGCCGCCGGCGAACTCCCGGACCTCTTCGGTGATTCGCGGCCAGTCGCTGAACTCATAGGCGCGTCTCAATCCCCAGAGGTTATCGGGCGGGGCCGTCATGAGCACTCTCAGTACTATGATGATGCATATCGGCAGCAGGGCCATGTACATGGTGACCGCCCTGAGGCGCGGCCTGTGCTGGATGTACTTGTGTCCTATGATACCCAGCGGGACGAAGGCGACGATTGTCCAGTTGGCCTCGACCCGCCCCTTCAGAGAAGCGAGCAGGAAGAAGGCGAGCGTGCCGATACAGTTGAACTTGAGAACCCTGTCAAACTCGGTTTCGGCTCTGAACCTGAAGAAGAGCACATAGTAGAGAACGAGGCCCGAGAACACGCCGGCCATCGCTATCTGCCCCGTGATGTAATCCAGGATGTAGCGGGAGTTCAACCACGTGCCGGCGCGCCCCAGCTGGAAGGCAATGGTAACGAAGCCGTGCCGCGCCTCCCAGACCACGTGGGGCGCGAAGAGCAGCGCCCCGATGGCCGCGGCCGTCCAGAAGCTCCTCTCCCTGAGAACCCGGGGGACAGCGAGCACCGTGAGGAGAATGACCAGAATCCCGTGGTACTTGGCGTATAGCATCAGGGCCATTGAGAGCGCCAGCACGGACACGGAGACGGCATCCCGCCTCTCGAGATACCGCCTGATCGCCAGGAAGAACATGGTCGCGAAGAAAAGGAGCGGAGTGTCCGGAGTCGCCAGAATCGCCACGACCTGAAAAAGGCCGAACGAAAGGACAATGACGATGAACAGCAGGCCGTCCCTCCTGTTTGTCATTCTCCACATCCACACCAGGCTGACGGTGAGCATGATGAGAAAGACGAGGCGGACCCCGAGCTCATTGGGAATCAGCCAGTAGCCTGCGCTCACGGCCGGCGCGGTCAGCGGGGGATGATCGAAATAGCCCCAGGCGGGGTACTTGGAGTATATCCAGTAATAGGCCTCATCATGTGCCAGGCCCATGAGGTACGCCTGTACCACGTTTATGCAGAGCAGCGCGGCAAGCACGATGTAAACCAGCTTTTGCTGTGTGGACAAGGTAATCACCCGAGCGCAATGTGTAACGATCTCAGGACCGGGCTACGGTCAAGCCAGGTCCGATCTCAGCCTTTCATATACGAAGAGGTCCAGGACCTTCCCGTCCTTGATTATGGCATTGTGAAAGTGGCCTTCAAGCTTGTACCCGGCCTTCTCGAGAACGCGCGCGGACGCCGGGTTGCTGGAAAAGACCTCCGCGTAGGCCCTCAACAGGTCATAGGTCTCGATCGCGTATTTCGTGAAGGCCATGACCGCCCGCGTCGCGATTTCACGACCCCAGAAGGGCTCGCCCAGCCAGTAACCCACCTCGCCCGAGATACGGCGCTCGCCCCGCCACAGGCCGACCCCGATACCCCCGATGACCTCATCCGGCGAGGCGATGGCGAAGTTGCACTCGGGGTCCTGGTTCATGGCATGCTCGAGCCACTCACGCGCGTTCTCAATAGTGTAGGGATATGGAAACATGTCCCTGAGTCCAATGGAAACCTTGCGGTTGTCGGCGTACCTGGCTATGGCTTCCGCATCGGCAACCTCGAATGACCTGATCACGAATCCGTCGCCAATGTCTATCTTCACTATTGCCTGCTTTGTTGTAGTGTTGCAGATCTTGTCCAGAATTATAACACCTTGGGATTATAGGGCAAGGCCTGGTGGAAGATCGCCCGATGCAGCGCGGGGACACCACGCCCGGTTACCGGAGAACCGCCGCCTCCGCGACAGCCGGAGATGATGCCCCATAATACTCTCCCCAAAAACCCCGAAAACACCAACCCCCTTTTTGCATCTGCCGGGTCAGAGCCGGCCCGGCCGCCTGCGGTTGGCCTCGATGAGCTCGAGCAGGCTCTCCCACCCGGGCATGTCGTGAAGGGGGCCGAACTCCCTGCAGCTCCTGGTATGCTGCGTATAGGCCCAGCCGCGGTCGGCCGCGGCGCGGAGATGCTCCATGGCCTCTTCAAACCGTCCCGTCCCGGCCAGGGCTCGGGCGGCGAGGTGATAGTGGCCCGGGCCCATGTCGGGGTTCAGCGTCAGCACCGTCTCATAGAGGCCGACGGCCTGCCTGTAGTCGCCCCTGCCGACCAGTACTTCCCCGTTCTCGGCCAGCCTCGAAGCGGACATGGTCATCTTCATGCGGTGGCGGGCTTCATCCATCAGGATAAGATGCATTTCGTATTCGAACTGTCTTTCGAAACCCACCCACTCGGCCGTCCTGACGCAGGCCTCGTTTTCGGCGGCGCAGTGCCAGCCGACCTGGCCGATACCCATGGAGAAAGCGTGCTCGAGGGCGGCGGCGGTCGTCACGGCCCCGAGCCGGCGGCGGCGATAGGCGTCCTCGGTGAAGACCCCGATCTCGCAGCGGTCCGCGACCACGCCGTCGGCTATCACCCAGGACACGGCCCGGTCGCCCTCAAGGGTGAGAAAGCCGAACCCCCCCTTGAGGAATTCATCCACGGTCCCCCACTCCTCCATCCAGGCCAGCACGTCCCCGGGAAGCTCGAAACCCGGCCGCTTGATCAGTTCTTCTGAAATCGGTTCTACTGTGAAGCCTTCAGGAACCGCAACGCGCCAGTCGAACTCCAGCTTGCCGCATACATAGTAAAACCTGCTCGTGGGTATGGGGACGAAAGGCCCGAGCACCCGCACCAGGTGTTCCCACCACATGTCCGGGTCGGTGGCCACGTAAAGGGCCGGGACACCCCGGCCCAGGATGTGCTTGGCGAAGATCTCCTCGGCGAGCTCCTCGGCGAAGCCGGTGGAGCCGGGATCTCCTGCGAGATACCCCCAGACCTGCGGCGTATAAATGAATGCCGCGCGCGCCGCCCCCGGCCTGTCGGCGAATACTCTCGCCCGGCGCCTCCCATCCAGAGCGGCTGTCGTCATGAGATGGTAGTCGAGGCCGTCGAAGAGGGGCCTGACGGCTTCGAAGCCCTCCGGCTCGAGCTCGCAGAACATTGATTTCATGGCCGCTCCAGGACGCGCCCTCCGGCGCGGTCATTGCTGAGCATCCTGATGGCCAGCACGAGCGCAACCGCCCCGAGGCATGAGAACATCACCATGCTCGCGCTGTATGCGCCCGTAGATTCCCGCAGTTTCCCGTTGAGCCACGGAAAGAGCATCAGCCCGAAGTTCTGTATGAGCGTCATCAGGCCGTACGCAGTACCCAGCCGGCCCCTCCTCACTATGAGGGGGACCGCCGGCCACAGCGCGGCCGGAACGAGGACGAACGACGCTCCCAGGAGCAGCATCGGGAACCTGGGCGCCAGCCCGGTGAAACCCAGGAGCAGGTATACCGGTATCATCAATGCGCAGCCCAGCACCATTATCGTCGCGCGCGCTCCGAAGCGGTCGACCATGATCCCCGCGAAGGGGGCGAAGAGAAGTGACATGAAAGTGACGATCGATGTCGTGCCCGGCGCGGTCGAGAACATGTGGCGGAAGTTCGCCAGGACGGCCGCGACGAACCCGCCATCGGTGCTCACGGCCAGGGGCAGGCTCCACTTCTCATGGAAGAAGTTGGTCGAGAGACTCGTGAACGGGAATATGGCCGAGTAGAAGAGAAGGCAGACGAATGCGAGGTGCCAGTAGGATAGACTGAACCGGAAGATCTCACCCGGCTTTATGCGGTCCGGCGCGCCGGTCTCGGAAAGCCCCAGCGCCGGCTCCGCCCGGCGGTCCAGAAAATAGTAAATGGCGCAGGCCCCCGTGCTGAGAAGGCAGAGGCCAGCCGCGACCCAGAGGGCGGCGCCCGGGCCCATGCGCTCGGCGATCAGGGCTTCCGTATTGAAGGAGAACATCGTCGCCAGGCGCATTATGGTGAGCGAAGCCCCGAAGGCGAACGCGAGTTCCTTGCCCCTGAACCATCGGGCCAGTATCGCGCTCTGCGAGACTATGAGCGCCTCCGAGCCGGCGCCGAATATGAAGCGGCCCGCGTGAAGCGTCCGGATGCCCGGTGCCGCTGCGACGACCACGGCGCCCAGGGTCACCACGCCGGCGAACAGGAGGCTTGACCTCCGTGTCCCTATCCTGTCGATGAGCCAGCCCGCCAGGAAGAGCGTGAAGATGGCGCCCCAGGAATAGAGCGAGTACATGCCGCCGACCTCGCTCTGCCCTATGTTCATGGACTTCATGAGATAGTCTTCGATGGCCCCCACGCTGTCGTACGCGAAGTAACTGCCGTAGAGAAAGAAGCTCGCCACAAGGAGCACGGCGAACCTGTAAGGGCGCCTCGCGGGATGGGTCCAGGACCTGTCTTCAGGGGCATTCATGCTGCCAGATTAGACCAAGCAGGGTCCGCCGTCAACAACGGGGTCCCCAAGATGGGGTCAGGTCTTGAAATGCACAACCGCTGACACTCAGGTCCCCAGCAACGCGCGCACTTTCTGGACTATCCTGTCAGCCACTTCATCTACCCTGGCCATTTCGGAGGCCGAGGCCACGGCGTCGAACTCGCGGTTGTGCTTCCCGGGCAGCCAGTTGCCGTCGCCCGACGTCGTCAGCACTATGATGTTCGAAGCGCCCCTGTACTTATTGAGATAGCCGTCGACCTGGGGGTCCATGCCCCAGGCTATGCATGTGTTCATGATGACCACTGCGTCAAACGCGTCTGCGTCTTCGTACTTGAGCCTCTGCAGCCCGACGAACCTTATTGTGATGGATTCGTGCTCGAACGCCTTCTCGATTCTCTTGACCAGCGCGTCCTTGAAGTCGCTGCTCCTCGACGCGACCAGCAGGCTCTTGTCCGCCGCTCCATAGATCTTCTCATACGCGTCTATGTCGCTCTGGGGCCAGAAAAGGCGGGGCACTGAACAGCTCAGGAATGCGCAGCAGACCACGCTGAGCGTTACCAGACTGAAGGTCCTTTTCATTCCAGTCCTCCCTTCGGATTGCGCCGGGCGGGTCGGTCAAAGCACCTACGTGCCTTACGCGGCCAGAAGCTCATCAAGCCGGTCGATCACGAAGTCCGCGTAGGAGAGCCTCGGCTCAATGCGCTCGGGCCACATCTCCCTGATCACCCCCACCATCATCACGGTAGTAAGACCGATAGCCTTCGCCCCCTGAAGTTCATCCGAGCCCCCGTCGCCCACGAAAACGGCTTCATCCGGTCCGACCCCGAGCTTGCCGAGACAGACTTCGTATATCTCGCGCTCGGGCTTGGCATAGCCCACGTCACAGGAGAACACGACGCAATCGAAGAAGCCGGCAACGGGAGACTCACCCCAGGCGGCGATCTCCATGGCATCGGCATTGCTTACGAGCCCGAGTTTCTTGCCCCTGGCCTTGAGCCCGGCAAGCGTGTCTCTCGTTGCACCGGGCATTTGGGTGAGTGCCCTGTGAAAGCGCCTGGCGCGGCTCAGGGTCGCTTCCTCAATGGTATTATCCGGTATCGCCGGATCTATGGAATGGGCCATTATGCGCATCATCGTCAGCGGGTCCCTCACCTTGCCTGTAAGGCGGCCCCGTGAGTCTCCGAAGACCTGTTCGAGCCATGCCTCCCGCGATACTCCCAGAATCTCGTGGGTTGGGCGCCCCAGCGGCTTGACTGCTTCAATGGATGTCAGCGTGTGGAAGAGATCGAAAAGAACCGCCTCCGCCCGCTCCACGGCCTGCGCCGGTCCCGCCGTCCCCACCTTAAATCCTCATGGGCTGGCGCTTGCCGTATGTAAGCGACCGCCAGACCCACTCCGCGGGCCCGAACCTGTACTTGCGCAGCCATATAGGCGAGTAGATGAGCTGAAGAGTCCAGATGGCGAGAACGAACAGGATCTGCTGCCACCTCTCGACACGGCCGAAAAGGCCGAAACCGTGCCCGTAGAAGATGGTCGTACATATGACCGTCTGCACGAGGTAATTGGAGAGCGCCATGCGGCCGACGGCTGCGAGCACAAGCTTCAGGCCCGCGAAGAGCCCGGACCTGCAGACCAGCATGACCACGCCGACATGCCCGAGCGCAACGAAAATGCTCCCCCAGTAGTTGTACTGGGAACCATAGAACATGGAGTATTCGTAGGCCCAGCCCGCGGCGAAGTTCTTGACGGTCCCGGCTACTGCAAGCGGCAGGCCCGCGCTGTAGCCAATCACCACCATGGCCGCGTAGAAGCGGCGCGATCGCAGCGCTGAGAATACGCCCGTCTTGAAAAGAGCCATGCCGATCAGCATGAGACCGCAGACTCGCCAGCCCTCAAGTATGAGGAAAATGAATGTCTGGAGCGCGATGGCTGCCGGAATCCGGGCCGACATCTGGTCGAGCCAGTTCCCGCGGTAAGCGGCAAGCTCTTCGGCAACCTGCCCCGCGGTCGGCAGCCAGCTCCGCATGCTCTGCGCCTTGTTCTCTTCCGGCCAGAATTGCATGGAGAATCCGAAGAAGAGGAAGAGCAGCGAAGCGAGCGAGAAGACTATGAGACCGATTATGATGAGCTTCCTGGGCGACGCTTTGCGCCCCGCGAAGACGATGAGCGCGCACACGCCGTAGGTAAACAGGATGTCGCCGTACCAGAGCAGGTAAGCGTGCAGAAGTCCGATCACAATAAGCCATACGCTGCGGCGGACATGCAGCTCCCGCGGGTTGATGCCCCTGGCCTCCACCCTTCCTGTCATGAGCACGATGCCCGCTCCGAAGAGCATCGAGAATATGGAAATGAACTTCTCGTTCGCGACGATGTTGCTCAGCGTCCAGACCCACCGGTTGACCCCGCTGAGGTCGCCGAAAGCTGCTGGGTTCAAGTAGCCGGCCATGATCATCGAGAAGCTCTGGATGTTCATGATCAGTATGCCGAGCAGGGCGAAGCCCCTAAGAACATCAATCGATTGAATGCGCTCGCCGAGACCTACCGGCGCGGCGCCCGCCGGTTCCTCCCGCATATCTTCCCTCGCATCCTCCCAGATGTCTGCTGATTGGCGTACGTCAGAAGGAGGCCGGGACCGCACCTCCAGCCCGACATCCTACCCTTTATTGCCCCGGCCGTCAACCGGGTCTGCGCCTGCCTGCCGCGCGTCGGATGATCCTGTTCGGACCGGCACGGCCACAATCCCTGCCACCGAACTCAGTCCACTGCAGACTGGCAGTTGACTTATAGGGTACATTAAGGGTATTGGAGAAGAGCATCGCAGGTTCCATAAGCGGGAGCGGCAGGCATGGACCATAATGACAGGATGCAGTTGGCAGAGGGCTTATGCAGCAGATTCGTTGATAAGTACGGGGGTGATGTCCTCCTCGGCGGCATTTACGGTTCAGCGGCCCGCGGGTCGGATACCGGCTGGTCCGACCTTGAAATGGTGTTCATCACGCGGAACGGATGCCCCGCGCGGGGACAACACGTGGTCTTTCGAGGCATCCCTGCCGGCTACATGGTGATTGAGCGGGGCAAGCTCGAGGACTTGCTGTGCAATCCGTCGCTGGAAGAGGTATGCGGCTGGCCTTTCTTCATGGGCGTACTCAGTGTGCTCAAGGTGATGCATGGCGAGAGATCTCTGGTCGCCGACTGGCTCCGGATGGGCAGGACCGTGCCGGAAGCGAAATTCAGGGCGAGCCTCGAACGGCATTTGCCTGAACTCATCCTGGAGTCGTACGGACGCATCTTCTCCTGCAAGGAGCGCGACAATCAGGATGACTGGTACTGCGCGGTGCTTGAGGTGCTCTTTGAAATGAGAGACGCTCTGTGCCTTCTGAACAGAAGCTGGGTAACGCATGACTACCTTCAGGGGATGAAGGACTCCTTCACGTTCCCCAGACTGCCTCGCCGCTATAAGGAACTGGTTCCCTTGCTGTGGCATGCCCGGGAAATCGAGGAAGCCCTGCGATTGGCAACGGAGCTGGTAGAGAATTTCTGGCGGCTTCTGCGTGAAGATGGAATCGAAGTGAAGCGCTACAGGACCGTCTCCAGCATCCCGATGTGATCGGCCAAACGGCCGGATGCACCGTGCTGCCCGGCAAGAGGTTCTGTCAGGGTTTGGTCGGCTCAGCTCCCGAGGAGCACTTCCTTCTCGCTCCAGGCCACGGCCGCCGCCGGCAGCGTATGCGCGAGATAGAGAAGCGCGCCCGCGATGAGAATCGGGATGTGCCCCCGCTCGGCTACGGCGTTCACGAAGAGAATGACAACGCAGAGCACGGCGAATACCGAATAGGAGCGCCTGATGGACTCATACATGACCTGCGCCTGTCGCTCGTCGATCTTCTCGAAAGAAGCGTGCGCAAGATGCCAGAGCCCGGTTCGCCAGAAAACCCCCACGAAGGTCGCAATCAGCACCGCTGCGGTTGGGACAATGCCGGCGAGGATCAGCCGGGTGTCCCAACCCCGGGAGCGCCCCACGTGGATCAGAAAGACGATCACCGCAAGGCTAAGGTAGTTTACCGCTACAAGCAGTCTTCTCAGAGTCTTGGATATCTCCCTCGCCATATCACTCACCTCGTCTTTTTCGGTACTTGAGTATCTCCTCGCTGAGAGGCTTCATCGGTTCCGTGGAGAACACGAGGTCGACCGGAAGGCCGAAGAACTCGCTTATTCTGAAGGCCAGGTCCAGGCTGGGATTGTACTCCTCCCGCTCGAGATACCCGACCGTCTGGAAGTTGACCCCGATGGCCTCGGCAAGGTCCTTCCGGGACACTTCCCTCTCCCTCCGGAGCACCCCTATTCTGTTGTAGAGTTTTCGCATCTCCATGACATCAATATTATAACATAATATTGTAAATATACAACATATTTTCATAAGAAAATGCGCCGCCCCATGCCCGGTGCCCACAGCCCCGGCCTCAGAGCTATACCACCACGTGTTTCCTTATGAGCTCAGCCGTCTCGCCTACGCGCGGGAAGCGCTTGCCGAAATCGCTGCAGCCCCTTGAAAAGACCAGTTTGCCATCGACGGCGATATCGAAGATGCCGTGATCGCCCTCGATGATCTCAACATCGGCGCCGGCGAACTCGGCTTTCACTTCAGCTTCCACCCGGGAAGCCTGGGGAAGGAAGTTTCAAGGAACGCAATAGAAGATCTCCACTTTCATACTCCACCTCGCATCGTGACCATGCCGCCGCCAAATGCCCCTCTGGCGGCTAGACGATTATGTCTCCGTTTCTCATTATGACCCGGGCGCGGCCCTTCGCGTCCCTGACTTCCATCGTAGGCCGCTTCACAAGCCCGTCCAGATGATTCAGCGCGTCGGCGTCGCCGTCGTAGTTGGACCCGATGGCTATATGGCAGGTCTTGAAGACCTTCTCATCCTCCAGCATCCTGCCCACTATCCTCGCGTTCTCGTTAAGGCCGATACCGAGTTCGCCCAGGTTGTAGATGTTCTTCAGATACTCGGGCACGAGCTTTCTGGCTATCATGCCATCCTTCGCAAACTTGTGCGTTGTTTTCCCGGCTGCGCTGAGCGTCGCCCGGAGCTCCCTCGCCTCGCGCCCGCCCTCTATCCTGGTTACCATGTTGTTCTTCACGGTCGCGACGATGGGCCTCTTTATGATGATAACGCCTCCCTTGGACGAGATGCACCCGTCGAATACAATCGTCCCCTCTCCGCTTCCCAGCTCGGGGGAGATAAACACTTCTCCGGCCGGCACGTTCCCGCCCGTGCCCGGCCTCGAGAAATCCCCGTCGTCCATTTTCGCTTTCCTCTTCCGGACGCCTATGACGAGGTCGGTCCCCGCCCTGGTCTTGACATGCACTTCCGAGGCCCGGTCGAGAATGGCCGTCAGTTTCTTGCAGTTGGCTTTCAGTTTCCTGTAGTCGATCGGCACCGCGCGCTCGAACATACCGACCGTCACCGACGGCGACCAGAAGGACCGCGACTTCCCGCTTGCGATCAGGTAATTGAAGACATGGCCGTAAGTCTTGCCTTTGTGCTTGTAAGGTTTCTTCAGCGCGAAACGGTCTTTTCCCAGTTTGTGCTGGGAGATGGACAGTATGATCTCGGGCTCGGCCCTGAGCGCGTGTATGACCGCATCCTCGGCGAAGTCGAACTGCGTCTTGGGGGGCTGGAAGACGACGGCCGGGGCTGCGCCACGCTCCAGGGCGGCGTCATAGAGGGCCATGGAGATGAGCTGCACGTCGCGCCCCGGGTTGGTGATAATGAGGACGCGCTCCCGCTTCCTCGCCTTGAGCACTTCCCCCATCGCGACCCGGGCCGCCACCCTGAGCCTGGCCGAGATCTTCATGGAGTCCGCGAACTGCGCTTTCCTGTCCTTGCTCATCTGTGTCTCCTTCCATGCGGAGCATAACCGCCGGACAATCATCCTGGCCCGCCGGCCTTACTTGAGAGCCTCCGAGGGCCGCGTGAAGTCGCGGTAGAGGCTGTAGCTTCTGAATATCTCTTCGGGGAGCAGCGGCTTCCCCGTGGTCATCAGGCTCACTATGTTCCGGGCGATTCCCGGACCCAGCATGAGGCCCTGCCCGCAGAAACCCGCCGCGACATAGTAGCCATCAGCGCCCCTGACGCGGTCCACGATGGGCACCCCGTCGGGCGTCATGGGATAGAGCCCGCGCCAGACCCTCCGGACGCGCAGGTTCCTGAGGCGCGGGAACAGCAGGATGAGCCTTTTGGCCGACTGCGGCAGGAAGTCGGAAGTGGAGTCGCGGTTGAGGCCTGGGACTATGGGCTCAGGAGTCAGGCAGAAGACGACGTGGCCGCCCTGCTCCTGGTAGAAGTAGAAGTTCCTGGAACCCGGGAACGCCCGCATATCGACGACGAGCGGATGGAAGAAGGGCTTGACCGGCTCTGTGACCCCGCCTTCGTGGGAATCGGGTTCGATGGGCAGGTCGACACCCATGAGCCCGCCCACCTCGGCGGCCCCCGCGCCTGCGGCGTTTAAGAACTTCCCGGCCGCGTATCTGCCCCTGTCCGTTTTGACCTCTATGCCGGTGCTCTTTCCCCGCTTGAGGCCGGTCACCTTCTCGCCGAACCTGAAATCGACCCCGGCCCTCATGGCCTGACTGTAAAAGGCGCGTGACGTCATCATCGGAGATATGTTGCCGTCCTCGGGCGAGAAAGTCCCGCCCCTCAGCCCCCTCCCGTTTATCCCGGGAAGGAGGTCGGCGAGGGCGTCCGTATCCACCCAGTCGATATTCAGGCCGTACTTCTTCTGGACGACCAGCAGGTCCCTGAGCGCCTTCTCGTGCTCCTCCTCGTAGACCGGGAAGCAGTAGCCCCCGCGCTGGAAGTGTATGTCGTCGCCGTAGGTCTCTTTCCAGGAGGCGAAGACATCCAGGCTCAGCTGGCACGTCTGTATCTTGGCCGGGTCCGAATGCGTCGCCCTCACGCCGCCTATTGCGCTCTTGTTCTGGCCCTGCCCGGGAGATGGGAGCTCGTCGATGACGAGCACGCTCTGCTTCTCGGCGGCCAGGAAGACGGCCGTGGGCAGGCCCACGCTGCCGGCCCCCGCGATTATCACGTCATATGATGCCATCAGCCGCTCCGCCTCTCTCCGCGCTTCTCCCTCTTCTCGCCCGCCAGTATGCCGAGATCCAGTTCCGCGACAACCGGCCGCTGGGTGAACGGAACGACGTCCGAGAGGTCGACGCCTTCCTCCTTGAAGAGCCTCAGTATGAGGGTCTGGCAGGTCTTGCCGCCACACGCGCCCATGCCGCATCTTAAGACCTTGAGCTGGTTGAGGTCGCGAACGCCGGCCCGGATGAGGTCTCGTATCTCACCGGCCCTGACGCGCTCGCATCTGCATATTATGGTCTCGTCACCCATACACTCGGGCACTCCGCCCGCCACGGGCTCGCTGAGTCCGGGAGGCTGAATCCTGAAGCCGGCGACCTGCATGGCCGCCTGCTTCGGCACCCTCAGCGTCACGAGTATGGTCCTGTCGTATACCTTCCTCCGGGCGACTTTCTCGATCTTCGCCCGGGTCACGGGCTCGCCGTCCATGTCGACGGCTTCGACTTCGGCGCCCTCCGTGACATCGTCATCGAGAATCTCGAACGGCACCGTCACCAGACCGTCGGGGCCTTCTTCTCTCAGGTCGACCAGGGTTATGGCGAGCCCCGGACACACCGACACGCAAAGCGTGCAGCCCGTGCACTCGTCCTTGACGACCCCGGGGATTCCGAATATCGGGTCGCCCTTCATCTTTATCATATCCCTGGGGCAGACGTGTATGCACGGATCGCAGGGGATCTCCTGAACGCATCTTATCACCGGGAAGAGCCCGGACTTCGGCGCTCTCACGTCGAGAGCATACGTCTTGCCCGGCTTGCTCTTGAGTATCTCGAGCCTGGCCCGCCACTCGGCCGGCACCCGGGCGTCCTTGTCCAGGGACTGCGCGATCTGCCTGCCGGCAATCCTGCCCGAGAAGATGGCAGCCGATGCCTCCGCTATCTCGAGCGCGTCGCCGGCCGAATAAACGTCCATGCCGAAGCGCCTGGCCTGCGCGCAGAGCTCATCCACCGGGTTGAGCCCGACGGCGACCAGCAGCGTGTCGGCTTCATATGTCCTCTCGGTGCCCGCCCGCTCCCGGAAGTTCTCGTCGACCTCGACGACGGTAACCGACTCGACGCCCTCGGACCCGTTCACGCACTTGACCGTATGAGATGTCCACACGGGAACGCCGAGCCGCTTGATCTTGTCCTGGTGCACCTTGTAGCCGCCGACCTCGGGCAGCGCTTCGACCAGGCCCACCACCCCTATGCCGGCCTGTATGGCATGGTAGGCCGCGATGAGGCCCACGTTGCCCCCGCCGACGATGAAGAGCTTCTCGGTGGGCCTGACGAGGTCGCGGTTCACGAGCGTCTGGAAGGCCCCTGCGCCGTAGACGCCGGGAAGGTCGCAGCCGGGAAGCGGCAGCGCCTTCTCCCTCGCGCCCGCCGCTATGAGCAGCCTCTTCGGGCTTATGAGAAAGTACTCATCCGCGGTCGCTACGCCTATCTTCCTGTCGTGATAGCAGGCGACGGCGGTGGCATTGAGCATGATCCTGACGTTGGGGTGTCCCTCGACCTCCCCGGCGAGCCTGGTGGCTATATCTATACCGCGCGTCCCCGCGTAGCAGTCCGCCACGGTTCCGAAGAAGGAGTGCGTCTGGAGAACGAGCTTGCCGCCGAGCCGGTGCTTGTCGTCGACGATCACGACGTCGATGTCGTGGGGAGCGAGTTCCAGAGCGGCGGTGATGCCGGCGGGCCCTCCTCCTATTATGAGGACATCGGTTTCCAACGTCTTTATGGGCTCGAACCCGGCCGCCGGTGCGTCCTCGGCCGGAAGCTCGGGAACTTCGTCGCAGGTCGTCACCTCCATGCCCTCGGTCACGGGCACCATGCAGCCCTTCACGGGAACTCCGTCGGCTATCACCATGCACTGCGAGCACTGGCCGTTGGCGCAGAAGATGCCCTGCGGGCTGGCGTCCTTGGGGTGGTGGCCGAAGACCTTGATGCCGCAGGCGAGGAGGGCCGACGAGATGACCTCGCCCTCCCTGGCAAGGTACTCCCTTCCGTTGAAAGAGAATCGGACGGCGGGCTCGCCGCCGACCTCAAGGATGGGGTGCCTCTCAATACGATGCATGTTCAATCCAGGCAAAATCTGACGCCCGGGCCCGGCTCGCGGGCCCAAGCGAAGTTCTCGGTTCAAATTCCCCGGCAAGATAACACAAACACAGCGAGTAAACCACCCCTAATTCACTGGGTGTCCCAGGGGGGGAAACGGGCGGCAGGACGACAGAAAGGGGACAAACCCTTCCCGGTCCGAGTGTCTGTCCCCTTCTCCTGACTTCTAGTCGAAGTCCCTGTCCATCACGGTCTTACGACCGTCGTTCTTTGCGTTCTCCACGGCGCGGTCACACAGGGAACGGATGATGGCCGAGAGCTTGGGAGCCACGTTCCCGGATGTATTCATGCCGGCCGCCGACTTAATGTAGTTCTTGAGTTTCGACACAACAACGAGAGTCTCTTCGCCCATAACATGCCTCCTTTTTTTGGGCCTTTTTCCTTTCAGAGTCGCATCTCAGCTGCTTATTCGACAATGTTACACGATCGCCCCTGAAATGCAAGCATGAACTGCAGGCAGCCAGGATCTCACGGGGCCCGCTCGCCTGGGCCCGCTTCTCAGCGCACGAGGCTGAGGGTCCGCGTCACCGAACCGCGGCCGCTCTCCAGCCTGACGAAGTAGACCCCGCTTGCCGCGCGGCGGCCGCTGTCGTTGGTGCCGTCCCACGGGACCTCGTGGCCGCCCGCCCCCCGGCGTCCCGAAGCCAGCGACTTCACCTTCCTGCCGGCAAGGTCATAGACCCCGATTGAGACCTCTGAGTCCTCCGGCAGAGTGAAGCTGATGGTCGTGCTTGCCCTGAAGGGATTGGGGCGGCTCTCGAGACGCAAGAGGCGCGTGGCGTCATCCTGCTTTACCGAGGCCACCCCGGGCAGCGCACTGAGATCGAGCGAGTACATCGACCTGCCGTGCGTCCCGGCCACCAGCGTCCGCGTAGGCGCGTGTGTCTTGAGATCATAGACGGGCACCGGCGGCATGCCCGTCCCCGTCAGCAGCCAGTTGCCGTCCCGCTCGTCCGAGTAGAAACAGCCTACGTCGGTCCCTACGATCACGCGGGTAGTGAGCCCGGGGTCGACGACCAGGGCGTTTACCGGGGCGGCGGGGAGGTCACCGGTGATGTCGTTCCAGGTCGCGCCCATGTCGTCGGTATAGTAGACGTATCCTATGTTCTCATCCCACCTGAGCCCGGAGAAAGCGACGTAGGCGAGGTTCGGGTCCGCCGGATCGACCGTCAGCCTTGTCACCCACCGGTTGGGAAGCCCGGCCGATATGTCGATCCACGTCCCCCCGCCGTTCGGGGTGACCCACACATTGGAGTCGTCGGTTCCGACATATATTATGTCGGGGTCGGACGGGGCCACCGCAATGGTGGTTATGGTCCCGAAATTGCCTCCGGCGGGGCCATTGGTGAGGTCGCCGCTTACGGCATTCCACATGCCGCCCCCGTTGGTCGTGCGATACAGGCGGTAGGTGCCGTAATAGAGCGTGTGCGGGTCGCCCGGCTCCATAACCACAGGCGTCGACCAGTTGCGCCTGTCGCCCGAGTTGATCCCGTTCATGACTTCCGTCCACGAGTCGGCGAAGTCCGTCGAGTGGAACAGGTTACCGTACTGGTACTCCACATATACGCTGTTCGAGTCCGTCGGGTCCACGTTGCAGTAGAACCCGTCGCCCCCGAAAACGGCCTCCCAGTTGTCGGGGTCCCCGCTCACGGTCCTCATGGTGCCGTTGTCCTGGGTTCCCCCGTAGAGCCGGCTGGGGTTCTGGTAGTCGATCTCTATGGCGTAGAACTGGTTGGTATGCTGGTCGTAGCGCTTGTACCAGGATATGCCCGAGTTCTGCGAATAGTATACCCCGCCGTCATTGCCCTCGAACATGCGGCTGTGGTCGGTCGGGTCGAAAGCCAGGGCGTGGTGGTCGACGTGCATTGAGCTGCCGACCTGGGTCCAGGTGCCCCCGCCGTTCTGGGTATGGTAGAAGGGAACGCCCAGCACGAATACGTGGGCGCAGTCGCCGGGATCGACTCGAATCTGGCCGAAGTACCAGCCGAAAGACGAGTGGAGGTTGTCGAGGGCCGTATCATTTGTGCGGGTCCAGGAGTCGCCCCCGTCTGCGGACTTATAGACGCCGGCGAAATAGCCCGGGTCATCGGAGTAAATCGCGTAGATGACCTGCGGGTCGGATTCGCATACCGAGATGCCTATCCGCCCCACTTCCGGGCCGGAAGGAAGGCCGTTGGTTAGCTCTTGCCAGGTGTCGCCTCCGTTACGGGACCTGTAAATGCCGCTCGAGGCTCCACCCGAACGCCGGTAGGTGAGCCCGCGAACCCGCTCCCACATGGCGGCGTAAACCGTATCCGGCCTCAGGGGGTCTACGGCAACATCGGTTCCGGCGGTCGAGTCGGTGACCGAGAGCACAAGGTCCCAGGTGTCACCGGCGTCCAGGGAGCGATAGATGCCGCGCTCGGGGTTGGTGCCGAACAGGGCCCCGGTCCCGGCGACCCAGACTCTCTCTCTGTTCATGGGGTCGACCACGACCCGGGCAATGTACCTGGTTTCCTGAAGCCCCTTGTATCTCCAGGTCTCGCCGGCATCGGTGGACTTGTAAAGACCCATGCCGAACCAGCTGTAGGATTGCGCATTGGCCTCGCCCGTGCCCACGTAAATGACGTCAGGGTCCTCCGGGTCGAGCGCGATGGCCCCGATTGTGAGAACCGGCAGGTCATCCGAGATAGGAGTCCAGGTGACCCCGGCGTCCGTGCTCTTCAGCACACCCCCGCTCGAGATGGCCGCATAGACTATGCCGGTGTCGACCGGATGTATGACTATGTCGCTTACGCGCGCGCCGATATTGGTGGGGCCCCTCTCCACCCAGGTCGCGCTGAGCGATGCGGGCGCCTTGCTCGCCTCGATGCGCATCGCCTGGGCCTCAACGACGGCCTCCTCGAGCTGACTGAAATCGAATCTGTCATACGGATAAACGCGCTGCCGCCAGGCCCACTCGCTTGGAAACGCCCCGGGCTCGTACATGCGGCCCTGAGCCGCCCATTCGGCCTTCATTTCATTCTTGAACTGCTTCGCCAGCCGCACCGACTCCTCTCGGGTTATCGCCCCGGTCACCACCGGCTCCCTCACCACCCACAGGAATGCGGCTACGGCTGCTATCGCAATTATCACGGGTACGGCCTTGCGCGACATCTGAGTGCTCCCCTTTCGCCGGGCCTCACTCGGCCCTTGCCATTGACACCTGACTGAAATACGCTATTTCATGTCGAGTGTAACATATATCGTAGCGCTTTTCCACCAGCCACCCAAGGAGGTCCGCCGTGTCCGAATCCAGCAGGCAGAAGCCCGACGAGGGTCTCTGGCTCCTCAAGCGTGCAAAGGACCTTGAGTCGAGGTTTCTGGTTGGCCGCCGCGAAAGGGCCGAGGACCTCGAAAGTGCGGTGCGCATATTTCTCGAGTTTCTCAAGGGCTTCGAATCCATGGAAATCGGCGATCCCGGCGTCACGGTTTTCGGGTCGGCCCGCTTCCCGGAGGGTCACAAGTACTATGAGCTCGCAAGGGGGGTCGGGAGAGTGCTGGCCGAGGCCGGCTTCACGGTGATAACGGGCGGAGGCCCCGGAACAATGGAGGCGGCCAACCGCGGAGCGAGAGAAGGGGGCGGGAGAAGCATCGGCGTCAATATCGAGCTTCCCGAGGAACAGGAGCCCAACCCGTATCTCGACCTGTTCGTTGAATTCGATCATTTCTTCGTCCGCAAGGTGATGCTGGTCAAATACTCCTGCGCCTTCATCGTCCTGCCGGGCGGCTTCGGGACCATGGATGAGGTATTCGAGACGGCCACCCTGATGCAGACCGGTAAGATCGAGCACTTCCCCATCATCACCATGGGACGGGACTTCTGGGAGCATTTGCAGAACTTCATCAGGAGCTCCATGATAGCCGAGGGCACCGTAGGTGAAAAGGACCTCGACCTCTTCCACCGCACCGACGACCCGCTTGAAGCCGTCGAGATCATAATGAACCACCTCAAGAGACAACCTGGCCCCAGACCTCAATGAGGGGGTCAGGTCTTGAATTGCACAACCAGCTCTTTGGGTTGACGCGGAGGCGGGCCGCTGGTAGAGTCTCGGAGTGTCAGCTCAAATGATTAAGGGGCATAAATGAAGAACATCGGCCTGGTAGCCGCACTTGTTTTCGCCATGCTTGTGACTAACGCCGCCCTGGCGCAGGAAGCCTCCCCCTCCGCATCGGGCCTCACGGTCCGCGATACGCCCAGTGACGGCGGCGAGAGCCTGACCGTAGAGTGGGAGTCCGAAGCCAGCGTCTTCGTCTCCATCCTGCGTTCAACGTCACCCGACGGCGAATTCGAGCGCGTCGGCGAGGCCATAGCCTCCGATGGGGTCTATCTCGACTACTCCGTAGAAGCCACCCCCGGCACAGCCTATTACTACAGGCTGTCTTTCGCCGGCGATGCCGACACCGCTCTCACGGCCGTGGCCGGTCCGGCGGTGCCAAGGAGCAACTGGTTCAGGACATACAGGATAAACGCGCTCGTGCTCTTCGCGCTCATGTTCGCCCTCGTGGTTTACTATGTCGGCGCGGCCAAGAAGGGCAAGAAACTCTATGTCCGCAAGATCCCAGGGCTCAATGCAATCGACGAGGCCGTCGGTCGCGCGACCGAGATGGGAAAGAAGATGCTGTATATCCCGGGCATATTGAGCCTCAGCGAGATACAGACCATAGCGAGCCTGTCGATACTGGGATACGTTGCCAAGCTCGCTGCCGTCTATGGCGCGCAGCTCGAAGTACCCAATATCGATCCCCTCACCTTCTCCGCGGCGAGAGAGATCGTCAAACAGTCTTACCTCGAAGCCGGCAAACCCGACCAGTTCAGTGAGGACATGGTCACGTACATCACGTATGACCAGTTCGCCTACGCTGCGGCCGTGACCGGAAAGATGGTGCGCGAGAGGCCGGCCACGAACTTCCTTATAGGCGCCTTCTTCGCCGAATCGCTCATCCTGGCCGAAACCGGACAGAGCACGGGAGCCATCCAGATAGCGGGGACCTCTTACGTAACCCAGCTTCCCTTCTTCGTCACGACCTGCGACTACACGCTGCTCGGTGAGGAGCTGTTCGCAGCCAGCGCGTACCTCTCCCGCGAACCCACGTTGCTCGGGAGCATCAAGGCGCAGGACGTGACCAAGGCGATTCTGCTCATCTTCATAGTGCTGGGGATTGTGCTTCTCGCTTTCGGGCTGGACGTGATCAGGCCCATCCTGACGGCCCGGTAGGGTCCCGGCTAGGCCCGCCCGAGTTTCTTCATGACGGCCCGGATGGGGCTTGCCTGGCCTATCACGTAGAAATGGATCGCGGGCACTCCGCGCTCGAGCAGTTCTTCGGCCTGCGCCGCCGTCCACTCGGCGCCTATGTCCAGGGCGTCCTTCGGCCCGCCCCGGCGGATCTCCTCCGAAAGGTCGAAGGGGATGTCGACATGGAAGGTCTGCGGAATCGTCGTCAGCTGCTGCTTCGAGCTCACGACCTTGAGACCCGGGATTATCGGGACTTCGATGCCCTGGCCGCGGCAGAGATCGACGAAATCGAAATAGGCCTTGTTCTCAAAGAACATCTGGCTGACGATGTACTCGGCGCCCGCGCTCACTTTGGCCTTGAGATACCTTATGTCGGTCAGGAGGTTCGGGGCCTCGTAATGTTTCTCAGGATAGCCCGCGACGCCGATACAGAAGTCGCTCGCCTCCGCGTCGAGAAGGTTCTCCAGATACTTGCCGTGATTCATATTGTTCACCTGTTCGACCAGGTCGGCCGCGAAACGGTTCACGCTTCTTCCGTCCTGGACCGGCTTCTCGTAATTGGGGATGTCGCCCCTCAAGGCGAGCACGTTCTCGATCTCGAGATACTGCAACTCGATCAGGAAGTCCTCGGTTTCCTCGCGCGTGAAATTGCTGCACAGCACGTGAGGAACCGCGTCTATCTCGTACTTCTTCTGAATGAGCGCGCAGATGCCCAGCGTCCCCGGGCGCTTGCGCTTCACCTTCCTCTCTATGCCCGCCGGGGTCTCGTCGTAAACAGCGTCGGAAGGGTGGCTCGTGACGTCAATGAAGCGCGGCCTGAATTCCGTGAGTTCATCGAGGACGCCCAGCAGGTTCTTCAGCTTCCCGCCCCGCTTCAATGGCACTATCTCGAAGCTGATCAGAGGCTCCGACGCGCGGTCCAGATGTTCAATGACTTTCATCGCGTATCTCCCTGCTTCCGGCCGTGCTGCTGCTTACCTGAATCGTCAGCCGCAGAGGCGCTCCTGTAGAAAGAACAAGTGGCCAGCTCTTCAAGTCTCTTCGCGCCGCTCGCCGACAGTATGCGTTCGAGCCAGGCAAGATGGGGATCGCCGGGCTCCAGCAGCCGGTACTCCTTTCGCGGGTCCCCGATCAGGGTGTCGAGCCCGCCGGCCATCGCCATCGTCAGGAAGGCGTTCTGGAGCGGCAGCCTCACATCCTTCGGAAGACCTGCCGTGAAGTTGGAGATCCCGACCAGGATGTGGGCCTTTCCCATCTCGGTGTCCGAACTGATCCTGCCTACCGTCTCGAGCGCGGTGTTCACGATCCCGTCGAGGTCGGACCCGATCGGGGGAGTCCCCGGGTCTATGTATATCTCGCCCGGAGCGAATCCCGCCCCCCTCGCTCTCTCGAACAGGCGCCTGGCCGTATCCGCGGCCTGCGCCGCCGCGGAGTTTCGCCGGAGCGCGCCGTCCTGCAGGCGCTCCGAAACGAGGAGCACCACCTGGCAGTCGAATCGCGCCTTGAGGCCGAACACCCGGTCCGCATTATGTTCCAGCGCGGAGTTGACAATGGGCCCCGGGGCATCATCAGCCCCGCCGGCTGCGCAGGCCTCCAGGCCCGCCGCGAGCATATCAGGGTCGGTGCTGTCTATGCATACCGGCACGGACACCGCCTCGCGTACCGCCCGCACCACCTCCCCCATCACGTCCGGCGAGAGGGGGCCCACGTTGACGTCGATATAGTCGGCCCCGCGCTCCGCCTGGGAGCGCGCGATCTCGGCCACGGCATCGTAGTCGCCCGCATCCAGCAACCTGCCCGTGCGGGGTATGCTGTAATTGATCGTCTCGCCTATGAGTGTGAGGTTTTTCATCCTACTAATGCCTATTAACAGAAGCCGCACGTCCGGGCAAGCACCGATTGCGGCGCGCCTGTCGTCAGGCGTAGTTCATTATGAGGGCAAGGCCGAGCGAGATGGCGACGACGCAGCTAATGAGGATGATGGTGAGCCTCGCGCCGATCATTCTCATGAGCATGGCGATGGAAGTCGTGCATATGGCGGTGGAGGTCAGCGAGAAGGCTATGCCAGTTCCCATGGGAAAGCCGTGGTTCATGAGCGGCCGCAGGAAGAGCACCTCCGCCCCGTGACAGAAGTAAAGCGGCACGCCGACGAGTATCCATGCGAGTATGCTGCCCACCCCGCCTCCGAACATGTCGCGCAGCAGGAGATCGCGCGTGCCGAAATACTCGAGCGCGATCCCGAGCGCCCCTGCCAGCAGCAGGAACGGCAGCAACCCCTTGAAGATTGCGAGCGTCTGGAAATATATGTCGGTCTCCTGCGGGCCGCAGGACCTTGAGCAACCTGCCATGGCCGCCATGTCGACGGGCCCATCCTTTCGACGGAAGGCGCCGAGCACGATGGCCGTCAGCATGACCAGCACGAACGATGAGAGTATTCTGAGCACGCCGTACCTGAACCCCAGCACGCTGAAAGAAAGCACGATGATGTACGGGCTGAGGAGCGGGGCGGCCAGGACGAACGACATGGTCGTCGAGAACTTCATCTTCCCCCTCATCGACGAGAGCAGCGGGATCGCCGCGCAGGAGCAGACGGGGATGAGCGAACCATACAGGAAAGCCGTTGCCGGGTTGTTCGGAAGGAAGCGCTTCAGTCTGCTGAACTGCCGTGCCAGGACGACGGCGATGAAAGTGCCCACAAAGACGATAATCAGGGTTTCGAAGATGTACTCGTAGATAAGAAAGCCAGGGCGGGGAAGGATCCTGAAGAGGATGCACTTTTGTCGATTGATGTACGAGATGTCACCGGCCACCTTGTAGACAACATCGGCAGCCCAGAGGAGAACACTCGCAATCAGGCTGAACCTTATCAGGTTGCGTTTCCAAATCCCACTGCGGGAGAGTCTCTCCTCGCCATCAAGACTTATGACAGTCTCCATCCCCCTGCCCTGGCCTCAGTTGAATCGCGTATGTAAGCCGGCGGCAATCACGGCCAGCCGTCGCTCGGGTGCAACCTGTCTGGCCGTATCAATCGTGGCCCTGCGGATGAGGAAGGCACTATCAGGAGTTTCGCAGACCGAACACCCATACTCGTAGTAGGAGTTCAGAGATCCGCAGAACCGCACTTGACCGCCGCCGGCATATTCAGTTGTGTCGAGACGTCCCGTCTCAATCCGTCGTTCTCGTTCTCGCAGGAGAGACGCACCCGGTATCTCCGGCCGTTACGAGACTCGTGTTATCTCTACAGGGGGTTTTGCTGCTAAGGGTCAGAAATGATCCACTCGTCTTCACCCGCACTATACCCATAACCGGCCCGGGTGGGAATACCAGAAGAAGGCTTGCGGCGCACAAAAAAAGGGCGCCCAGGCGGGCGCCCTTTCGAGCGGGGAGTATTGCCTGTGTTATTCCTTGAACAGCGCCTTGAGCTGCCCCCATGAGGTCGCTTCGACCGCATTGGTGGGCTCACCCTTCACCGTGAGTTCGATACCGCAGTTGTAGTAATGGCAGTCGGCGTCGAACCCGATGGCAATAACGTTGTTTGCCCTGTACACGTTCACCGAATCGATGAGCGCATCGATTGTGGAGAAAGTGTAGGTCAGGGTCTCGTGAACGAGATAGGTATTGGTGTCCTCGTAGTCGTCGATCATGGGACCAGAAGCCGCTAACGCGTCGATGAAATCATTGTCGCTGTCATTAAACGAAGTCACGCCCAGCGGCGCGTCATTGATAAGATGAATATACAGGTGGTTCTCATTGTTGTCCCAGTTGCTGATCGAGGTGATCTTCAGTATGACCTCGTATATATTGAGGCCCGCAAACTCCGAGATGTCCACGCCCCAGGTGTAATACCTGTCGTGGGGCAGGTCGTCGAGATCACCCGGGACCGGATGATAGGTCCTCTCGAGCGCAAAGGCCTGGGCGGTGAGGACGAGCGCAACCAGGATGGTGACTGTGATAACCTTCTGCTTCATGCTGTACCTCCTTCAGGGTACGGTTTGCTTGCCTGCTGCCCCTGGAGTCAATCCAGGCTCTGGCTGGCACCGGAGCAGTTATTCTTTTTTCAGAGACAAGCTAGTGCAGGGGGCATGCCACACACCGTGGTCAGAACTCAGAAAAGATAATGCCTTTTATATCAATCAATTCGCGGGTTTAGATCGAGTATTACTGAAAAGACAGACGGGCCCGGATTGGGGGAATTCACGCATTGCTGGGTGGATTGGCCCAGCACGGGGGGTTACTGCGCGGGGCCTCAGCCTGACGGGGTCAGCCGTCGGAGCGATATGAGTCTGTTGTTCTCGTCGACGATCATTTCGAACATGCCGTTTACGCCGTCTGCGGAGACGAACTCCCGCAGGAAAGACGCCGGGAAGCGGACGGTCTCGCCCTCGTAGGCCCTGGCCACGACCCAATTGGCCACCCCGGCGTAGTAGGACAGGTATTCCTCCCGCGTGATCCTGAGGTTGAACCTGAACCTGCGCTGTCCGCCCATTCTCAGCCGTCCTTCATCTCGCGGAAGATGAACCACACGCCCTTTCTTTCGGAGGCCGTCCTCGGCGAGCGGTCGCAGTATATGTCGAAGACCCGGCCGCCCGCCGCCCTCACCCTGCAGCTGTTCCACTGCACAAGCAGCCTAGCGCGGGCGCAGGTGGACTGCAAGGCTTGTGAAGTCGAAATCGACGAACGGGACTCCCTCCTCGATCCGCTGCCTCCGCCCGTCCATGTAACGCCTGCACCAGGGACTTTCGAGGTTCTCCACGTCGAAACTGCGATGAATCACGGCATAAAGATCTATCTCCCGCAACTTGAGGAAGACCGGCACCTGTGCCAGCCAGGAGTCTTCAAGGCTGCACTCGGCGGCGTAAGCGGGAAGGAAATGCGACATGAACTCCCCCGCATAGGCGGCCGCGTCGTCCCTCCCCACCAGCATGTAGAAGACCACCATGGAGATGTCGTATACGTACCAGGCGTAGACGCAGTCGTCAAAGTCGAACAGGCTAATGCCGCCTTCCTCGTCGACGAAGAAGTTGGCGCCATGCGCGTCCTGATGGATTAGACCGTAGGACTCAGGGCCGCGGGGTAACCGGCTCAGATGCTCGCGCACCTGCCGGTAGGCCTCGATGACTCCGGTCTGGCCGGATGGCACGAATTTCTCGACTTCGAGCATCAGAGGATCGTCCCACTCCGGCCTCCGCCACGCGGGATTTCCAGGCTCGTACGTCTTGCTCAGCGCATGGATCCTGCCGAGGAGGCGCCCGTAAGTCCTGTAAAGCGCGGGGCCCCAGCCCACCTCCCACGGCGGCCTGCCCCGAGCCTTCGTGAAGGCCGTCGCCAGGAACCGCCCGTCCCGGCCGTCGTCTATGGGCTCTACCAGGCGCCCGCCGTCTGAGAGCACCGCCCTCGCCACCGATGCCCCTCCGGCGGCCAGGAAGTTCATCCAGTCAACCTCGCCGTTTATGAGGTTCTCGCTTCGCCGTATGCTGTGTCCGATGCGGAGTATGTAGTCGCCGTCGTCGCGGTTGAATTCGTACATGTAGCTTTCGAATCCATCGAGCAGGTTGATGCGGCCGGGGGCTATCGCGTAGCGGTCCATGGCTGCCCCCAGGATGCCGTCGTGGTACCTCTCCCGAATCCGCTGTTCCATATGCGCGTAACCTGTTCCTGCCGCCGAAGTGATTGGCCTGGCCCCGCAGGGCCGGTGGGTTATCTTAACAGTGATTGGAGGGCGCCCGCAACGCCTTCTCAACATTTCCGGCCGCTCCAGCAACGCCAGTCCCATGGGAAACAGTCAGGTCGGGCAGCTGCGGGCCTGGCCCCTTGTCCCCTCCAATCAGGCCTGGGGGCTGCGGCAACGCCCCCCCTGTTGGGCGCTACCGCATCCCCGCCACGGAATCTATTTGAGGACTACCGCTTTTCTGGTGTCCGAGAAACCACCAGCGGACATCTGCACCAGGTAGACGCCCGGGCTCACGCGCCGGCCCTGTGCGTTCCTCCCGTCCCAGACCCGCCAGTGCTCACCCGCCTCGAGGCGTCCCTCGGCGAGAACGGCCACGCTGCGCCCTGAAACGTCGTATACCATCAGCTCGACGCCCGCCGCCTCCGGCAGGCTGAACCTGATGGTAGCCGAGGCTCCGACGGGATTGGGTTCGGGTGTGCCGAGCCAGGGCGTCGTCGCCTGCCCGTGCGTGGCGGGCTTGCCGGCCGTGGGTTCCTTCATCATGAGAAGCCAGCCGTCATAGCCGCCGGCGCCGTATGATTCAGTCTGCCCCGAGATCAGGTAATATCCGCCGCCCACGTGTACGATCGAGTTTCCCCAATCCGAACCCGGGCCGCCTATGGCCTGCTCCCATACCCATCCTGAGCCCACGACCCTCTTTATCAGGAAGAGGTCGTTCGTCTGGTAGGTTTCCTCTTTCTGGTAACCGCAGAGGAGGAACCCGTCCTCCGGCGTGAGGCAGATGGAGTTGCAGCGCTGGTAGTAGCCCCTGATGTACCGCCTGTACCCGAGGTCCGCGCCGTCCATATGGACTCTCAAGAAACATGCGTCGAGCGGGTCGCGGCCTTCGATTGCGCGGAACCCCGCGACGACCATTTCGGTGTCTCCCCGCGCGACCGCCCAGGTTCCCCAGTCGGGGTCTATGGGGCCCGTACTGCCGTATGTATGATCCCATACCAGGCCGCCGGCGGGACTCACCTTGACCACATAGATGTCGAGGTTGTCCGAGTCTCCCCACTTGGTTCCGCAGATGCCGATATTGCCGTCGCCTGTTTCGCAGACGCTCTGGCCCCACTCGTAAAGGGAATCGCCATAGACACGGGTCCATACGGTATCGCCGCCGGCATCTATCTTGATGAGATAGAGGTCGTTATAGCCCGACCCGTATGAGTCGGTGCGCCCCGATATCACGTAGTTGCCGTCGCTGGTCGCGCATATGGAATAGCCCTCGTCGGGCTTGACGCCCCCGTAGGTGCGCGTCCACACCGTGTCGCCGGCCGAGTCCAGTTTGATTACATATACGTCCTCGTCCCCGGCCCCGAACGAGGTGGTGTACCCCGCGATCATGTAACCGCCGCCATGCGCGTCGCAGACGGCGTACCCGTAGTCCATCCCCGGCCCGCCGTACGCCCGCGTCCAAAGCGTATCTCCGGCGTCGTCCGTCCTCACGGCGTACACGTTGACGTCCGCAGGCCCCATGGAATGCGTGTAACCTACGGCCAGCGCGCCGCCGTCATCGGTCGGCACGGCGGAGCGGAAACCGTCATTGCCCGCTCCCCCGTATGTCTCTATCCAGAGCGTGTCGAGCTCGGCGCCGGCAGCTCCCGCGGCGAGAACAGCCACGCAAAAGGTCAGTATCGCCTTCTTCATTGTCTTCCTCCCTTCAGCGATTCGCGGGCTGCGCATCATTTCGCGCCCGCGCGCTTCTCGGCCATGTAGGTTCGCATGATTTCGCAGAGGCGCCTGCTGTTTATCTGGTTCCTCAGGCCGGTCAGGAAGTTTCCGTTCAGGACGGGCGTTCCCGTTTCGCCGGCCCATACGGCGCCGGCGTCCAGGTACTCCTGGAGATACTCGCTCTTGCCGGTCACCGTGACTCCGTTAATCACGCCGGCAGCTGCGAGCACCCTCGTGCCGCCGCACTGGGCGACCACGAGGAGGCTCTCAGCCGCTGCCCCGGCGACGAGGTCCAGAGCCTCGGGGCTTGCGAGAAGCTGCGAGTGCGAGCCGCCCGCCTGGAGCACCCGCGAGGTGGTGATGAGCAGCACGTCGAACTGAGAAACATCTGTAATCTGGGTCACGAGCGTGTCGACCGTGATCGGCCCGCCATAGAAACAGGGCGTGACGGTGGGCGTCACGCCGACCGTCGTCAGGTCCCAACCGTAGAGTTCCATGACGTCGCGTATCAGATTGTAATTAGCGCCATAACTGTCACATACCAGGATCAGCACCCTCACGGCCCCCGGGTCACCGTCGGCCGCAGCCGCGGTCGCCGGCGCGAGACGCACCGAACCGGCCTGCGTCAGCGCGATGGCCGAGGCGAGCAAGATCACAAGAAGAGATAGCGAGAGTTTCATCCCATCCTCCTTTCAATCGAGTTAAGACATTGCCGTCTTCTTACAGGGGTATTTGTACAGGGGATTTCAGGGGATTGGTTCTACTTCAGCCTGAGCTCCTCCTTCATGCGCCGGTAGCCGGGCGTGGTGAAAGGTTTCACAAACTTGAAATGGGACCTGTACCTGGCCTTGATCTTCTTCAGGGAGGCCCCCGCCTCCATGAGCGTTATGAAGTCCTCGGCGAGGAACGAATGCCGGAGGTAAGCCGCCAGCGTGCGGGCCAGGAACGTATTCGCCGACCAGGTCGCCTGCAGCACGCGGCTGTCGTCCTCAGAGAGGACGGCTATCAGCAGCTCCTCGGAGTCGATTGAGAGGGTTATCCAGTCGGCCCGGATATGCTCGAGAAAGCCGAAGCCTTCATATGTCTGGGTCATGCGCGCGCCCCGGACCCTGTCGGGTTCGTAGACATTGACTGCGACTTTTTTCCCGCGCGCAATAGCCGCTTCGATGTCCGGGCGGAGTTTCCTGAGCGCAAGCGGGAAGACAATACCCGTCGCCTTTTTGGGGTTTATGAGGCAG
>CAZSBE010000024.1:0-33828 GCA_964604955.1 uncultured bacterium
GAGCGCAAGGCCGACGCTGACATTCATCTCGTTCAGCGCGCATATGAACTGCTGTCTCCGTATGAGGCCCCAGATAGAGACGATGCCGCCCATCGGGCAGTAATACTCGACCGTACGCGCGGATACGCCGGCCAGGAGCCTGACCATTATGTAAACGCAACCCGCAAGGAAGAAGACCTGGAAGACTCTGCGCGTGGCCTTTATGGATATCATGGTCTAGGATTGCTTCCGGTCGAGCTTGATGTGAAGGTCCTTGAGGTCATCATCGCTGACCTCGGACGGGCACTCGTCCATAAGGGATTGACCCGTGGTCGTCTTCGGGAACGGTATTACGTCCCGGATATTGTCCCTGCCCGCCAGGAGCATGACTATCCTGTCCAGGCCGAGGGCTATGCCCCCGTGAGGTGGGGCTCCGAGCTCGAGCGCGTCAAGGAGAAAACCGAAACGCCGCGCCGCGTCCTCTCTGTCTATGCCGACAACCGCCATCACCCGCTCCTGGATGGCGCGATTGTGAACCCTGATGCTCCCCGACCCGAGCTCCACACCGCTGCAGACGAGGTCGTAGAGCCTCGCCCTCACCCGCCCGGGGTCGGACTCGAGAATATCGAGGTCCTCCTCCTTCGGAAGGCTGAACATGTGATGGGCGGGCGCCCACCTCCCCGCCGCCTCGTCCCACTCGAAGAGAGGGAAGTCGGTGACCCAGGCAAACCTGAATCTCACGTCCGTCCTGAGGCCGAGAAGCTCGATGAGCTTGAGCCGGGCCGCTCCCAGCGATCTTAAGGATACGTTGCGGTCGCCGGCGACCATGAGCACCAGGCCTTCGCCCGCCAGCCCGAACGCGGTCTTGAGCTCCGAAACCAGGTCTTCCCCGAAGAAGCGGAAAACACCGGAGGTACTGCCGTCCGCCGCTATCTTGCCCCAGGCGAGCCCCGGGGCCCCCATCTTCTTTGCCGCCCCTTCGATGATCTCGATGTTTTTCCTGGAGAGCGACGCGCCTTCCGCCGACCCTATCGCGAAAGCGCCGCCGGCCGCGGCGCCTTTCTTGAGCATATCGGAGTCACACCTGGAGACGACGCCGGTGACGTCTTCTATTTCGAAACCGAACCGGAGGTCGGGCTTGTCGGAACCGTACCTGGAGAAGGCCTCATCATACGTGAGCCTCTGAAACGGGATCTCGACCTCGACGCCCGCCGTACCCTCCACCACGCTCTTCATGAGGCCCTCCACCACCGTGAAGACGTCTTCCTCGTCTATGAAGCTCATCTCAATGTCTATCTGGGTGTGCTCGGGCTGCCTGTCGGCCCGCAGGTCCTCGTCACGCAGGCACTTGGCGATCTGGTAATACCTGTCGAAGCCAGCCACCATGAGAATCTGCTTGTAAAGCTGCGGCGACTGCGGAAGCGCGTAGAACTTGAAGGGGTTCACGCGGCTCGGCACCAGGAAGTCGCGCGCGCCCTCCGGCGTCCGCTTAACGAGCATCGGGGTCTCTATGTCCAGGAATCCCCTCGAGTTGAGGTACTCCCGCGCGGCCGCGATGGCCATGTGCCTCATGATGATGTTTTCCTTAAGGCCGAAGGTCCTCATGTCCAGGTAGCGGTACTTGAGTTTGAGGTCCTCATTCGCCGTCGCGGCTTCATCGATTACAAAAGGAGGCGTTTCGGATTCGTTCAGTATGCGGAGCTCGTCGGCGAAGACCTCGATTTCACCCGTCGGCATGTCCTTGTTGACCATGTCGTCGGGCCTCTTCTCGGCGCGGCCCCTGGCCGCGATCACGTATTCCTGCTTGAGATCTCTCGCCTTCTCCATGAGCTCGGCGTGCTCGGGCTTGAATAAGACCTGGGTGATGCCGTAGCGATCGCGCAGGTCGATGAAGATGACCCCGCCGTGGTCCCTGCGCCGGTGCACCCAGCCCATGACCGTGACTTCCCTGCCCGCGTCGGACCCGCGGAGTTCGCCGCAGGTATGCGTGCGTTTCAGGCCGCGCATGCTCTCACTCAAGTCATCAACCCCCAAGCCTGTTCTTCAGCCAGGCGCCGGCATCTGCTCTTGCGACCTTCGCCTGCTCGCCAGACTCCATGTGTTTAAAGACCACTGTACCTTTCTTCACCTCATCTTCTCCGAGAAGAGCGGTGTAGCACGCGCCCATCCTGGACGCCGACGCGAGCTGCTTCTGGGGCCGCCGGCTCTCGAACTCGAGCCACACCCGGAGGTCCGTCCTGAGCTCGCCCGCCAGCCTGAACGCGTATTCATAGCTCTCCTCGGCTATCGACGCGACGTACACGTCCACGGAGGAGGCTTCATCAACATGAGCGGCTTCCGCCTTGAGCGCCAGCACTATTCTCTCGAGCCCCGCCGAGAAACCCACGGCCGGAGTGCTCGGACCGCCGAGTTCCTGAACCAGCTCGTCGTACCTCCCGCCACCGCCCAGGGAGGAATCGACCCCTGTGGCGCCGTGGAAGACCTCAAACACCGTCCTGGTGTAATAGTCCAGGCCGCGCACCAGCTTGCTGTCCACGTAGAAATCAACGCCGGCGAGCTTCAGGTACTTCCGCACTTCGTCAAAATGAGCTATGCACTCATCATCCAGGACGGCATCGATCGGGGGGGCATCGGCAACGGCCTCTCTGCAGCTCTCTACTTTGCAATCCAGCACTCTCAGGGGATTTCGCTTGAACCTGTCATGACAGTCCTCGCAGAGCCGGACAAGCCTGTCCTCCAGGAACCCCCTGACGACGGCGGAGTAGCGCTCGCGGCAGCTCTTGCAGCCCAGCGTGTTCACTCTCACGCTGATGTCGCTGAGATTCAATCCCTTCAGGTACTCCCACAGGACGGTGATCACCTCGACGTCGGCCTGAGGGCTCGGAGTCCCTATCACTTCTATCCCCACCTGGTGGAACTGTCTGTAGCGCCCGGCACCGGGCTTGTCATATCTGAACATGGGACCCAGGTAGTGGAGCTTCGCCACTTTCGCTTTCCGCGAGAGGCCGTGCTCGAGATACGCGCGTATCACCGAAGGCGTGCCCTCGGGCCTCAGGCTCAGGCTTCGTCCCTTCTTGTCGGGGAAAGTGTACATTTCCTTCTGAACGACGTCGGTGGCGAAGCCGGTGCCTCGCTCGAAGAGCTCCGTGGCTTCAAATATGGGTACGCGCACCTCTCCGTAGCCGTAACTGCGGCACAGGTCTATGAAGGCCGTCTCGATCCATCGCCACAGGCGCGACTCATCCGGAAGAAGGTCATGGGTGCCGCGCATGGCCTTGAACTTCTTACTCATCAGCGGTGTTTCCCCCGGCCCGCTTCCGGGCCTTCATCATGTAAATCGCGCCCGTGACAAGGAACCCAGCCGTGATTCCGGCGGCGTCCGCCACAAAGTCCCACAAGCTCATCTCCCGCCCGGGCACGTACTTCTGGTGAAACTCGTCGAAGGCCGCGAATGCAATGCCCCCGGCGAGAAAGCGAGGGCGCCCGGTGCGCGACCAGAAGCGCAGTGCCCAGCCAAGTATGAAGTATTCTACGAAATGCGCGATTTTATCGCAACCTTCAAGACGGGTCATCACCGCGCCCAGCCTGGGGGCGGATGAAACCAGGAAGATCGCGACCGCCCAGAGCAGGGTCGGCAGCCATCTCCGCCGTTCGGGTAAACGGAGCAGTCTTCTCAATTCAGTATCCTAACCGTAAGAGTGCAGGCCGCCGAGCAGCATGCTGCCTGCAATGGTGAGGAGCGTCATGATGAAGCCGACGATGGCCACTATCGCGGCCGGCACTCCCTTCATGCCTCTCACGAGCCTCATATGCAGGTAAATGGCGTAAACGAGCCACACGACCAGCGACATTGTCTCCTTGGGGTCCCACGACCAGTAGGCCCCCCACGCACGTTTGGCCCATATGGCGCCCGCAACCATGGCCCCCGCCGTGAAGATCGGGAAGCCCATGCTTATGGCCCTGTAAGCGACATCGTCCAGCCCGTCCAGATAATCCCTGTCCGCCGAGTTCTTTCTGATGAGGAAAACAAGGCTGGAAGCGAAAGCTATGGCAAAGAACGTCTCGCCGAGCGCGGCCAGCGACACGTGTACGTAGAGCCAGCTGCTCTTAAGGGCCGGCATCTTGGCCGATGTCGGGTCGGAGTAATAGAAGAGCGCAAACCCGATAAGGAGTATCAGAACGAGGACGACCGCAGCGCTGACGGGCCGCGGCAGGTTCTTCCTGAAGAATACAAAATAGACCAGGCCCACGGCCCAGCTCATGAAGAGGCAGTACTCGAAAAGGTCGGTGAAGGGAAGGTCGCGCGAGACAATCGTTCGGGTGACGAGGGCCGCCGTATGGAGCGCGAATCCGGCTGTGAAAAGGTAGAGCCATGCCCTCCCCGCCTTCTTGCCGGGGACCACCGCATCGAAGCCCAGCAGCACCATCGCCAGGAAATAGACCGGCAGCGCTGTGTAGAGAATGATCTCAACTGAGCTCGCCAAGCGTCCTCCTTATATGCTCGAACTCTCCGCGAAAGGCTCCGGCGTTCCTGCTGGCGCGGCCGCCGAAGACGACGCGACACTTCCTGTCGGGCAGGCTCTTCAATATAAACCAGATCCTCCTGTGTGACAAGTAGAGGCAGACGAAGGAACCCGCCGTGAGGAGAGCGAGCCCCGTTATCACCAGCCACTCCCCCGGTTCCCTCACGACCTCCAACGTCACGTATACGGACGGGACCCCGTGTATGACTGAAAACCCGAGGTTGCCGTCACCTGTGAAGACCGTGTTCCCCGCGTCCAGCCTTACGTCCTCGACCTCGCCCGCGGGATAGGTGATCCTGACATATGGGACGACCGCGTCCACGGCTTCGATGAAGAGGTTCACTCCGGGGACTTCGAGCGGGCTCCCGAAGGGCAGGTAGAGGACGGGGACCACCTTGCCCCCTTCCCGGTCGTGAATCGAAACGACCAAACCCTGAAGCGTCTCGAAATCCTGCTCGTATGAAACCAGAAAAACCTCCCGGCCCCTGTACTCGAGGGGGTGGTTGGGGCTGATGTCCTTGACCAGCACCGGCCTCGAGCCCTCTTTGAGGATCACGCTGCAGACATAGTCGGACACCCGGTCAAAGCGGTCGTAGACTACCTCGAAATCATCGACCAGCACCGCTGTCGCGCCGAGCCCTTGGAGGGTGAACTCCCCGCCCACGGGAATGTACTCGTAGGACCTGTCTCCCAACCTCGTGAACGCAATGCCACCTGCAAGCAGGAAGATGAAACTCACGTGCAGGAGGAAACTTCCGTATCGGGCGAATGCGGCCTTCGAAACGAAGATGAGAATGCGGCCTTGGCGGCTCTCCGTCCGCGTCCGGTAGAGGCGCTTCCTGCATATCTCGGCCGCGTGCAGACCGGCTTCATCCGGATCCACGTCGAGCTCGAGAGCGGCATGGCACGGCATCTTCTCGAGCCGGGCCTCGTCGGAGATGAATTCCACTCCCCTCGCCCGGCGGACTTGCCCGGGCAGCCGCTTGAGGGCGCAGGCCAGCACCATGGCGCACAGAAGCACCAGGAGCGCCGAGAAATAGGAACTCCTGTACACGTCGCCCAGCCCGGTGTACCAGATGAGGTCGCTGCGGGTGGGGCCGTACACGCGCACATAGTCTTCGTGCGTGCCCCCCTGGGGAATCAGGGCGCCGAGAAGCGATAGGACGGCGAGGGCGGTCATGACGACTATCCCCGCCTTCGCGGATGTCAGGAAGCCCGTTACGGCTTTAAGCACGGAGGTGTCTCCCGGTGCCGGGTCACAACGCCTTGAAGCGCTCTATGGACCTGTCGTAGGTACGCTCTACCTCATCGGGAAAGTAGCATGCGGGAAGCTCGCCGGCTCTCCGGTGATAGAGCACGCACTCACAGCACTTTCCCTTTCTCGGGCACGGCTCATACGTGCAGTTGCACTGCGCCATGTTCTTCTCGTGGCTAGGACAGTCCATCGGAGGTTCTCCTCTTATTCGCAAGATGCGTTGAGGCTATTATGATCATCTCCAGCACGCAGAGGGCAAGCATGAAGATGAATATGAAACTCATGCCGTATCTCTCGCCGATAATCCCGCCGATTCCGGCGGCGACCGCCCCCACGCCGAATGAAAGCGTGAAATTGATGCCGTAGGCCGTGCCCCGGCGCCTGTCAGGGGAGAGCCTGGCTATCAACGTGTTCTGAAGGGGCTGGAAACAGAAGATCAGGAGCACGGTCGGGGCCACGACCAGAACCAGGGCCGGGCCGTACAAGTAGTAGAACCCCACCGATAGAAGCGCCAGGGCGGCGAAGAGGCCGAAGAGACTGCGCCTTATGTCGCCCGAGCGCGAGGCCAGATAGCCCCCGACGAGTGGCCCGATGATGGAAATGACCATGATGCCCGAGCTCACCAGGCCGAGCCGGCTGACGTCGCTGCCGATGAAAGGAACCCGCTCGGAGAGATAGCTCGGGAAGAAGGTCATTACTCCCCTGTATATGAGCCCGTAAATGAGGACGACTATGTAGACGACAATCAGCTCCCGCCACGCCGATTTGACGCTGCCGACTGCCGGCGTGTCCTTGCGCCTCGCGGCCCCGTCTGTCCCCGCCCCCTTCGAGGTGAGGAGAATCCAGACGAGGACGACCGCGCCGACGATTCCGAGAAAGAGATAGGAGTACTGCCACGAGAACCTCGAAGTCATCGTACCTGCCACGAGAGGCGCTATCGCGACGCCGAGCGTTCCCGCCATACCGTGTATGCCGATGGCCTTGCCGACATCCTTGATGTTCATGCTGATCATGGCCAGTCCGGCCGGATGGTACAGGCTCGCGAAGAAGCCGAGCAGCACCAGGGCGGCGGCGGTCCCCACGCTTCCTCCGGCGAACATGGTCAGCACGGAGGCCAGCGTGGTTCCTGCGAGACAAGCTACGACCAGGTTCCTGGCGCCGAAACGGTCTACGAGAAGACCGGCCGGCAGGGCGCCGAAACCGAACGCCATATAGGAAACCATGCCGACGAGGCCGACGCGCGCGAACTCCAGGTGGAGGCCGTCACCGAGAGACTTGTAGATGGTGGGAAAGACGAGCATGTACGAGTGGACCAGGGCATGGCATACCGACATTGCGCCGAGTATGGATTTCTCCCTGGAAGTCATTCACTCAAGTCCCGTTCTCTAGAGGGAAGGGTCCCCGTTCTCCTCAAGTATGGAAACAACTTCGCCCGGCGTGGAAGCCGCCAGCAGGCGCGCCGTCCTGCTCTCGCTCTTGCCGATGAAGGTAATGGCCGAGAGCGTCTTGAGATACTTCGTCGACTCCTTCGGGGGCGCCACGATCAGGAAGATGAGGTGGCACGGCTCACCGTCGGCGGAATCGAAGTCGATGCCGCCTGCCGACACGGCCAGCGCGCCGACAACACCGTCGACTCCCTCCGCCCTCGCATGCGGGATGGCAATGCCGTGCCCGAGGCCGGTACTCCCCTGCTGCTCCCTCTCCACCACGGCCGCGAGAAGGGCTTCCCGGTCCGAGGCCTTGCCGCCGGCGACAATCAGGTCGACAAGGTCTTCAATCAATGTCCATTTATCTACATCGGAAACGTTGACCTTCACGGTTCCTTCGTTAATCACATTAGCCAGGACCATTCTAACTACCTCCGCAGTCCGCCAGCATGTCAGAGCGAGTCGTATGCGTCGTCAACCAGGCTTTCGCCCTTAACCATCAGAACCGGGCAACCGGCTCGTCGCAATATCATTTCGCCTTCATCATAGAAGGCGTCTCTCCTGCTGAGCGGCTCCTCGATCTCACCAATAATAATAAGCGTCGCACCGATTTGGGTAGCTTTATCTACTATTTTGCGGTGCACGATGCCTTTCAGCAATTCGGTGGTCACTCTGACGTCCTTGTCCCGGGCCAGCTTCTCGATATAGGACAGATACCTCTTGCCGTCCTCTTCGAGGTCGACTTCGAGGTCCACCTCCTCTGCCTCGACGAAGACCTTGGCTCGGAGCAACTCCTCGAGAAGACTCTCATTCACCACGTAAACCGCATACAGCTCAGCCCCATAGGTCCTTGCAATCGCGATTCCGTACTTCGCCGCGGCCAGCGCCCCCTCGGTCGCATCCACGGCAATCAGGATCTTACCCAGAGGTGCAACGGCCATATGCTCACCTCCTGCGCGCTTCCAGCCGGTCTCTTACGAGCTTCGTTATGAAAAACGATTCCATGTCTGCTTCCTCAAGAGAGTCCTCGACGTATTTTATCGTCTCCCGGTAATCGGGAATGAAGACCCTCTCCAGCGCGTTCACGCGCCTGATGGTCTTCTGTATCTCCCGCGCCAGGCGGATCACCGAGATCCTGGATTCCGCGAGCTGGGCGATCGCAGCCAGCGCGTTCTTGAAACGCAGGATGGCTTCGTCCGTCCAGACCGAAGTGGCCTGCGGTCCGAAATAAGGAGGTCTGTCCTTGAGGTCGAGCTGCGCCGACGGGATGCCGACGCCCATGACGCGCCTCATCTTGAGCCTGATGTCGGCCTCCACGTTGACCGCCCGCGCCGATGAGGCGACTCCCGAGAGGCCGTTTGCGAGCTCGGCCTCCTTGAGGGCCGCATGCGCCCTCTCGAGCTCCTCATCCGCGCGCTTCTGGGCCTCAATCGCCCGGGCCGTGAAGCGCTTGAGCTCGACGACGAGAATCTCGCGCTTCTGCTCCAGGAGCTCATAGCCCTCGTCGGCGAAGGCGAGGTCGCCCTTGAGTCTCGCGAGGTTCGTTCGCGTGGGAGCGACTTCGTACCGTGCCATGTCCTCCTCATGCCGGCCCCTGCGCCGGCGTTACGGGACTAGCCCTTGTAATGCTGCTGTATCTCTTCCGGGGTCACGCGGTGGAGTTCCTCCCGCGGCAGCACCGACAGGACCTTCCAGCCCAGGTCCAGTGTGTCGATAATGGACCTGTCTTCATCGAATTCCTGGCTCACGAAGTCCTGCTCGAAAACCTCCCCGAACTCCAGGTATTTGTGGTCGAGGGGCGTAAGCTCCTCCTCGCCGATTACGGAGGCCAGCGCGCGAATGTCCTTCACATGAGCGTAGGCCGCGAAGAGCTGGCTCGCCAGGTTGGCGTGGTCCCCCCTGGTCATGCCCTCGCCGATTCCGTCCTTCATAAGGCGCGACAGCGACGGAAGTCCCGCTATCGGGGGGTAGATGCCTCTCTGATTCATGTCGCGCTCGAGAACGATCTGGCCCTCGGTTATGTATCCCGAGAGATCGGGCACCGGGTGCGAGATGTCGTCGTTCGGCATGGAGACAACCGGCATTTGCGTAATCGAGCCGGGCCTGCCCTTTATCATCCCGGCCCTCTCGTATATGCTCGCCAGATCGCTGTACAGATACCCTGGATAACCCTTGCGGCTCGGAATCTCCTCGCGCTCGGTGGAGACTTCCCTCAGGGCCTCGCAGTAATTGGTCATGTCGGTGAGGATCACGAGGACGTGCATGCCCAGATCGAAGGCCAGGTACTCCGCAACGGTCAACGCGGCGCGAGGCGTCACGAGCCGCTCGACCGACGGCGCGTCGGCCAGGCTCAGGAAAGCGACGACGCGCTCCATTGCCCCCGACTCCTCAAAGTTGCGGACATAGTACATCGCCTCATCATGCTTGATGCCCATGCCGGCGAAGACCACCGCGAATTCGGCGTCCTCCCCCACGATACGGGACTGCCTGGCCACCTGGGCCACGATCTTCATGTGCGGAAGCCCGCTGCCGGAGAAGACGGGGAGCTTCTGGCCCCTCACCAGCGTATTCATGCCGTCTATCGCCGATATTCCCGTCTGTATGAACTTGCGGGGATACTCGCGCGCCGTCGGGTTCACCGGGAGGCCGTTCACGTCCCTGGGTTCGCCGATCGGTTCCGGCCCGTCATCGGCCGGACGGCCGAGGCCGTCGAAGACCCTGCCGAGGATTTCCTCGGAGACGGCCACCTTGAGGGGCTCGCCGCGGAAACGCACGCTCGTGCCGCCGAGCTTCAGTCCCGAAGTGCCTTCGAAGACCTGTATGATAGCGGCTCCTTCGGAGACTTCCAGGGTCATGCCGAGACGCAACCTGCCGCCGCTGTCCACGATCTCGACGAGCTCGTTGTAGCCCACGTTGTGTATGTTCTCGATAGCCAGCACCGGCCCCGAAATCTCGTTCACGCCGACGTATTCGCGGCGGTCAAGGAGCCTGTGGTCCTGTGGATCAGGAGTAGATGCCTGCGAGTTCATCAAGCGACCTTTCGACTTTTCTGATGAGGTCCTTCAGTCTGTCCGCATCCTCATTCTTGTATTCATGCTTCATCTGCATGATGCTTCTGACCGACTTGAGCTTCTTTATGCTAACGAGCGTCGCCCCCTTGGTGATTGCCCTGGCAGCGAACTCGTAGAACTTGACAATAACCTTGAGCATGAGGTACTGCTTCTCGGGCACGCAGAAAGCGTCCACTTCATCGAAGGCGTTCTGCTGGAGGAATGCCTCCTTGAACATGCCGGCCGTTTCCAGGATGAGACGCTGGCTGTCGGGCAGCACGTCCGCCCCCACCAGCTTCACCACTCTCTGGAGTTTCGCCTCTTTCTGCATGACCGAGATGATGGCCGACCTGAGGCCGCCCCACTCGTCGTTGGTCCTCTCGCTCCACCACGGAAGCACGTCGTCTATGTACTCGCTGTAGCCTTCCATCCAGCTCACCGCCGGGTAGTGCCGGGCGTTGGCCAGCTGTTTGTCCAGCGCCCAGAAGGCCCTGACGAAGCGCTTGGTATGCTGGGTGACAGGTTCCGAGAAGTCCCCGCCGGGCGGCGACACGGCCCCGATTGTCGTGATGGACCCCTCCGCGCCGCCGAGGGTCTTGACCAGCCCCGCCCTCTCATAGAAGCCGGCCAGCCTCGTGGGAAGATAGGCAGGGAACCCCTCATCGGCCGGCATCTCCTCCATCCTGCCTGAGAGCTCGCGTAGGGCCTCCGCCCAGCGCGACGTCGAGTCGGCCATCACGGCCACGTGGTAGCCCATGTCCCTGTAGTACTCAGCTATGGTGATGCCGGTATAGATGCTGGCTTCACGCGCGGCGACGGGCATGTTGGATGTATTGGCTATGAGGATCGTCCTCTCCATCAGAGACTTGCCGGTGCGCGGATCGATCAGCCTGGGGAAATCCGTGAGCACTTCCGTCATCTCGTTGCCGCGCTCGCCGCAGCCGATGTAGACTACCAGATCGGCATCGCACCACTTGGCGAGGGCGTGCTGTATCATTGTCTTGCCCGTTCCGAAGCCGCCGGGAATGACTACGGCGCCCCCGCGGCTCACCGGGAAGAGCGTGTCCAGAACGCGCTGCCCGGTGATGAGCGGCACCTCGTGTGGAAGCCTGGTGTGGTAAGGCCTGCCGACCCTTACGGGCCACTTCTGATACATCCTGATCTCGGCCTCCCCCTCCGGGGTGCCGACCCTGGCCACGGTTTCTTCGACACCGTATTCGCCGGGGGGAGCGACGAACGTGAGCTCGCCCCTCAACCCGGGGGGAACCAGCACCCGGTGTTCGATGAGGTCCGTCTCCTTGAGCTTCCCGATTACCTCTCCGCCCGCGACTTGCGCTCCCGCCTGAGCCTCAGGTGCGAAGCCCCATCTCTTGTCCCTGTCCAGGGCGGCGACGTGCACGCCCCTGGAGATGAAGTCCCCCATCCTGACCCTCAGCGCATCGAGCGGACGCTGTATTCCGTCATATATGCCGCCCACGAGCCCGGGTCCCAGCTCTGCAGAGAGGGGTTCGCCCGCGCCGCGCACAGGCGCCCCGGCGCGAAGCCCGGTCGTATCCTCATAGACCTGAATCCAGGCCGAATCCCCGGCGATTCGCACCACCTCTCCAATCAGCCTCTGGTCGCCTACGAATACCAGCTCGAGCATCTCGACGCCTACCACCCTGCCGGCCTCCACCACCGGTCCCACTACTCTCTGCACCTGTCCGACTACGCGCTCACTCATCGGTCTTTTCCAATTCCGTGACTATCATGGCCCTGATCTCCGACCTCAGCCTCTCCAGTCTCCGGTCGTACGTATTGTCGAAGACGACCCGCCCGCCGGCCGACGTCGCCTTGCATCCGCCGCTGGCGTCGGCGCTGTCGAACTCGACCCGGAAACCCGTTCCACTCACAGCGGCATCCGCCCTCCGCCTTACGTCTTCTATGAAAGCGTCATCCACCAGCCCGCCGTCCCTCTCGCTTATGATAAGGACGACATCGTCGCCCCCGACGGCGGTCACGGCCTCCACGGCCAGGTTCCTGAGCGACTCCCGGTACCTGCCCGGGTCCTCTCTCAGGTGGCCGAGGCCTGCCTTGATGTCGCCGAACACCCCGGCCACGGCCTGCTCGCGCGCGTTGAGGAGGATGCGCCTTGCCTCGATTTTCGCGGTCGAGACCTCCCGCATGCGTATCTTCTCGACTTTGGCCTCCCAGCCCGCGCGGATGTCCTCTTCGAACTTCGCAAGTTCCCGCTCGGCCCTCTTCTTTTCGGCGGCTGCGGTCATCTTCGCGTTCTCCAGAATCTTTCCGGCCTCTGCCTTTGCGTCGCCGATGATCTGTTCGATGATCGCCGCTTCCGGCTGGCTGCCCTTTTCTTCCGTCATATGCTCACACCGATCGCTCTGCGCACTATCTCCTGAATGTCCATTCTCCCGGGGCCGGGCCCCGAGGAATCGGGAATCTCGAGAACAAGCGGAAACCCCAGGCCGTAAAGCCTGGCTTCCACTTCATCCCTGATGCCGGCCGCGACCTTCTCGGTCACAAGCACGACCCCGATCTGCTTGTCCCTGACGGCTTCCTTGAGGGCCGTGAGGGCCTCCTCCCTTGCCTTAACTACCTTGCCCGCGACACCGACGAGCCTGAAGCCGAGGACCGTTTCGTCATCACCCAGAACATAGAACTTCATTTTCCGCGCTGCACCCCTTGCGCTGACTTACACCTTGCCAAGGATCATTATGGCTATAATGAGCCCGTAAATGGCGATGCCCTCGGCCAGACCCACGAAAATGAGCGTACGGCCCGCCACTTCAGGCTTCTCCCCGACGGCACCCACCGCCGCCGCCCCCACATACGCCACTGCGATGCCGGCGCCGAGGCAGCCAAAGCCCGTGCTTATCGCGGCCGCAAGGAACGCCCATTTGATGTTGCCGCTGTCGGCCGCGGCGGCCTGGCCCCCGCGATCGATCTGCGCTCGCGCCGCGGACGAGATCATGACCGCCATCAGCACGACGACGACCGCGACAAACGAAACGGCAATCCACTTTCTCATGCCTGAACTGCTTCTCAAACTACCCACCACCTTTCACGTTTTCTGTTCCGACGAACTTGCCCATGAAGGCAGGTTTGTATTCCGATGTAGACGGCCTGAAGAACTTGCTGAAGAACTCGTAATACTCGAGCCGCAGAGCCTGAATAGTCACGACCAGCCCCTCGAGAAGAATGATGAGGACATTGCCCAGGATCAGCACTATCCAGGATGCCACTAACCCGCCTGGCTTGGCGGCGACCAGCTTCGCAAGGCTGAAGACGGCGACAAACAGCCCGGCATGCGCGAGGCCGAAGGCGGCGACTCGTATGAAAGACACCGTGTTGGCAAGATACCCCATGAGAATCTCGAGTATGCCTACCAGCCCCTCCATTATGTAGGTGCCCGGGCCTTCGGGGAAGGCCTCGCGGCGCTTGCCGATGATCCTGAGGATGGGCCCCTTCATGAAGAAGAGCGCGAGAGGCAGAATGAAGAGCCCGACAAAGATGACCGGATTCGGCAGCCGTCCCGAAGACATCATGAAGGTGACGGCAATGCCGATGCCCGACCAGTAAATGATGCCGACCAGCGGTCCCGACTTGTCGAAGAAATTCTCGACAAATGAATGCGATCGGACGGAGTTGGCGATGTTGAGAATAATGCCCAGGCTTACGACCACGACGCCGAAGCCGATCGCCACCTTGAATAGATCGGTGATCCCCTCCAGGGGCTTCACCCACACCGTCGGGATGAGATTCTCCAGGCCGAAGAAACTGCCGTAGAGCAGGCCGAAGACGGCCGACGCGCCCCCGCAGGCGGCCACGAGCTTGCCGATGTCTTTGAACCGCAGCGACTTTACTGAAGCGAGTATGCCCGCTATCAGCAGCACCAGGCCGTGCCCGACGTCGCCGAACATCATGCCGAACATTAGAAGGAAAGTGACTGCGACGAAGAGCGTGGGATCGATTGTGTTATATGAAGGCATGCCGTAGCCGGAGACCAGCATCTGGAAAGGCTTGAGAAGCGCCGGGTTCTTGAGAAGCACGGGCACTTCGACCCGGCCCTCTCGAACCTTGCGTATCGAATCCGCATCCACCACCTCGACGACCGCCCGGCCTTCGGTCCTCTCCCGGATCCTCCCGGCGAGCGACTCCGCCCTGTCCCCGGGGACCCATCCCGAGAAGACACAGGTCTTCTCGGTAAGCTTGCAGTAGTACTTTATCCTCGTCAGCAGTATGGCGGCCTCCACCTTCTTGAGGAGAACCAGCAGCCTGGGGACGGCCGTCCGTGTCGACTCCTCCAGGTCCGCCGCCAGGTGCTCGAGCTTGCCCTCCACCGCGGCAATCTCCTCGTCCACCCTTGAGGCCGGGCCAGAAGGCACGCTCGTAATGTTATCCGGGAGTTCTATGTCCTCGAAACCGACGTCCTTGAGCGCGCTTTCCAATACGCTCTTGTCCTTCCTGAGCACGATTACGACGACATCGATGCTCTTCCCCGCCCTGTTGAAAGGCAGCACGGTCGATGGGACACCCGCGAGCCTCTCGGAGAGCATCGGCAGGCTCTTCTCCTCCAGCGTGCCGACCGCACTCGCCAGAAGAGTCGAGCGCTCCAGCCCAGCCAGCGGCAGCCCGGCGGGACCCAGGGCCTCGACATGGGACTTGAAGCGCGTGAGTTCGGCGAGCTTGTCATTGAGCTGCTTCCGCGCATCCAGGACGGGCTCGAGCTCTTTCTCGACGGCGGCGGCCTCGCTGTCTATCGCGGCGACTTCTATGAGCCCAATGTCCTCACCCTCCCCGGCCCCACCGGCCGGTTCATCGAGGGCCCCGGGGGCAACCTGGTCGAGAAGGCTCCTCAACCGCCGCTGGCGCTTGATGTACTCCATCGAGAGTTTGCTCACGCCAACCGACTCAAGAGCATCCGCCCATTCGTCGATCTCCTCTATCTTGGTGAGGTGAAGCACCCCCGCCCGGGCGATTTCCTCGAGAACCGCTTCCATGTCATCCCTGAGAATCGCGACGCTCAGGCGCTTCATCCTCTCAGGAACCAGCATGCTCTCTTACCCCAGGCCCTGGAGCCTCTGTGAAATGGCCGTGTCCGCCAACCCGCGCGCCTTGCCCACGAATACCGTGGCAAGATTTCTCAGCTCAACCCGGCTGAGAATGTAGAAGGCAATCGTGCTCGTTATTCTGAAAGGATACCCCGCAAGAAGTCCACGGGCGATAGCGACGCCCATCTCGGCGACCACGCTCTCCAGGAGCGTGAGCCTTTCGAGACTGGGGCGCGCCTTGCCATCTGAAGCAGGGCGGCTCTCCAGAAGCTCGGAGGTGATATCTGCGAAAGCCGGACCGGCATCCCCGGGCGCCGCGAGGCGCCTGGAGATGCGGGACGGTCCGGGAATCATGTACTGGTAGACCTCCGTGTCCCGCACATTGTAGTACTCAACGAGCCGAGCGAGCCAGGAGATATTGAGGCGGTCGATCTCCGAGGCGATCATCCGCTCGCCATCGGCGCTGTCCTTCCCCCCCAGCCCGGCTATTGCCTTGAGGAGCCTCGCATAGTAGTCGGACTCCAGGGCAAGCTCGACGTAGAAGATCGACCCCTTGGTCTTGTAAGCCGCGGAACCTGACACCACGGGCTCGAAAAAGGGCGTGCGCCTCAGCGCAAGAGCCACCTCGTCGATCGACGCGGCCGCGGTTATCTCGTAGAGCGGGATATTGTAAACAAAGGACGGCACAGTGATGTACTGGTCGAGAGACGCGTCCCTGCCGTGCCACAGCCTCAACGCGAACTCCAGGTTGTCGAGCTCCCAGCGCGAGAGCAGCAGAATGCCGACCTCCGCGGGCTTGCCCCGCAGGTGCCTCACGGCCCGCCTGAACCTGTGGGCTGTCACTTCCCTCAGGGCCTTCTCGATCCCGAGCTCATCGGCCTTTACGTCATCGGGGATGCGTCCACCATAGGAAGTACGGCCCAGCACCGCCCAGGCCTCCTCGATGGAGGCGGCGCGGACGATCGAGTCGAAGTCCTCGCGGGTCAGGAACTCCGACAGCATCGTCCTCGTGACGGCGTTCGCGACTGCGTATCTCGCCAGGGACTTCATCACTCTAACCCGCCGACCTTCCTGATGCTCGCTTCTATGAAGCCGCGGTCCTTCAAGGTGGCTCCGCTTACAAGCAGCCCGGCGCGCTTCTTGGCCTCGGCGACGATCCTCTCACCCTCGGCCACGGCGTCGGTCTTCGCCTTGTCCAGGCCCCGGCGCGCCCGTGAGCGCGCGTCCTCCCTTGCCTTCTCCAGAAGTTCTGCCTTCCCCGCCCTGGCTTCGTCAACAAGGCTCCGGGCTTTGGCCCGGGCTTCCTCGATGATCTTCTTGCCCTCGGCCTCGGCCCTGAGTATGCGGTCGACGGTCTCTTTCATCACGACTTTCCCCCGCCTGTGCGGAGCCTGAACCGCGCCTTGAAGTGGCGGAGACTGAGCTCCCTGCCGTAGATGACGTCCACCGCGGGGATGGAGTCGCGCCCCCTGTAAAGACCCTGGACGGCCTCGACGACCGAGTCGAGGTCCTGCCTCTCATACTTGAGCCGGGGTATGGCGAAGCGCACGAAATTGACTTCGGGCAGCGCGGTCCTGCCGGTCTCTCTATCGTAGGCGCCGAGGGCGAAATTCCCGAGCTCGCACGCCCTGTGCCCGTAACCCGCCAGCAGAAGGGCGGTGAAGGAAATACCGGCGAAATCCTCGGGCTCGAGCCGGGTACCGGCGAAGAACTTGTTCACGTCGAGATAAACGGCGTGCCCGCCGGCCGGCGTGAGGATTGGAATCCCGTGCTCGACCATGGCCTGCCCGAACCTCTGGACCTGGTTGATCCTGTGCGTGAGATATTTCTCCTGGGTCACCGTGCGCAGCCCCACGACCAGTGCCATGATCTCCCGGCCCGCAAGACCGCCGTAGGTGGGGTGGCCTTCTTTGATGATCTGGTAATTGAAGAGGGCGTCGGGTATACCCGGGTATTTCCGCACGAAGCAGCCGTCGTCCCTTAAGAAGAGCCCACCACCCATGTTGGACAGGCCGTCCTTCTTGAAGCTTATGGTGAAGCCGTCGACATGGGAGAACATCTCCCTGACGATGTCCCAGACGTACTTGTTCCGGTAGCCCTTCTCATACTGCTTGATGAACCAGGCGTTTTCGGCGAACCGGCACGCGTCGAAGAAGATGGGAATATCGTAGGAATGCGCGATTTCGCTGGCCTCCGCGATATTGGCCAGCGACACGGGCTGCCCGCCGCCCGTATTGTTGGTTATGGTTATGAACACCACGGGCACCCTGTCGGCGGACTCCTCCAACAGTCTCTTGAGCCTGGGGATGTTGATATTGCCCTTGAAATGGAAGTCCGACGCGTCGTCCTTGAACTCGGGGCAGAACAGATTGAGGGCCTCTATGTTGTTGGCCTCTATGTTGGCCTGCGTCGTATCGAAGTGGCCGTTCGAGGGTATGACCAGGCCCGTGCCCTCCCGGCTCAGTATGGTGAACAGAGCGTCCTCGCAGGGCCGGCCCTGATGGAAGATGAACGCGTTGGGCCGGCCGCTGTTGGGGCTCAAGAAGAAATCCTCGCCGAACGTCTCGCGTATCTGGTCGGCCAGCATGAAGTAGCCTCTGTTGGAACCATAGGACTCGTCTCCCATGTGAAGCGCGGCCCACTGCTCATTGGTCATCGCCGTGGTGCCCGAGTCGGAAAGCAGGTCGCAGCCCGTGATCATCTCCGAGGGGAAGTAGAAGACATTGAGCCCGACGCTTTCGAGCATCTCGGCCCGCTCCTGGGGGGTGAAGACGGATTTCATTTCAACGGAGTGATTGGAGTACGGCCTCGGCTGGTTGCAGAGGCTCTCCTCGGCGGGGAACTCGCCAATGAGCTTGCTGAGATTCATGCGCCCTCGATTCGATGGGTTGTTCCGGTTGCTACTCCAACGGTTATAGCAGTTCGCCCACACGTCCGCCACAAGAATCTACCCGATGGGGTCAGGTCTTGAAATGCACAATGGGGTCAGGTCTTGAAATGCACAACCGCAGCCGCCGTGCCGGCCTAGGCGTGGGCCACGGTGATGAGGTGATTGCTGGTCTCCGCGGAATAGGGCTCGAGGGCATATGAACCGTAGAACTCGACTCCCCTGAAGCCCGCCGACTTGAGAAGGCTCTCCTGGTCGTCGCGGAACATCAGGTGAGGATAGTCGATTCCCCAGGTCTTGACCTCGCTTTCATCGCCACGGTGGAAGACGTCCACGACATTGTAGCGGGCGCCTTTGCCCAGGTAGTCGACGACGAAGAGCCTCGTATAGTCCCTGTTGTCCTCGATCAGGATGAACCTGGGCCGCACCGCCCACTGCCTGTCGGTCGTCCCCTGCGAGAGAATTAGAATGCCGCGGTCCCGCAGCACCCCGCGCATGCTCTTGAAGGCCTTCAGCACCTCAACCGAGTCCGGCATCTCGCAGATGGCGCTGGTGAGGCATACCACGGCGTCGAATCTCTCCACGAAGTGCCCGGGGAGACCGCGGTAATCAACCCGCTCCATGCGGATGTCGATGCCGCGCCCGGCAAGGTTCTCCCCGGCCTTTCCGAGCATGGCCGGCGAGATATCCGACCCGACCACGTCGAAGCCGAGTTTGTGGAAGAGATAGAGGTGGCGCCCCGTCCCGCATGCGCAGTCGAGGACCCGCCCGACGCCGTTGTCCTCGAACACCTTCGCGAAGAACGTGCTGAGCTGTGGGCTATGAGCCTCAAAGTGTCCGAAGAAGAGGTCATAGCGGTCGGCGAAGTCCGCGTAGGCGTCCCGGTCTCCATCCGCTCCCCTGCCATGAGTCTCCATTACGACCTCCATTTCCCGGACCCATATGCCTCATTATGTCGAATTCGCTCTCATTGAGCAGAAGCGTTGCACATCCGCCGTGGTCTTGCACAGGCGTTCTCCTCCGTGAGAAGCCCACCGGGAATGCTCGCCCTGAGTGTAGTGGCCGGCGGCCCGAAACTCAACCGGGTTTTGCGGAGCCGCCTACCGCAGGACCACGAGCTTGCCTATGATGTCAGGGTCGCCATCATGATCCAGGCTCACGAAGTACACGCCGGCCCCTACCGGGCGGCCGCCGTCGTCTTTGCCGTCCCAGACAATGCTTTGCGCGCCGTCTGCATACGCACCGCCGAAGCAGCGAACGCACCGGCCCGAGACATCAAAGACCCTTGCTTCCCCGATGCCCGTGCGGGGCCCCGTGAAAGTGATCATGGTAGCCGAGGTGAACGGGTTCGGCTGAGCGCAGAGGACGGGCTCTTGCCGCCCGCCGCCGTCGACGCCGGCCCCGCTACCCGGCCAGCCGGCGAGCCTGGCAACCAGCCACCAGACGGCCTTGCCCTTCTGTTCGCAGCTCTCGTAAGTCGTATGAGCGGCCTCATCGCCGTTGAACTGAGGGTGCTCGAGCGGTACGTCGGCGCCGCTGTATTCGTATGATGAGAACTCCCAGCCCCCGGACGGGTTATACCACCACGCGTCCAGGTCCGCAAAATCGAACAGGATCCTGTCGTTGTCCTGGCAGTGCTGACGTATCATCTCATTGTTGAGGTACCGGTTGTAACCCGAGCTGCCCGTGGCCTGCGCATTGCATGTCATGTAGACGAACCTGACGGCCGGGTACTCGGCCTCGAGCATCGAAACCGCATCCAGGTAGGCCTGGCACTGCGCCTGCGTGTAATATGTGAGCTGCGTGCACCACGACCACATGGATACGTTGATCGAGGGGTTGTTGTCCAGCACGGCGCGCGTGTAATCGAGTCCCGTGTCGGTTTCCCAGTACAAATCGGGTGTAATGTAGGTAGCGTGCTCCTGGCCATCGAATATGCAGAGGGCGCCGGCCTCCACCGGCAGCGAGGAGTAGCCTATTGCAACGCCATAGGCGGCGTCTCCCGCTTCGATCCGGCTGAGTCCCGTGGTGAGCTGCCCGCCATGTGAAGTATGGGCGTAGTGCATCTTGATGGCGGTCCGGGCCGCATCAATCCACACCCCGGGAATCGCGGACGTGTCCGTCGAGGCATGTGTGATGACGATCGCCCCGGCATGGGTGACCGTGAACGAGGCGGCAATCAGGGTTATCACCCCGAGTGTGAAAACTGCAGCAGCATGAACTCTCTTTTGCACCATTCTCTCCTTTCGGACATAGCTTGTATTTTCCATTTTAACGCACGCAGGCTCCTAATTCAATATAAATCAAGAAGATAGCGAGACAAACAGTCCTGGCGCGCCGGGGGGCTGCATGTGAAGCGAGGTCGACCTCTCCCTCTACAGCAAGAAGTGTTCCATGGTCGGGGCGCCGTTTCGCAGGCAATTGCGCAAAAAGGCGCGGTTATGGGCAGAAGATTGCAGACTAGCGCCGGCGTTCGCCAAGAAGCACGATGTCTCTCAGCGCTTCCCTGCCATCGGCCGCCATCCACTTCTCTTCGAAACGGGGCTCCTGGACGATCTGGGCGATGGCCGACAGCGCTCTGAGGTGGAAGTTGCGCTCGTCCAGCGTGCCCACGAGCACGAATACGGCATGCACGTGCGTGGCGTCCTCTGAGAACTTGACGCCTCCGCGCGAGCGCGCGAGCAGGATATCGAAGGTTTTCTCGCCCTCGATGACGATGTGGGGGATCGCAAGCCCGGGGCGAAGCACGGTGCTGCTCTGCTTCTCCCTCTCATGGATGGCTTCCAGAATCTCGCCGGGCACGAGGCCCAGGTGCGCGGACATGGCCTCCGAAACCAGCCTGAAGAACGGCTCGACATCCATAGCCTCGTCGATGTCAAGGACGATACTCTCCTCGATCACCTTGTCGAACCTGTCCTGAATGATGTCATCGCGTTCGCGGATTATGTCCTTCAGCTCTGTCTCGAGCGAACGGGTGGTGATCTCTCTGGCGGTGATCCGCTCGATAAGGTGCAGAAGCGCGAACTCGCTGCTGGCCCGCCCGCGCCCGTATAACCAGTACACGATGACGCCGGCCATGATGATAGCCAGGCTGGAGAACAGCGAAGCCAGCCCCATACTGTAAAGCAGAAACACGAAGCCGCAGACTCCGGCGATCTGGAGCACCGGGTAGAGCGGAACGCGGAACCGGGGCCTGTAGTTCTGGATGCGGCTCTCCCTCAGGATGACGACGGCGACACAGGAGAATATGTAGGTGAGGATGAGAACCGTCGATGCCGCCTTGACCAGGGTATCGAGTCTCATGAAGAGCGCCAGAATCATCAGCGCGCCGGTGATCAGAATCGAGACATACGGCGTCTTGAACCGGGGGTGTATCTTGCGCATGAACCCGGGAAGCAGGCCGTCGCGGCTCAGCGCAAGCGGATAGCGCGACGCGGCCATTATGCCGGCATTGGCTGTCGATATGAAAGCAAGCAACGCCGCGACGCCCATGATTATCCATCCGGGACGGCCCATGAAAGCCCCGGCCCCATCAGAGATGGGCGTGGGCGAGTTATCCAGAAGGTTGGCGTCCAGCACGCCCGTGGTGACGAGCACGACGAGCATGTAGAGAAGCCCCACTATGACGAGCGACAGTATCATCGCGAGCGGTATGGTCCTGCCCGGATCCTTTACCTCCTCCGCGATGCTCGCGATCTTGAGAAGCCCGCCATAGGACACGAATACCATTCCCGCAGTCAGGAATACGGCCGAGGTCCCCCTGGGCGCAAAAGGCTCCAGGTTCTGTATCCTCATCGCGGGGACCCCGCGGGCCACATAGAAAATGAGGATGGCGAGCAGGCCCAGTACAAGAGCGACCTGAGTCCTGCTCGCCTGTTTGACGCCGACGAGGTTAATGAGGATGAAGAACAGGCACAGGCCCGTAGCGACCGCCTGCATGTTCATTTTCAGAAATATGCCGGCGAAAGCCGCCATACCGACGAGCGCAAAGGCGCTCTTTAAGGAAATGGAGAACCACGTTATCAGTCCATCCACCGTCCCCACGGCCGGGCCCAGCGTGCGGGTGACATAGAAGTAGGTCCCGCCCGCCTTGGGCATGGCCGAGACCAGCTCCGCCTGGCTCAGCATGCCGGTCGCGGCAAGCATCCCGGCGAAGACATACGATAACACCACCGCAGGTCCCGCCTCCGCGTGCGCGATACCGGGCAGGATAAACAACCCGGAGCTGATCATCGCCCCGCTCGCGATGCAGAACACGTCCAGCAGCGTCAGTTCCTTCTTGAGCTCCATCGCAGGTCCTTTTGCTGGTTTCTGCCGGCAATCTTACAGCCTCAATATCCCGTTGGCTATGGCTTTTGTCTGAATCTCTGCATCTGCCTGATGCGCCTGGCAAGCTGCTTCTGCTTGCTCTTCATGTCGAGCTTTGCCCGCTGGTCCCTGCGCGTGGCAAGCACCGCGAGCTCGCGTTTGAGCTTCTTGTAGCTTGTGACCCGCTTGGTCTCCAGATCGCCGTCTTCGACGGCCTGCCTGACGGCACACCCGGGCTCGCTCTCATGCGTGCAGTCTCTGAAGCGGCACTCCACCGCGAGGGACTCGATGTCGTCGAAGGTGCCCTTGAGGCTCTCCTCGTCCGCCCACATCTGGAGCTCGCGCATACCGGGCGTGTCGATGACCACTCCACCACCCGGGAGCACCACGAGCTCGCGTGAAGTCGTCACGTGCCTTCCCCGGCCGTCGGCCTCGCGGACCTCGCCCGTGACCTGGCGCTCGGTCCCCAGGAGCCGGTTAATAAGGGTCGACTTGCCTACACCCGACGAACCCAGAAGCGCCGCGGTCCGGCCCGGCCCGACGTGGTCGGTGACGAGATCGAGTCCCGTGCCATCCTTCGCGCTGATCGCGTGTGTGGGAACACCGAAGGCGACGTTTCCCACGTCGGCGATCTTCGAGTCGACGTCTTCGCACAGGTCGGCCTTGTTGAGAAGCACGACCGGCATGGCGCCGCTCTCCCAGGCCAGCGTGAGATAGCGCTCCAGCCTCCGCAGGTTGAAGTTTTTGGCCAGGCCCATAACCAGAAACACCACGTCCACGTTGGCCGCCAGCACCTGGCTCTCGGTCTTGACCCATGCCACCTTCCTCAAGAAGGCGCTCTTCCTGGGCAGGACGCCATATATGATGGCGCGGGAGTCACCGTCCAGCGGCCTGACCGCCACCCAGTCGCCTACAGCCGGCATGCTCTCCTTCGAACCGGCCTCGAAGCGGAGCTTGCCCCTGACCTTCGCGCTGAGCTCGCCCAGCTCCGAGTACGCCAGGTACTGACTCTTGTGCTCCAGGGCTATCCTGGCCGGCAGCAGATCCTGAGACCTGTATTCTTGGAAGGACTCGTCGAAATGCGAATCCCATCCCAGTGTAGATAACTGCATTATCTCAATCCTCCTCGTGAGTTAGATTCCGGCTCACGGAGGAATTATTCAGGTTTAGACAACACGAACGCTCAGCCACAGCGTCCACCTCCGCAAACCATAGTGCTCAAACACCTCAATGCCGAAGTTACCGCATTCATTCAGCGCCCTCCTTTGGTCCAGGTGATTAAAGCGCATCCGTATTGACTCCGGGGCGGAACCCGTTCCCTCAGTCGAAGTAATGCTCAGGCCACGGCCCGGGAGGGAAAACGAAAAGATAGACGTCCCAGGCGGGGACGCCCTGGTACCTCGGTGTTGAAACTACCTGCGAGGTATCCCGGGGCGCGACCCTGCACTTGTGTTCATATGTCCTGCAGTCACTAAATCACGCCTCCTTTCGGGATTGAAGAAAATCAAGCTATCACGACAAGTATACCATTTCCCCGGCGTTTGTCAATGATGCGGGTGCCCGATCGCCCCCGGCACCCTAGAGATGGGTTCGAATCTCGGCGATGATCTCGGCGTATCCCTCCGGCGAGAGCCTTATCTCCGCATAGTCCTTGCCGAGCACCGGCTGCGTGAGCTCGATCTGGTCCGACTTGCGGCGCGGGATAATGTGCCAGTGCAGATGGGGCACGAGATTGCCGAGGAGTTCATAGTTCATCTTATGCGGCGAATAGGCCCTGTCAATCGCGGACGCTATGTCCACGAGGTCGTCCATGAACGCTATGCGGTCTTCCCGCTTGAGATGATAGAGCTCCGTGGCGTGCGCCTTGTTGTAAATGAGCACCACGTACCCGCGGCAGACCTGGTTGCGGGCCACGAAGGCCGTCGACACCCTGAGGTCCGCGACCCAGTAAGGGCTCTCCTTCCTGAACTCTTCACGGACCTCCTCGCAGAGCAGGCACTCTTCCTTCCTTCTTGCCATGCGACGCTCCCTAGGCGGTGGTCTTGCGCGCGCGCACCGCCATGAAACCAGGCAGCCTGTGACGCCTCTCGTATGCCCCCGGATCCCTCTTTTTCACTTCTTCACCCGCGCGGGGCTCCAGGAACTTCTCCAGAGCGAAACCGGTTCGAACGAGAGTCGAGAGGATCGCGCCGAAAGGGCGCCTGTAACACGGCACGGTCACGGGGATTCCAAAGCCCAGCCACTCGTCCTCGATGTATTCGATTGCGAAGTAGTCGGCGCCCGGGTGCCGCTCATAATCCGCCATGGGATGACCGCAGGAGAAGACCAGCGGGCCGAAGCCCTTGAGCAGGCGGTTGAATTCCCTGAACAGCGGCTGCCAATCCTCTATGTAGTCCAGAACGAGGGGTGCAAGCACCAGGTCGAAGGTATTGCTATCGAGGAAGTCGAGCGCCCTGCCGAGGTCGGCGACGTGGAACCGGGCCCGCCTGCCGACCCTCTTTCTCGCCTGGCGGATCATCGCGGGACTCACGTCAAGGCCCACCACGTCTGCACCGCGGTCGAGCAGCCACTCGGTATAGCGTCCCGGGCCGCAGCCGGCGTCAAGCACACGCTTCCCCCCCACGTTCGGGAGCAGCGAGAGCGTGGCCGGCATTTCAAGATATGCGTTCTCGGCTTTCTCATCGACCTGAGCCGCATACCTCGCGGCCAGCTTCTCATAGGCGTCAAGAGCTATGGGCTTGCGTTTGCGCGGCAATGCCGTCCCCCCTCATCCAGAGCCGGGCGAGTGCGCCGCTATTGCGGGACCGCTTCATCCACGTCCGCGCCTGCGGAGTCAGCCTCCTCCGGCATTCGCCAGTAATCGCTGAAGGCCAGGCTCATGCTGAAGTGCTTCTTTATGAACAGAATGCCTCCCGTTGCCTTCAGGCTCAGGCTCCCCGCATACCAGGCATCGGGCCCGTCGTAATCATATAGAACTGTGGTGTACATCTTCTTGACGCGCTTCGGGAGAGGGTCGGTCGTGTATCCGAGCTTTAGTGGTATGCCTGTCTCCGCTTCAAGCCAGGCTTCCCCGAGCACTTTCTCTTCCCTGTCTTTCCCCTCTCTTTCATCCTCGAATTCGAACACGAAACACTGCCGGCCATCAACTTCCTCCTGCCTGCCGGTGGCAAGCACCACTATCCTATCCTGATGCCCCGGGTCGAAGGGGCTGTACCCCTCAAGAGTCATGTGGCCGCCATCCCCGTCATCATCATCCTCGCCGGCCTCCTCCCCGGCCAGCCTCGCCCTCTCCTCCTCCGTGACATCCTCCCCATCGTCGAGCACTTTTATCATCTCGGAGGCGACCTCCCCGTCCTCGCCCAGATAGAGGCGGGTCCAGACTTCATGCCCTCCCTCGTCCTTGGGCTCGCCGTGCTTGTCCACTTCCTGCATTCGCATGTATATGGTTCCCGGAACCCACCTGGTGTTTGCCTCGGCGAGAGAAACGGCCATGGACCAGAGGGAATCGGGACCTCCGGCCGGGACCGGGGCCGGGTAAGCGGGCACCGCGGCTGAAAGGCACAAGAGCGCAAGCAACAAGAGACACCGCATGGATTTCCCCTCCGTTTCAGTGAAACCGGCCCGGGGGCAGTATACAGCAGAGTATCTGCGGGGTTCAAACACTCTTTCGGGGCGCAGGGTCCGAATACCGCATTGTGCATTTTAAGACCTGACCCCATCCAAAGACCTGACCCCATCCAAAACGTTGGCTTGACCGGCTCTCCGGCACCAAATACAATGGGATGAAAGCGATGGTGACATTGGAAAAGATTGCCATAGTCAGCGAAGACATATCCTCTCCTCTGGACGAGGGCTTTAAGAAGGCGACCTCCGAGATCGCGGCTGCGATAGCCGTGAGGCGCCGCACCACGGTTTTCGCGTCGCGTTACGGCGAGCTGCCCTTCGAGGTCGAGAACCTGCCGTCCAACAAGCTCCTGCTCGGTGGGGCCTTTTCCAGCCGCCTCAAGCGAATCGACTGTGACGCGATCCTCTACATCCCGCAGACTTCCGCCACGCCGATGAGTATGACCAGGGCCAAGATGATAAGGGTGCAGTCAGGCGGAAAGCCGGTTGTAGTACTGTCTCTGCAGAGGCGGAGCTTCTCGGAGGTCGTGAGGAGCTTCATCTCCTTTATCCGGCCCAGGCTCGCCCTCGTGCTCTCGACCGGGAGCCAGGCCATCATGGAGGAGGCGGGGGTTCGGGCCAGGCGCATACCCCTGGGGGTCGACACCCGCAGGTTCAGGCCTCCCGAAGCGGGCGAGAAGGAGCGGCTCAAAGAAAAATACGGGCTGGGCGGGGGCAGGATAGCGCTTCACATAGGACATGTCTCAACAAGGCGGAACCTCAAACTCCTGAAGCAGCTGCCGCTTGACGGAGCGCGGCTGGCTGTCGTTACCAGCACGAGCACCGTGCCTGACCCGGGGGTCAGAGAGTGGTTGCGAAGGGAATCGGTCGCGGTCATAGACAAATACGTCGACAACATCGAAGAAGTCTACAGGATGGCCGACTGCTATGTCTTCCCGACCCTCAACCTGAAGGGCGCGATCGAGATACCGCTTTCGGTGCTCGAGGCGATGGCTACCAACCTGCCGGTGGTGACCACGGCATTCGGCGGCATTCCGGACCTCTTTGCGGAGGGAAACGGCCTGTTCATCTGTGGCGGCGAAGGCGAGTTCGCCGAGAAGTTCCGGAGCGCGATGGCATTTGAGGGCGTGGGAACGAGAAACCTGGTCGCCGGCCTCACCTGGGACAATGTCGCCGAAGAGATATTGAGAGCCATGGAACAGGAGATCGCATGAGGCGCAAGCTCATAGTGCTCATGGGCCTGGACGGCAGCGGCAAGACCCTGCAGGCCAACATGCTCGCCGACTGGCTGAACGCCAGGGGCGAGAAGGCCGCGGTCATCTGGATGCGCGGCGAGTCCTACATCACGGCGCCTCTCATCAGGCTCGGCAAGTCGGTTCTGGGGGGACCGCGCGAGACCAAGCGCGGCGAAGGCATCGCCGACCGCGCCACCTACGAGAAGTACACCCGGTCCAAAAAGTCCATGTTCAAAAATCCCCTGCTCCGCAGCGTCTGGCGTTCGTCGACGCTGCTTGACCACTATATAAGTCTCAGGAAGGCGCTCGGCCGCCTGCCCGCGGACGTCACCACGGTGATACTCGACCGCTACGTGTATGACTCGATGATCGACATCGATTCGGCCTTCGGAAGCGCCGGCCGCGAGACCGAGCGGCTGCTCGATTCGCGTTTCTACCGCCTCTTTCCCAAACCCGACAGGGTGGTGCTCCTGGAGATACCGCCCGAGGTGAGCATGAGGCGGAAAGACGACATACCGTCAATCGAGTACCTTGAGTCCCGCTATCCGGTCTATCACATTATCGCCGAGCGGGTCGGAGCGGGCGTCGTGGACGCCACCGCGGCAGTCGAGCAGGTGCAGGCCGATATCCGCAGGGAAATCGAGGGAGTAATAAGCAGGGAGAAGTAGTTTGGGCAAACTGGTCATACTCGGAATAGACGCCCTGGACCCCGATCTCATCCAGAAATACCTGGGCGACCTTCCCAACATCTCCAGGATAATGAAAGCGGGGGCGTTCCGGCGGCTCGAGTCCACCAAGCCGCCCGACTCCATCCCCGCCTGGGTCACCATCTTCACGGGCATGCACCCCTGGGAACACGGCATCGTGGACACCATGGACTATCTCGACTTCAAGCGCGGCTCGGACCTCCAGACGAGCGCGCTGGTCGGGAAGACCTTCTGGGACCGGGCCAGCGATGAGGGAAGGCGGGTATGCGTCATAAACCCGCTCATGGCCTATCCGGTATGGAAGCTCAACGGCATAATGGTGAACGGGCCCGTGTTCATAACCGGCCAGGTGCAGGCGGAGCCGCCCGATATCCTCTCGCGGTACGACATCCCCGAGCTCGGGGGCATGACCGATTTTCCGAGAAAGAGCGAGCTCCCGGCCTTCATCGAGCGTACAGAGTCGGTAACCCGCGACCTCGCCAGGTTCGGCCTCGAGCTGCTGGACCTCGAAGAATGGGACCTCTTCTTCCTCTCGTTTCTCACCCTGGACCGTGCCCTGCATTTCCTGTGGCGGTTCATGGACACGGCCGACCCCACCCATCCGGGCAGGAACGAGTTCGAGAACGCCATCAGGGACTTCTTCGTGCTCTTCGACGAGATAATAGGCGACTTCATGGAGCGGCTCTCGCCAGGCCAGGCGCTTCTCATCGTAAGCGACCACGGGCACGGGATGAGGCCTCCCAACGCGGTCTTCATAAACGAGGTCCTGAGAAGAGAAGGGTATCTCGCCTGCAGGCAGGGCGGCGCAGGCCGTATGAGCCCCGTGGCCCTTATCGAGAGGACCAAGAACGCGTTTCTGACGGTCATGCAGAAGCTCGACCTCGAGGACTGGGTCTACAAGCTCGCGCACATGATCCCGAGGGAGAAACGCAAGAGCCTCAAGTCATCATCCTATGCCACCGAGAAGGACGCGAGCCTTGCCTGGGTCTCGGACCTGGGGGGCGGCACTTCATTCAGCGGCATCGAGATGAACCGGAAACTCATCGAGGCATCGCGGGAGGACTACGAGGGTCTCCGGGACAGGCTCATCTCGCTGCTACTGGGCCTTGTGGACAGGCAGGGAGAGCCGGTCGTGCTCTACGCCAGGCGGCGAGAGGAGGTGTTCTCCGGGACAAGCGTGGACCGGTACCCGGACATCGTGTTCGAACTCAAGGACACCTACGGCGTGGACCGGACTCTCTACTGCGGGACGCTCGGCATGACCACCACTCACAAGAAGGTATCGGGTGGCCACGCCCGGTTCGGCGTCTTCATGCTCTACGGCTCGGACCGCCCCGTTCCGGAGGGCGACCTTCACATTTCGGGGGTGTTCCCTGCCATCATCGATATGCTGGGCCTGGGTAAGTGACGGATAGGCGACCGGGGCCCGGCGGAAGGCCGCAACTCCATGCAAATAAAGGTGCTAACCGTGTTGCGCAACCATGCCGAGATATATATAATTGGGGGAGTGCCTGAGCGGCACCATCATATACGTTGGGGATTTCTCAAGTGTTTGAGGAGGGAATGGAATCAATGATCAAGCCTCATGGGGGAAAACTGGTCAACAGGCAGCTGGAAGGCGACAAGCTCCGGAAGGCCCTCGGGAGCATCGAGGGAATGAAGAGCGTCACCGTCGACGCCGAGACGGTGAAGGACATCCGCAACATCGCCTGTGGGCGTTACAGCCCGCTCGAAGGGTTCATCGGCACGGCCGACCTCGTGCCCGTACTTGAGAAGATGCGTCTGGCCAGCGGCGTCCCGTGGACCGTGCCGATTCTTCTCGACGTGACTGAAGCCGAAGCCGCCGGGCTCAGCAAGGGCGAGGATGTATGCCTCAAGAGCGAAGCGGGCAAGCCGGTTGCCATCCTTCACCTCAGCGAGAAATACACATACCCTAAACAGAAGATCGCCAAGGCCGTGTTCGGCACCGACGACCTGGAGCACCCCGGCGTCAGGTCGACCATGGAGATGAAGGACGTCTTCCTGGCCGGCGACGTGGACCTCGTCGACCCGACGAGAGACCCCTTCCCCGAGTATAACCTCACTCCGGCCGAGACCCGCGAGGTCTTCGAGAAGAAGGGCTGGAAGACGGTCGCCGGCTTCCAGACCAGGAATGCCCCGCATGTGGGCCATGAGCGCATGCAGAAGACCGTGCTCTCGCTGGTGGACGGCCTGCTGATCCACCCGGTTATCGGCAAGAAGAAGAAGGGCGACTACAAGGACGAAGTCATTCTGAAGTGCTATGAAGCGCTCCTGGGCGAGTACTTCCCGGAAGACAGGGTATTCCTCAGCATTCTGCCCATGGAGATGAGGTACGCAGGACCGAGAGAGGCAGTCCATCATGCCATCATCAGGAAGAACCACGGCTGCACGCATCTCATCGTGGGCAGGGACCACGCTGGTGTGGGAAATTACTACCACCCCGAAGCCGCCATCGATATCTTCGCCGAGATCGGCGACCTGGACATAAGCCCGATCACCGTCCGCGGTGATTTCTTCCACTGCAAAAAGTGCCGCGCGCTCGAAAGCGACAGGACCTGTCCTCACGGCGACGAAGAGAAGATCTTCTTCTCGGGCACCGTGGTCAGGAAGATGCTGACGGAGGGCGGGACTCCTCCCCCTGAGATGATCAGGCCGGAGGTTTTCGAGGCCCAGAAGCAGTTCGACAAACCCTTCGTGGAGTAAACAGGAGAGCAGCATGGCACTCAAGAAGAAGGTCATGGTAATAGGGCTGGATTGCGCCACGCCTCAGCTCGTCTTCGACGCGTACGCCGACCAGCTTCCCAATTTCAAGAAGCTCATGAACGAGGGCGTTTACGGGAGGATGAAGAGCTGTATCCCCCCCATCACGTGCCCCGCATGGATGTGCATGGTCACGAGCAAGAACCCGGGGAAACTCGGCATCTTCGGTTTCCGTAACCGCAGCGGGTACTCCTACCAGGACATGTGGATCGCCAACTCCACGGCGATTCACGAGCCGACGATCTGGGACTTCATCAACCGCGAAGGTTACGTCGCGAACATCATCGGCGTTCCGCAGACGTACCCGCCCAAGCCCATGAACGGCCTGCTGGTCACGGGCTTCCTGGCGCCGGATACCAACAGCGGCTATACCTTCCCGGAGTTCATCAAGGACGAGATAAAGCTGGCCGTGGGCGATTACACCATCGACGTCAAGAAGTTCCGCCGGGAGGACAAGGACTCGCTGCTGGAGGAGATCCGGGACATGGCCAGGCAGCGCTTCGACCTGGTCGAGGCCTTCCTCACGAAGCCGTGGCACTTCTTCATGTTCATCGAGATGGGGCTCGACCGGCTGCATCACGGTTTCTGGAAGTACATGGACAAGACCCACAGGAAGTACCAGGCCGGCAACAAGTACGAGAACTCCATTCTCGAATACTACAAGTATCTCGACAAGCGGATCGGCGAGCTCATGGCCAAGCTCGACGACGACACCGTCGTCATAGTGGTCTCCGACCACGGCGCGAAGAAGATGGAAGGCGCCATCAATGTGAACGACTGGCTTATCAAGGAAGGCTACTTGAAGCTCAAGACCGTGCCTTCCGAGGTGACCAAGTTCGACAAGGTCGAGGTCGACTGGGGCAAGACGACGGCCTGGGGTCTGGGCGGTTACTACTGCCGGCTCTTCCTCAACGTCAAGGGCCGGGAGAAAGACGGTATCGTCGATCCCGACAAGTACGAGCAGGTCAGAGAGGAAATCGCGCAGAAGCTGCGGGGCATTACCGACGAGAAGGGCAAGAACATCGGCACCAGGGTGCTCAAGCCCCAGGAAGTTTACGACGGGCCGCACATCGACCAGGCGCCGGACCTGATCGTGTACTTCGGCGATCTCTACTGGCGTTCCACCGGATCGGTCGGCCACGATTCGGTTCATTCATTCGAGACGGAGGTCGGTCCGGACGACGCGGTGCATGACGAGTACGGCATATTCCTGCTCTACGACCCCAAGGTCAAGCGCGGCAAGAAGCTCGACGACGTGAGCATTTATGACATAGCGCCTACCATCCTAAGAGAGATGGGCCTGGACATCCCCGGGGAAATGGAAGGCAAACCCGTCACTTACTAGAAGGGAGAGTTCAATGGAGAAGGGTGTGTTTCTCTGGTTCACGGGCGTCCCGGCGTCCGGAAAGTCGACAGTCGGCCGGGGGGTTGAGAAGGCGCTCAAGGAGCGCGGCATAAAGGTTGAGAACCTCGACGCCGACGAGATCAGAGCCAACCTCAGCCCCGACCTCGGCTTCACCGCCAAGGACAGGGACACCAATACCAAGAGGCTCGCCTTCATGGGCAAGATGCTCACCCGGAACGGCGTCTGCGCCATCGTGGCCGCGGTTTCACCCCTGAGGGCGCACCGCGACCGGGCCCGCAAGATGGTCGACAACTTCGTCGAAGTCTGGGTCAAGGCCTCGCTCGAGGAGTGCAAGAAGCGCGACCCCAAGGGCCTCTATAAGCGCGCCGAGCGCGGCGAGATCAACGACATAGCCGGCTGGCACATGCCGTTCGAAGAGCCCGAGAAGGCCGAGGTCATACTCGACACCAATGCTGAGAGCGTCGAGCAGTCCGTGGCGAAGGTGATTCTGGCGCTCGAGACCATCGGCTACATTCCCAAGGGCGAGTCAGGCGAGGACAAGGCCTATTCCGAGGAGGACGAGGAGAAGGTCAAGGAACGCCTCAGAGGTCTCGGCTACATAGAATAGGGTCGCGGAAGCGATTCCCGACCGAGAGAAAGGCCCGGCGCCGAGTGTCCCGGGCCTTTTATCTTACCATCGCACCCTAGGCCAGCAGCGACCTGCCGTCCATGTCGGAGGGCCGCTCTGCGCCCAGGACGTCGAATACGGTCGTGGTGACGTCGATGACCGCCGCCCCTTCCGGCTTGAGCTCCCGGCCCCGCACGAAGAGCATGGCGTCGTCATAGGTGTGCATGCCTACTATGGGGCCCTTGCCCGACAGCCTGTCTTTTCCGAAAGCCCCCTTGGGGTCGTAGCCGTCGACCGGGTTCACGACGAGGTCGGGCGCGTACTCGAAATTGGGCCCGTCGTAGATATCCTCCTTCGCGAGGACTTCTCTGACGACCTTCGTTCCCTCCTCATCGGTGAGGCCGGAGAGGTCCCGCTTCACCTGCTCTTTCAGGGCCGCGTACTCGTCCTTCCCGACGATCCCCGCGGCCTCCCGGCCCTGGAGATTTATGTAAATCCTGCCCGGGTCGAGACAGAACACGCGGGTCTTCCCCGGGTCCATGTCCTCCAGCGACTTGGCTTCCGGCTTGCAGACCAGGTAACCCTTGTCCTCAAGGAACTTGTTGATGTAGATTTCCTTCTTCAGGGTGCAGAAACCGTGATCGGACATGACGAAGAGGGTCACGTCGTCTCCGACTTCGGCATCGACCTTTCCTATGAATTCGTCGATCTGCCTGTATATGTCCATGAATTGGGCCCCGTACTTGGGGTCGTCGTTTTCCATGTACTCCCACATGAAGTGATGCAGCCTGTCGGTTTCCATGAAGTGGACGATGGCGAAGTCGTAATCGTCGTCCCTGTAGAGGCTCATGAAGTTGCGCGCCCTGGCCTCGAACACCCGCTTGAGATCGGGATGGCAGTTATCCAGGCTCTCCCTGGCCCGCCAGGGGTCTATGTCTAGCTCGTAGCCGCCCTGCTTGAGCCGGGCGGCGACCGCCGGCGGGTATGTGGCGCCGTCTATCTTGGGAGCGAGAAAACCGCTGACGAGT
>CAZSBE010000025.1:0-5179 GCA_964604955.1 uncultured bacterium
AGAACAGCTCCGGCGTGATGTCGGGTACGCGTTTGGTCTCTCTCCGCATCGGGAGTCGTAACTGACATGGACAACACGCAGGCCCTCCTCACGCAAATGGCGCGGGCCATGGAGACATCGGCGCTCTTCAGCAACGTGGAAGTGCTGCCGCAGGGGCCTGCGATATTCACATATGAGGGAAGGAAACTCGAGGGAGCGATACGTTTCGAACTGGGAGCAAACCTGGAATGAAGATGACGCGTCGGCTGAAGATCCTGCTGGCCATACTCGTGACCGTGGTCCTGTTGAGCGCGGCGCTGGTGGCCGCGGACCTGCTCCCCGCGTTGGCCAGGATGCGCGCCAAACGAGAGGAACTCAAGCGTATAGAAGCCGAAATCCAGAGGTCGCTGCTCGAAGTCAGGCTCCGCGCCGGACAGACCGCCTCGGATGGGCCGGCCCCTGTGCCGGAAATACCTGAGATAGCGGCGTTCATAGCGACGCTCAGGAAGGCGCAGGAGCAAACGGGAGTCACGGCAATGGTGTTCGACGCCGTCCAGACGGAGAGGCAGGAGGTCATGCTGGCGGGGGTGGGCGAAGAGACCCGGCAATACCTGCTCTCGAGACTGACGGTAAGCTTCTCATCGAACCTGATACAGGCCGGGGACTTCATCAGCGCGGTGCAGTCGGACTACCCTGCGGAGACATTCGATCATCTGGGGCTTTCGAGCAGGTCTCCTGACCAGGACAGAGTCGATGTGAACATGGCGATAAGACTTTACGGGATCCCGAGGTAGCGATGGCAGCAAGATTGAGCAGCAGGCGAGTGCAGATCGCCGTTGTATGCATACTGGCGGCCGTGGTCCTCTACAACGCAGCTCACTTCCTCGGCAGGAAACCCAGGAAGCAGACCCTCGTCTATGAAGAGGCGTTGTTCGAGGACGGCATTGGGCCCGGTATGACGCCCACCTGGGCGACAGGCGAGTACAAGCCGGCGGCATCATGGGGCGTAAATCCTTTTACCGGAAAACGGGTTCTCAACTCGCCGGCGGCCGCGGGCCCCGCCGGGCAGCCGAGAGGCGCCTCCGGGCCCGGGAGCGCCGCGGTCAGAATCACCGGTGTCGTGATCTCGGGAGACAGCAGGTACGTTCTTGCCGGAGACCTGCTTCTCAGGGAAGGCGACAGGCTCGGCGCCGGCCGTATAAAAACCATCAATAGAGACAGCGTTATTGTCGAATATGAGACTGGGACGAAGACCATCTACATTGATTGATTGGGGATGAGCCAATGGCAAGAAAGGCTATCGCCCTGTGCGCGTTAGTTGTAGCCGCAGCAGCCTGTTGGGCTGTGCCGCTTTTCGGAAACCCTTTCGAGGACAGTGAGGCTCTCCAGGCCACTGTCTCCATGAGTTTTGCGGAGGCGAATATCAACGACGTGCTCAAGGCTTTCTCAAAGGACTACGGCATAAGCGTCGTTATGGAAGACAATATTGAGGGGCGGGTCACGGCCAATTTCGAGAACGTCACCATCGGCGAAGCTCTGGAATCGGTGCTCGCCATGGTGGGATGCGGCTGGGAGATGAGGGGCGATATCATCATGGTCTCCCAGCAGAGGCCCGTGAAGCGGGTCTTCCATTTGGGCAGCCAGGTGAACGAGGGCATCCGGGAACAACTGCAGAGCCTGATTTCCGACAGCGGCCAGCTGATAGTGGACCCGGCTTCCGGCAGCGTCATGGTCATCGACCGGGCCGCGAATCTCGAGCGGATCGACGCTTTTCTCGGTCTGTCGGACATGCGCCGGAAGCAGGTCATGATCGAGGCCAGGATAGTAGAGGTCAGCCTGGGCTCCGACGACGAGATGGGCATCAACTGGAGCATACTGAACGCGTCGATTCTCGACATGGAGGGTGTGACTTCGGACTGGGCCCAGAATCTCGCTCCGGAGGCCCGCCAGGAGGACACCGGGCTCAGCGGCTCGGGCGGCGACCTGCCGGACTATCGCGGCTTCGAGTTCCAGGTCTCGCGGAACGACGCCGATTTTATACTGCAGGCCCTGGCCAGAGACACCAACCTCGACCTGCTCTCCGCTCCGAGGGTGGCGACCCTCAACAACGAGCCCGCGGTCATCAAGGTCCTGGAGAGAGTGCCGTACGTAAGCTCGCTGACCGAGCTCACCCAGTACGGCTCGACCACCTCCAAGACCGAGGTCGAGTTCGTCGACGTCGGCATAACCCTCGAAGCCACCCCCCAGCTCGCGCCCGACGGCTCGGTGTTTCTCAGAATACGCCCGGAGATCAGCGAGGTCGTCGAGTGGTTCAACGGCACGCCCGTCGTGGACCGGAGATCGGTCGAGACCACCGTGAGGGTGGCCGACGGCGGCACCGTGATCATCGGAGGGCTCCTCAAGGACGTCACCCTCCAGAGCATATCCAAGACGCCCATACTGGGCGACATCCCCGTCCTGGGCTTCCTGTTCCGCAGCAAGCGCGAGCAGACGACCAAGTCCGAACTCCTCGTCTTCATCTCCCCCACCGTAATCTCCGAAGAGCAGATGGTCCGGGAGATCGAGAACCGCGAGCAGGGCATGGACGAGATGCGCCAGGACATCAAGAAGGGCCTCTTCCGCTGACCCCGCCGGACTGCGCGATGACCGTCTCCTGCTATATTTCCTGGTATTGCAGTTGAACCCTTGAGACCCGCCCCGGAAGTGAGTAAATTAAGGAGGAGGACTTATTGTGAGAAGGGGTATACTACCCATATGCATGCCCGCCCCGGACCGGGGCAGGAGTCTCGAGTTTACACTCAACTTCGGAGCGTAGTGTATGAGAAGAAGGATTGCCGTTATCGCGCTATTGGGGGTGATGGGGCTCGCCGTATCCTGCGGCGATGATGGCGGGACCGCAGGGCCTAATCTTCCCCCGACTACGTCTATCCAATCACTGGAGCTCCTCCCGGAGCAGCAGTACCGGGCCCATATAATCTGGACCGGGAGCGACCCCGACGGCCGCGTGTCGTACTACGAGGTGGCATGGCAGACGGGCCATGTGGTGCTGGGAGCATCGCTTTTTGAGGACGGCCTCACCTGGCAGAAGGTGACCGTCACCGAATCGACGTTCACGCTGAACGCCGACGTCTGCTCACCGGCCGGCGCTTGCTCCGGCAGTTACACATTCTTCGTGAGGGCGGTCGACAACGGCGGCGCCGTGGACACTAATCCCCCGTATGAGAGCTTCACCACGACTACAGCCCTTCCGGAAGCACGGTTCGTCTCGCCCGCTCCTCCGAGTTCGAACGAGCCGACCTGTCTGCGCCTCGAATGGACCGGCGAGGACCCCGACGGCGAAGTGGTAGCTTACCGGTACTGCAAGAAGCTATTCTATGACCCGCCGGCAGGCGTGCCCTATCCCGACTGGGATTCCAGGTGGAGCCCGTGGACGGAAGAGACGGTCGTCGTGTTACCCGACGAGTACCCTGTTGATGATTGGAACCCCTGGACCTTTTTCCTTCAGGCCAAGGACAACGCGGGGGCGGTTCAGCAGGTCTTCAGGAATGATAAGAACATACTCATCGTCAACATCGACGAGGACCTCACCAGCGGGCCCTCGATAACGCTACGCTGTTACACGGGCAGCTGCCTGGGCAAGCTGGGGGCACTGATTGCCTCCCGCTCGACTTCGAATCCGGGCAACATGGATGTACCGGTGGAAGTCTTCGAAGGCGATACGCTGTGCTTCAAGTCCTTTGCCGATCCGGGGTACTTCGCGACGGCTCTCACCGGATTGCAGTACAACGAGTCTTCGAGTCCGGGAATTTACTGGAAGAGCCCCAGTGATTCGGCTGCATGGTACTACCCTCGTTACGGCGACCTGTTTGTCGCCCCGGGCGGCCAGTTCGATCTGTACATTCATGTGAAGGACAACTACTGCCAGCATGGAAGCACGGCCTCGGCTCACATGATCATCCAGGGCAATCCGCGGCCGGAGTGAGGCGGGCAAAAATAACGCGTCCGGGCATTCTCCGCTGATGTATTAGAAAAGCCCGGACGCTTATCGAAGCCGATCCCCGATTTCTTCAGTATTCAAGGTACATGATACCACAGAACCATCAGAAAGTCAACCGGGTATGACGGGTTACATGCGAGTCTGATTGTGCAGTTTGAGACCTGACCCCGTCAGATTTTCCGGTGGCGGGGCGGGCTGGGGATGCGGCCCGACGGCTGCCAGAAGCGCTCAACCGGAGACGGCTCGTCCGCTTTCTCTTCCCTTTGGCGCGGCTCGCTCTTCCCGCCGGCCGGGGCGGTCGGCGGCACGGACACCCTGCCCCTCTTCCGGGGGGCAATACCAAATGACTTCTCGGCGCTGCGGAGCACCTCTTCGCGCAGGCCCTCCTGGGCGATCTGCGCGGTGTACTTCTCCCTCCCCTCGACTATGCCATCGAGGTAGCGGTCGATCTCTTCCTGGGAGTAGAAATGCCGCGGGTCGAACTGGTCGAGACTCTGGCCTTCGGCCTCGACTACGCTCCCCGTTCCGAACATGCCTTTTTCGTACTTGTTGGTGTCCTTGAGATCCCCGCGCTGTATCGACGCCATGATATCCAGCGGCACGCGCTGCACCTTGCGGACCTGCCTCTTTTTCTTCATCCCGTCCTCTTCATAGGTCTCGATGACCTCGCCCATGCCACCGGTGTTGTACTGCATGAACTTGACTTTGCCGGGATACTTGTCGACCAGCTCCATCACGATATCGTAGAACTTGTTGACCTTGGCGCCCCTCGAACCCACGATGAAGGGGTCGGTGCCCACGATGCGCACTGACTCTCCCGCCTTGAGCGGCTGCGAAGCGTAAGAGTGGGTCGACTCCCCCCAGAGGTACGCGAGCACGCCCTGCTCGGGAGTGAGCTCCTGGGCGAAGGGCATTATCGTGTTCCGGCGCGTGATGAAGGCGAAGACAATGCCGTCTAGTTCCTCGAGCGACGGGAGGTCGACGCCTTTCGAACTTATCCGGCGGAGCCTGCCTCCCATCTTGACCTTGAGCTCGTCCCGCTGCATCACCGCCCGGCCGTTCGCGCAGAGCGACTCGTCCAGGAAGTCGACATTGCCCCCGGAATCGATCATGACGTTCTCGAACAGCGCCGACCTGTGGGTCAGAGCGTTGTATAGGGCCTCCTGGAGGTCCCGGTTCACGTCTGTCTTGACGAAGAACCCG
>CAZSBE010000025.1:5189-32163 GCA_964604955.1 uncultured bacterium
GTTCTCGCTGCCGAGCGCCGAGCCGTCGCGTTTCAAGAAAACGATGTCGTCCTGTATTACAGCGGTCCCCTCACCGTCCCTGTGGTCGAGGCCAAGGAAATGCGTGGACCAGGTGGACTTGCCTGTCGCCGTGAGCCCGAACATCAGCACGCCGTAGGTCTTGAGGCTCCCATCCACGGCCCGGACAGTCACGGTCTTGGAACCCGCATGCAGGCCGAGCATCCCCATCTTGTCGGCTGACCACATGGCCTGCCTGAGAAAACCCTTCTTGTCCTCCCCCATGTAGTCGGTGCCGAGGGCTATGTTTATCTTGAGTTCGGGCAGGGCGAGTACCTGCTGCTTCATTGAGTGCTCTTCGGGAATGTGGATCATCGTGAACTCCGGCCCCGGGCGCTTGCCGGGCTTGAACATCGTGTTCCCCCACATGTAGGCGATTCTGTAGTTCTTCTGGTCCTCTACCGACATGTAGAGGTTGCAGACGGGATTGTAAGAGCCGTTGTCGCCCATCTGCCGCCGGAGGTGCACGAACGGAAGCGTCCGGATGAGGTGGAGAACCTTGTGGAGCTCTTCCGGTGCGTCGGCCACGATGTTCCTGTGAACGTCGGTGAGACTCGGGAGGCGCACCGCCTCGCTTCCCAAATAGACCGTCTTGGGCGCGATACGGCTCGATACCGATGAGCGCCACCCGTATGAACCGAACTTGGTCCTGGTACCCGTCCGTATGGAGGGCTCGCGAAGGTCGTCCAGAGACATGCTGCGGATGTTCTTGCCCTTGAGGAGCGGAAAGAGGTTCTCCGCAAAACGTTTGTACGCCTGCACGTCGTAAATGTCGCCCACGGTACCTCCAGACTTGTGGTTATATTCTTCCCGGCCCGCCATTATAGTCAGAAAAACGTGAAATGGCAACACCGGAATTCCGCCACCAGAGGGCCCGGATTTCATGTGCGGGCCCGACGGGACTCCCCCCGGGCTCCGTGTTGTAAAGGAGCCATGGGGGACGTCCCGAGGTACCTATCCGCCAGTGCGGGCCCGACGGGACTCCCCCCGGGCTCCGTGTTGTAAAGGAGCCATGGGGGACGTCCCGAGGGCCCTTATTTCGGTTGCCAAGCACATGCTTTCTGTCTATAATCCAGCGTCTGGATAACAATCCACGCATATACGGGAGGGTAACAGTATGCCTTGGTACTGGATAATCATCATTGCCGCGGCGGCAATAGGGGTACTCATACTTGCGCTATGGAAACAGTACCGCAAGGTGGGACCCAACGAAGTGCTCATCATCTCAGGCGGCGGGAAGCGGACCGTAACGGATCCGGACGGAACCAAGAAGAGAATAGGTTACAGGATGCATATCGGCGGGGGCACATTCGTAGTGCCCTTCGTCGAAACCGCCGAGGTCCTGTCCCTGGAGGTCATCACGGTGGACGTGAAGACGCCGGAGGTGATGACGTCCAAGGGCATTCCCGTAGTCGTCAAGGGAACCTCCCAGGTGAGGGTCAGGAGCACCGATTACGACATACGCCAGGCGGCCGAGCAGTTCCTGGGCGAGGGCGTCGAGGGCATGCGCCAGGTATCTCTCCAGATCATAGAGGGCCACGTGCGTTCGGCCATCGGCACCATGACGGTCGAGGAGATTTACCGCAGCCGCAAGCATTTCGCCGACCTGGTCGAAGAGGAAGCCGGCAAGGACCTCGCGCGGCTGGGTCTTTCCATTATTTCCTTCTCTCTCACCGAGATATCCGACACCCAGGGCTATATGGAGGCCCTCGGGAGACCCGAGGTCGCCAGGATAAAGGGTGAGGCCGTGATAGCGGAGGCCGAGGCCGAGAAGTTCGCAGCCATCAAGGCCGCCGAGGCGCGCAAGGAAGGCGACATCGCGCGGCTCAAGGCCGATACCGAGGTAGCCGAGGTCACGCGTGATTACGAATCGAAGCGCGCCGAGTACCAGGCCGACGTCAACGTGAAACGGGCCAAGGCGGACCTCTCCTACGAACTCGAACGCCACAAGATGAACCAGCAGATCAAGGCCGAGGAGGCCGGCGTCCGCCTCGTGGAGAAGAAGAAGGCCGTCGAGATTGAGGAAATGGAGATCAAGCGCAAAGAGAAGGAACTTGAAGCGACGGTCAAGCGCCCGGCCGATGCGGCGTCCTACCGGTACGAGATGGAGGCCAAGGGCCGCGCGGTCGCAAAGAAGCTGGAGGGAGGCGCGGAGGCCGATGTCCTCAGGGCCAGGATTCTTGCAGAGGCTGAGGGAATGAAGAAGAAGGCCGAGTCCTGGAGCCAGTACAACCAGGCGGCCATCTACCAGATGTTTATCGAGGTGCTCCCCGAACTCGCCCGGGCGGTTTCGGAGCCCCTCTCCAAGGTCGAAAAGATAATCGTGGTCGGCGGCTCGGGCGACGGCTCGCTGGGAGCTTCGCGGGTCACCGGGGAAGTCGCCAGGGTTCTCGCCCAACTTCCGACAATAGTCGAGTCCCTTGGTGGAGAAGACCTCAAGAAGCTGCTCACCAATCTCGCCTCGATGCGGAAAAAGACCGAAGCGCTGGAAGGGGTCAAAGGCGAAGAAGCCGGTAAGGAATAGTCATGTTATCTGACAGAATCGCCAAAGTGGGCGCCTCCGAGACCCTGAGGATCATGGCCAAGGCCAAGGAACTCAGGGCCCAGGGTATCGACGTCATCAACATGGGCGTGGGCGAACCCGACTTTCCGACTCCGGAAAACATCAAGGCTGCCGGCAAGTCCGCTATCGACAACAATATGACCAAGTACACGCCCAACCCGGGAATGCCGGAGCTCCGGAAGGCCATAATCGAGAAGCTCAAGCGCGATAACAACCTCACCTACGCGCCCGACGAGATTATCGTGTCCTCGGGCGCCAAGAACTCGCTCTTCAACCTGTTCATGGCGATGATCAACCCCGGCGAAGAGGTGATCATCCCCGCCCCCTACTGGGTGTCCTACCCGCAGCAGGTCACCCTCGCGAGCGGGCGGCCGGTCATAGTGCACACGAGGGAGGAGGACGACTTCAAGCTCACGCCCGACGCCCTCGAGCAGGCGATCAACTTCAACTCCAAGGCGCTTATCATAAACAACCCCAGTAACCCGACAGGCACCGCCTACACGCGGGAGGAACTGGAGGCGCTCTGCACAATAGCGGCCAAGGAAGGCCTCTATATCGTGGCCGACGAGATCTACGAGAAGCTCGTATATGACGGCTTCCGATTCGCGAGCGTGGCCTCGCTCGGCAAAGCCGTAAGGGACAAGACCATAATTATAAACGGCGTCTCCAAGGCCTATTCCATGACGGGCTGGAGAATCGGCTTCGCCGCGGGTCCCAGGGACGTCATAGCGGCGATGAACAAGGCCCAGGGGCATAATACGTCGAACGCCTGCTCGATTTCCCAGGTGGCCGCCATCGAAGCCTATGAAGGCCCCCAGATGGAAATCGCGCATATGGTCTCCGAGTTCCAGCGGCGCAGGAACTACATAATGCAGAAGCTCAAGATGATCCCCAATGTCTCCTGCGTCGAGCCCAGGGGCGCCTTTTACGTGTTCCCCAACTTCTCGGCCTATTTCGACAAGGAGTACAAGGGGATGCACATAAGGAACTCGCATGGGCTCGCCTACTACCTTCTCAAGTACGCCAATGTCGCCATCGTGCCGGGAGCGGCGTTTGGGCGCAACGACTGCATAAGGATCTCCTACGCGACTTCGATGGAGAACGTGGAGAAGGCCATGGACCGGATCACGGAAGCCGTCTCGAAACTGAGGACGGCGCCAAGCATCCAGCGCATAACGCTGAGCAACACCATGACCCGGGTCAGGGGCACCGTGCCGGCCGAAATCGAGGTGCCGGTCAAGATGAGGAACGCCCTGGTGTCCGAGATCGAGTCCACCCTCAGGTACGACAATTACTTCGAGTGGAACGCCAACATATCGGGCGTCATCGTGCAGCTCCGCACCAACATGAGGCACATATACGAGTTCTGGGCGGAGAACTGGTACCCCAGCGAGCTCGAGAGCGACCTGGAGCCGCATGCCGTCGTCTACGCGGTCGACGGTGTCCCCGGCCGGGAACCGCGGGCTTTCTACTCCTCCGACGCCAAGACCGGCATAATCGTGAACTGCGACTCGTACGAACATGTCCGTAAGTGGGCGCTGGCTCTTGTCACGGACATAGTCGAACACGTGTCCGAGACGCACACCATTCACGGGGCATGCCTGGACTTCAAGGGCAAGGGCCTCGCGATCATCGCGCCCCCGGGCGTGGGCAGGGGCACGGTCGCTTACGGGCTGCTTCGACACCCTGACGCGAAGTTCCACTCCAATGATTTCTTCGTGGTCCGCTACTCCGCCAACCAGGCCGTGGCCGACATCTCGGAGCGGAAGTTCTACGTGAGAACGAGAGTGGCGCGGACATACGGCGACCTGGCGAACGCATTCAACAAGAGCAAGCTCGAGAACGTCGTTACGCGCAAGGAGGACTGCCTGTACATGTCCTGCCCGAACCTCGACTCCTGCGATCTTGACAGGGGCGAACCCCATTGCTACTGGGCCTCCAAGTACTCGCGCGCCATGCTCGACCCTTACTGGCTGGGCGGCGTCGACAAGTACGCCAAGAGGACGATGCTGGGCGCCGTCACCGTCCTTCGCAAGGATAGGACCGCTCCCTTCGTGGAGAGGCTGGACGCTCCCGGCGCGCTTCGCTACCTTGAGGAAGGCAGGTATGCGGCTTCGGATTCGGCGCTGGCGGCAATCAACAGCGAGCCCTACTACAACCCTTACATCCTGATCCAGACGCGCGACCGGCTGGATCTGCACAAGCAGTACTTCGAGTATCTCCTGAAGCTCGTACCATGCTACCTGGTCAATACGGGCGTGGAGAAGAAGGCCGCCGTGGTCGAAAAACTGGCGGAGATCGCCTCAGGCATGTAGGGGCCTCAGGCTGCCTCGAGGAAGTCCCTCAGGATCGCGGTGACATTACCGTCCCATCTGGGGACCACCATGTAGCGGTCGTCGAGTTTCCTGATGCAGCACATGATGGGACTGACCGGGTACTTGAAGGCGAGCTCCCGCAGGTACTGCCAATGCTCCTGGGAGTGGACGGGCCTCCCGAGGAGCCCCACTTGCAGGCCGACGAGCGCGGCTTCTATCCCGTCTATCCTCTCAATCGCTCCGCCGTCGCGGAATTCCGCCACAAGCGCTATGGCCTGGCTCAGGGGCGATGAGGTACCGCCGCTCTCTACGGCCTCGCCCGCGGCGCTGAGCTCGCTCTCCGATTCCAGCATGTTGCCAATCCGCCGCTTGAGGCGCTTGAGCTGGAGGTTCTCAAGGAGCGCCTCGACGCCCTCGAAGTCCTTGACGAAACCGCTGGCCATTCTCCTGGCCCGCTCCAGCGCCGCGGCGCCGTCGCCCGAGGGGGAGGCGCTTCTCAGGTACTTCTCGAGCCCGGAGGCAATCGCGGCCGCCCGCATGATGTCGGTTTTCAGGGTCTCCAGGTCCTCGCGCTCGATCCGGCCGAGAGTCTCCTGGGCCTTGGCGAATGCGGCGTAGAACTCGCGGAGGTCCGGGTCCCTGTCCAGCGCGATATGGGGGAGCAGGTCCTTCCGCTCGGCGGCGCCGAGGGCGCCCGTGAAAGCCCGCACCTTCTCGCCTTCGAGCAGATATGCCATGGCCCTGGTCACAGCCTCTTCCTCCACCGCCCTTGTCAGACACCCCTCCGGCGCGGTCTCGCAGCCGGCGTGGAGATCGGGGCCGGAGTACTGGAAAAGCGGGAAACCCGTTTCCGATTCAAGATTGGACGCGATGCAAATACAGCGCGCGGAGCCGGCTATATCACCGGCCTTCAACTTCCCGGCGGCGTCCGCGAGGAGCCTTTCAATAAACTCGTCGCGGCCGCCCAGAAGGTCGAGGCACCTTGACGCGGACAGGAACCTGCCCGTCTCTATGGCCCTGTCCAGGATCTTCCTGAGGAGCTCGGGCGGGATCCCGCCGGTCCCGTCGCTGCCGCCCATCAGGGAGTCGATTTCCCGGCGGGCCGGCTCGAGCCCGCCGGCGTCGGGTATGACTCTTTCGAGCTCGAATCCCTCGACATATGAAGGCAGCTCCATGGCGGTCGCCGCGAGGACGAGCGTTACGTCCCCCAGGTACAGCCCCGCCACCATCAGGTCTTTCCGCTTATCTTCCATAAGTGTCCCGACCTCGCGATCAGTATTTGAATATACTCCCGCCGATGAATTCCCTCAGTATCGAATTCCGGGGAACCTCCCGCGGGGGAATCGGCATAAAGTAGGAGAGGAACCTGAGAAGCCGCCTCGCCTCTGCGTACTCTTCCACTTCATTCGTCACCTCCGACAGGAGCTCCTCGGCGCGTTCCTTGAGGACGCAGAGTTCATAGGGCAGCGACGAATTGAACATGGCATCTACCTGCTCCTGGTAGGGGAAGATGTACTGGTCCTCCCCCCTCCTCACCGAAGCCCAGCGGGAAAGCGTATCGACGGCGTTGTGGGCCCGGAAGAGGTTGTCTCTCACGACGCGCCTCAGCTTGCGTGAATCCGTGGTCGGCACCCTGTTGTGGTAATCGATGTTGAGCTGCGACAGCGCGCTCACGTAGATCTTGAACTTCATGATGGCCGGAATGGACGGCGTGAGCACCGGGTTGATCGCGTGTATGCCCTCGAGGATCAGAATCTGGTCGGCCTCCAGTTTCATCTTGCGGTACCCGACGCGCTTGCCGTAGCGAAAACTGAACCTCGGTATGTCGACTTCCTTGCCGGCGAAGAGGTCAAGGAGCTGCGAGTTCAGAAGGCTGATGTCAATGGCGTCGGGCGCCTCGAAATCATACTCGCCGGTTTCGTCCCGCGGGGTCTCCTCCCTGTCAAGGAAGTAGTTGTCGAGCGAAACCGTGATGTTCCTGAGACCGTTCACCGTCATCTGTATGGCAAGCCTCTTGGAGAAGGTGGTCTTGCCCGATCCCGACGGCCCCGATATGAGGATCAGCCTGGGCCGCGTCAGTTTTGAGGCTATGTCGTCGGCGAAGTGGGCCATCTTCTTCTCGTGCAGCGCCTCGGCGACCCTTATCATCCCGGCCGCCTCTCCGCGCTCGATGATCTCGTTTATGTCGCCCACCTTGTCGGCGCCCAGGATCTGACCCCATCTCACATACTCCCGGAAGACTTCCGCCATCTTCTTCTGCTCGTGGAACTCGGGGATGACGTCGGGGTCCTGGTAGAGCGGGAATCTCAATATGAAGCCCGGGGGGTAGTCCCGGAGCTCGAATCTATCGACATACCCCGTGCTGGGTGCCAGGCAGCCGTAGAAGTAGTCGGTGACCTCGCCGAGCTTGTATATGGCCACCATGGGCTCCGACCTGTACTTGAGAATACCCACCTTGTCGACCTGGCCGTCCTCTTCGAATATCCTGAGGGCCTCTTCGACGGGAACTTCGAGCCTGACGAAAGGTTCGTCGGCCTCGACTATCTCCCTCATTCTCGACTGGAGGTTCTCCAGGTCGCCCATCTCCAGGGCCCGGTCGATCCCGATCTCGCAGTAGTAACCCTTGCTCAGCGAATGCCTGATATAGACCCGCGCTCCGGGGAAGAGCTCCCGCGCGGCCCGGATCATGACGAACGCCAGGCTGCGCCTGTATACGCTCATGCCGTCCGAGGTATCCAGCGTAACGAAACTCAGCTTGCCGTCCTCGGCGAGCGGGTAGGAAAGCCGCACGACCTTGTTGTTGAAGCGCGCGGCTACGATGCGGTACTCGCTCTCGTAGTTTATCTTCTCAATGATCTCGGCGGGCATGGTCTTCGGCCGAACCGAGATCCTGCCGCAACCTTCGACTTCTATCTGGATTTCCGTTCTTGTCTTTTTAGCCAATCCTTCTCTCCTCAGAGGGCGCAGCGTCGCCCGTCTTCTTTACCTTCATCTTGTACGACTTCCTGACTTCGCTGAAGAAGTCATTGTATCTCCCGCTCCTGAAGTCGGGGAAGGCCCAGTCATAGACCTGCCAGCCCTTATCGTAATAAATAGTCGGGTCGGCATAAACCCCTTTTCTCAGATAGATCTTCTGGGCGAGGAACTTGGCAGACACGATAACGACCTTGTTGAAATCCATGTAACCGGGGTCGAGGTTGACGGTTCGCCCCCCGTCCCGGCTCATTTCCTCCTCCATCCTCACCGCCGCGAGCTTGACCTCGACTATGGATCCGGGATCGATGAGGTCTCTGAAAGCGTAGAACAGGCGCTTGAGGCCAGGCCCCATTTCGGCCTCGTAATAGTCGGTGGCGTCGAAGTCGAAGACCTCCGACCTCGAGTCTATCTCTCCGAACACACCGGTCAGCCTCGACTCGAGCGCCCGGAGGTCCACCCCGTCCGGGCAGATGACGCCCATCACGAGCTGCACGGCCTGCGGCGTCCCCGGGACCCCCATCTATCTCCTCCTCGCTTCGAGCACGTCCCGGGCCATGCCCACCCACTTGCTGTCTATGCCGAACTCCTCCTCTATGACGCGGTCGACTCCGCGCCTGAGCGTCTGCTTGGTCACATCGTCACAGGACGCGAACTTGAAGTAGTCCTTCCTCAGATAGAGGTGTCCCTTCCCGGTAATCCTGCCCAGACACACATTCCTCAAAGTGGGCCTGTCGAAGGACTCAGCCCAGTGGCGTTCGAATTCCCCGTCTCCGGCCGGCTCGTCGAGAAAGCGGTACCTCCACTTCCTGCCCGCTGCGTCAACGGTGTTGAGGTTGTAGTAGCCACTCTCCTCCAGCGAGACCTCGACCACGGTGTGCGGGCAGCGCACCACCGTCCGGCCCCGCTCGGGAAGCGCGATCACCGCATAGAGGGCATAGCCGGGGTCTATCATATAGCGCCGGCCGCTGCGGCTTACGACCACAAGGCAGTGCACGTTTGGCCCCATGCGCATATGCGCCATCACCTTGTGGCATTCGAAGCCCAGGGACTTCAGCATGCGTTCGAGGAGGAAGGTAAGCGAGAAGCACGTTCCCCCGAAACCCTTCTCGAGGTGGTCGGTCACCACCTCAAGGGGGAGCCTGAAGCGCTCAAGCGACTCCCCGGGGGCGGCGCTCTTGATTATCTTGCTTATGTTCTCATAGGGAAGCCTCGCGAAGTCCCGCACCACGGCCTCCAGGAGGCCCCCGGCGGAATGGTTTCCGGGCCCACGCGGGGCGTCGATTCCGTAGTGACCGGTGAACATCTTCAGGGCCTCATCGCCCGTGACCGCCTGAAGCAAGCGAACCCTCCTCATCATCAGAATAAATCCGGGCAAGATGGGTTGACACCCAATAATACTATTATAGAATAGAGTGGTTCAAGTTAGGACATCCCTTACTTATGAGGGTAGGGCTCGCCCTCGGCGGGCTATCGATATTCAACCTGGGCTCCGGCAAGCGCCCTGATACGCGGAGGAAAACTATGCCCGGTCGTAAGATTGTGTCCATGCCCGGCGACGGCATCGGCAAGCTGGTACTGCCCGAAGCGATTCGGGTTCTCGACGCGGTGGGCTTTGACGCCGAATACGTGCACGCCGACATCGGCTGGGAGTTCTGGGTCACCGAAGGCAATCCGCTGCCGCAGAGGACGCTCGACTTGCTCGCCGAGCACCGGCTCGGCCTGTTCGGCGCCATCACTTCGAAGCCCAAGAGCGAGGCCGCCAGGGAGCTCTTGCCCGCGCTCAGGGACAAGGGCCACGTATACTACAGCCCCATCGTGGGCCTCAGGCAGCACTTCAATCTCGACATATGCCTGAGGCCGTGCCGGACCTTCAAGGGGAACCCCCTGAACTTCATAAGAAAGGCAGCCGGCGGCGGGTTCGATGAGCCCATGATCGACGTCGCCATTTTCCGCCAGAACACGGAAGGCCTCTACGCCGGCGTCGAGTGGACCAACCCTCCGCCCGAAGTGCGCAAGGCCCTTGAGACCCATCCCAAGATGGCGGCATTCAAGGACACGCCGGGCGAGGAACTCGCGGTGTCGACGCGCATCTTCACGCGCAAGGCATGCCGGAGGATAGTCGAAGCCGCCTTCGAGTACGCCAGGAAGAAGGGTTACAAGTCGGTAACGGTATGCGAGAAGCCCAATGTCATACGCGAGACCTCGGGCATGATGCTCGAGACGTGCAAGACCGTCCAGAAGAACTACCCCGAGATCGAGCTCTGGAACACCAACATCGACGCCCAGATGATGTGGCTCACCAAGAACCCCGAAGACTACGGCGCCATCGTGAGCGGCAACATGTTCGGCGATATCGTCTCCGACGGATTCGCGGGCCTGGTGGGCGGCCTCGGGTTCGCCTGCAGCGCCAACATCGGGGAGACCTGCGCCATTTTCGAACCCACTCACGGCTCGGCTCCCAAGTATGAGAACCTCGACCCGTCGATAGTCAATCCAATCGCCATGATCCTGAGCGCCTGCCTCATGCTCGACCATATCGGCGAGCCCGGCCCCGCCGCGAAGATACGCGACGCCATCGCGGCCGTTATAGAGGAAGGCAAGGTCAAGACTTACGACATGATGAAACTGCCCGGCGGACCCGGCGTAATCAAGCAGGGAGCGGCGACGACCCGGGAGGTCACGGACGCCGTGATCGCCAATCTGTGAAGCGGGAGAGGCGGGAACAGAGCGACGCAGCGGTCGGCCGAGGGCCGGTCGCACGGATAGAGCGACGCAGCGGTCGGCCGAGGGCCGGTCGCACGGATAGAGTGACGCAGCGGTCGGCTGAGGGCCGGTCGTGCTGGAGGTTGACATGGGTTTTACCCTGATCGAGAAGATAATCTCGTCACATTCAGACAGGGCCTGCAAACCGGGCGATATTGTCGATATGAAGATAGATGCCCGGCTTGCGAGGGATTTCGGCGGCGCTAACGTGGTAAAGAACATCGAGGAGCACGGCCTGGGAATCGACGATGCGGCCCGCACCTTCTTTACCCTGGACTGCAATCCCACGGGCTCCGACCAGCGGTACGCGGCTAACCAGCAGCGCATACGCCGGTTCGCGCGCGCCAACGGTATCAAGGTCTATGACATAGACGCCGGCATAGGGACCCATATCGCCATTGACGAGGGCCTGGTAGGCTGCGGCGGCACGCTGGTATCGACCGATTCCCATGCCAATATTCTGGGCTCCATCGGGGCCTTCGGCCAGGGCATGGGCGACCAGGACATAGCATACGCGTTCGCCGCAGGGCGCGTATGGTTCAGCGTCCCTCCCACGGTGCGCATCTTCCTGAGCGGCAAGCCGGCTGCGGGCGTTACCGCAAAGGACCTCACGCTGGAGCTGCTGCGCAACCTGGGCGCGAGAGGGCTTCTCGGCTATGCCGCCGAGATGTACGGGGATGCCGTTGACCGCATGGGCCTGTCCGACCGCGTTACGCTGGCCTCGATGGCTACCGAGATGGGCGGCATCATAATACTCTTCCCTCCCAACCAGGCGGTAATAGATGAGCTCAGGGAGATGACGGGCAAGACCTGCGATATGGTTGCCGCCGACGCGGACGCCCTCTACGAGAAGGACATCAGCCTAGACGTGACAAGGGTCGAGCCCATGGTCTCGCTTCCCGGGAACCCCGAGAAGGCCGTCCCGGTCAGCGAGGTCGAGGGAACGCGGATCGATTCGGCTTTCATAGGCTCCTGCACGGACGGCCGCTGGGAGGACATGAAGATGGCCGCGGACATACTCGAAGGGCGCCGGGTCGCGCCCGGAGTAGTCCTGAAGATCGTCCCGGCCACGGACAGGATCTGGCGGCGCTGCCTGGCCGAAGGCGTTGTCGAGACGTTCAAGCAGGCGGGGGCTCTCCTGGGGAACGCGGGGTGCGCCGGCTGTGCGGCGGGGCAGGTCGGCCAGAACGGGCCCGGGGAGGTGACCGTCAGCACCGGGAACCGGAACTTCCCGGGCAAACAGGGCCAGGGCCACGTCTACCTGGCGAGCCCGGCGGTGGTCGCCGCTTCGGCGGTTGCCGGGTTTATCGTGACGCCCGAGAGGATGGACTCGGACATCGAGCCCAGGGCCGAGGCCGCAGGGACCGGGGCCGCGGGCAAGAGTCCACGGCAGGCCCCCGCGGCGCGAGCGGGCGAGGCGCCCACCGCCGTCAGGGGCCGCGTCTGGATAGTCGCCGAAGACAACATCGACACCGATATGATTTATCATAACCGGCATCTTGCGGTTACCGACATCGACGAGATGGGCCAGTACTGCTTCGGCAATCTCGCGGGCTGGGAGGATTTTCCCGCGAAGGTCGGGGCGGGCGACATCGTCGTAACAGGCGAGAACTTCGGCGCGGGCTCGTCGAGGCAGCATGCCGTGGACTGCTTCAAGAGCCTCGGCGTGAGCGCCGTGATAGCGAAGTCTTTCGGGGCCATCTACGAGAGAAACGCCATAAACGCCGCGCTCCCTATCGTGACCGGCGACCTCTCCGGGCTCGATCTTGAGAGCGGGGATGAGATAAGCGTTGACTTTGTCAGGGGAGAGGCCAGGAACGAAGCCACCGGAGCCACCGCACCGGTCAGGGCTTTCTCCGAGGTCCAGCTCGACATTTACAGGCGCGGCGGACTACTTAACCGGTAGAGGGTAGAACCATGGGTAAGACATTCGCTGAGAAACTGCTCGCGACCAAGAGCGGGCTCGACAGCGTCGAGGCGGGCCAGATCGTAACAGTCCATCCCGACCATATCCTCACGCATGATAACACGGCCGCCATCATCGGGAAGATCGAAGGCGACCTCGACACCTACGGCGTCGCCAGCGCAGAGGTGCCCGTCATCGTGATCGACCACGTCGTGCCGGCCGCGAACGAGAAGACCGCGACCAACCACAAGAAGGTCAGGGAATTCGTGAAGAAGTTCGGGATCAAGAACTTCTACGACGTCGGCGAGGGCATCTGCCATGAGGTCCTCATCGCCAAAGGCCACGCCCTGCCGGGGGACCTCATAGTGGGGAGCGATTCCCACACTTGCACTTACGGGGCAGTCGGCGCCTTCGCGACTGGAATCGACAGGACGGAGGCCGCCGCCATCATGCTCACCGGCAAGAGCTGGTTCAAGGTGCCGCACTCGATGAAGATCGAGCTGGAGGGCGAGCTCCGGCCGCCGGTCTCGGCCAAGGACCTGGTGCTCACCATCATCGGCGACATCAGCGCGAGCGGCGCCAACTACATGTCGGTCGAGTTTCACGGCAACGTCGCCGCCCTGGACTTCGAGGGCCGCATGACCGTCGCCAACATGGGCGTTGAAATGGGCGCCAAGAACGCCGTTTTCCCGGTCGATGAGGTGACCCGGAAATACTTGGAGAGCATAGGCGCCGTGGGCAAGTGGGAGGCCGTCTGGGCCGACGCCGACGCGGAATACGCTGAGACGCTCGCATACGACCTCTCTAAAATAGTGCCGGTGGTGGCCAGGCCCCACGAGGTGGACAACGTCGCCCCCGCGAAGGAACTCGGAGACGTGGCCATCAACCAGTTCCTCATCGGGACATGCACCAACGGCCGCCTCGGCGACCTTCAGGTCGCCGCCCGGGTGCTCCGCGGCAAGCACGTGAACCCCGACTCCAGGCTGCTCGTTCTCCCGGCAAGCAGGGACATACTGCTGGAAGCCATAAACGACGGAACCATACCGATGCTCATAGACTCGGGGGCCATCGTGCTCCCTCCCGGCTGCGGCCCCTGCCTGGGAGCGCACCAGGGAGTGCTCGCCCCGGGCGAGAAGTGCCTGAGCACGGCCAACAGGAACTTCAAGGGCCGCATGGGCTGCAAGGAAGCCGAGATTTACCTCGCGAGCCCGGCGACCGTGGCCGCAAGCGCGCTCGAGGGAAGAATAGTAGACCCGACGGATTTCGCCTGAACCCAGGCGAATCAGAAGGCGGTGTGAGATGAACGTTTGGAAATACGGAGACAGCGTGAACACGGATATGCTGTTCCCCGGCAAGTACACATATACTGCCAGCACGCCTGAGGAGATCATCCCCCATCTATTCGAGGACCTCGACCCGGATTTCGCCGCGAAGGCAGGCGAGGGGGACATCATTCTCGCCGGCGACAACTTCGGATGCGGAAGCTCGAGGGAGCAACCGACCGTCGGCCTCAGGGCCCTCGGCATCAAGGCCGTGATCGCCCGTAGCTTCGCGCGCATCTTTTACCGCTCGGCCATAAACCAGGGCCTCATCCTCATCGAGTGCCCGGACGCCGTCGATGCCTATACCGAAGGCGACCAGGTCGACGTGAATCCGGAGGCTGGCACGATCTCGGTCGGCGGCAGGGTGTTCAGGTTTCCGAAGCTCCCTCCGGAGATACTCGCGATACGGGATGCCGGCGGTCTGCTGAATTACGTCAGGGAAGAGCTCAAGGAAAGGAAGGTGGGCGATGCCTAAGGGCATAGGCGGGAGACGCGGCGATGACGTAAGGTCCGACTGCTATGTCGCGATCGAGCCCAGGAAGTCGGGGGGAATAGAGATCGCGATGAAGTCCAAGGTCGAAGCCATGTACGGCGGGTCCATAATCGACATCGTCAGGCGGGGCCTTGACTTCTTCGGCATAGCGAACGCGGCAGTCGAGGTTGAAGACCAGGGGGCCCTCCCGTTTACCATAATGGCGAGGCTCGAGGTCGCCGTCAGGCGCATGAACCCGTCGGAGACGCGCGAGTTCCTGCCTGAGATCGAGCCCGGGTGCCTCTATGGGACCGATCGCCGGCGCATGCGCCGCTCCAGGCTCTACCTTCCCGGAAACGAGACGCGCTTCATGATCAACGCGGGGCTCCACAGGCCCGACGGCGTCATCTTAGACCTCGAAGACAGCGTCCACCCTGCCGAGAAGGACGCCGCCCGTATTCTCGTCAGGAACGCCTTGAGGCAGATCGACTTCTTCGGCGCCGAGCGCATGGTGCGGATCAACCAGGGAGAACTCGCGTTTCCAGACCTCGAGAGCATCGTCCCCCACAATGTCCATGTCGTGTTGATACCCAAATGCGAAACCGGCGACCAGGTCCGGGCCATCGACGAGAAGATCCAGACCATCAGGAAAGAGCACGACGTAGAGAATCAAGTCTATCTAATGCCCATAGTCGAGTCCGGCCTGGGCGCGATCAACGCCTATGAGATCGCGGCGGCCTCTCCCAGCAACGTGGCGCTCACGATAGGGCTCGAGGACTACACCGCCGACATAGGGACGCTGCGCACTCCCGAGGGGCGCGAGAGTTTCTGGGCCCGGAGCGCGGTCGTCAACGCCGCGCGCGCCGCGGGCCTCCAGCCCATTGACACCGTATTCTCGGACGTCAGCGACACCGAGGGCCTCCGCAGGAGCGTACTCGAAGCCAAGTCCCTGGGGTTCGACGGCAAGGGCTGCATACACCCCCGCCAGATCAAGGTCATACACGAGGCCTTCGCGCCGGAAGAGGCCGAGGTCCAGCGGGCGAGGAAGATCGTGCTGGCTTTCGAGGAGGCCGAGAAAAAGGGCCTGGGCGTCGTCTCGCTCGGCAGCAAGATGATCGACCCGCCGGTGGTTAAGCGCGCGCTCAACACCGTCGATATGGCCATCGCCACGGGCCAACTCAATGCCGACTGGAGGGACTCAGAATGACAACCGAATACCAACTCGTCGAGAACGCGGCCGGGAGGCTGGTCCCTACAGTGGTAAACGGCAGGGAGCAGGTCCCGTACAAGGGCGTCGGCAAGCACAGGCCGGAAGGCCGCAAGGCCGCGCCCCCCATAGCGTCGGCGGCGGACTACCCCGCGGACGGCAACAAGGTAGTCAAGGACCTCCGAACGGCGCTGGAGGCCGCGGGGCTCGCCGACGGCATGACCATATCGACGCATCATCACCTGAGGAACGGCGACTTCATCGCCAACATGACTTTCGACATCGCGGCGGATATGGGCGTCAAGGACCTCATGTGGTTTCCCAGCGCGTCCTTTCCCTGCCAGGCCCGGAACATAGCGCATATGGACAGTGGCGTGATCCATCACATAGAGGGGAGCATGAACGGGCCCCTGGGGCGCTACTGCTCCGAAGGCAGGATGCGCGGAATGGGCGTGCTGAGGTCGCACGGCGGCCGCTACCAGGCCGTGCAGGACGGCGAGGTCCATATCGACATCGCCGTGATCGCGGCGCCGACGGCCGACCCCTTCGGGAACGCCAATGCCCTCACGGGCCCCTCGGCATGCGGGCTCCTGGGGTTCGCGCTCGCCGACTCGCAGTACGCCGACAGGGTGATCGTGGTGACCGACAATCTCGTACCTTTCCCCTGCGTACCGTGGCAGATCCAGGGCAATTACGTGGACCATGTCGTCGTGGTGGACAAGATCGGCGACCCGGCAAAGATCGTCTCGGGAACGACGCAGATCACCCGCAGCCCCGACCGCCAGCTCATAGCCGAGCTCACCGCGCGCTTCGTAAGGGACGCCGGCATCATGAAGGACGGCTTCTCCTTCCAGGCAGGGGCCGGAGGCACGGCGCTCGCCTTCGCCATTTACCTTGAGGAGATGATGAGGGAAGCCGGGGTGAAGGCCCGGTTCGTCAGAGGCGGCAGCACCCAGTACCTGGTGAAGATGCTGGAGGAGGGCCTGACCGACTACATCCTCGACGGCCAGACGTTCGACCTCGAGGGCGTGAGGTCGATGCGCGAGAACCCCGGCCATGTCTGGACGAGCCCGTTTACGAGCTATAACTACAACGGCAAGGGCTTCTTCGGGACCATGGTGGACGTCGTGGTGCTGGGGGCCACGGAGGTCGACGTAAACTTCAACGCCAACGTGGTGACCCATTCGGACGGCCTGCTCCTTCACGGCATAGGCGGCTGGCAGAACTGCCTGTCGAGCAAGTGCACCATACTTCCCATCCCGTCTTTCAGGGACAGGATACCGGTGCTCGTCGACGAGGTCACGACGCTGGTGGGGCCAGGTGAGCTCATCGACGTCATCGTGACCGAGCGCGGCATCGCCATCAACCCGGCGCGCCGGGACCTCCTGGACGCCGTCAAAGGCTCGGACCTTCCCATACGGTCGATACGCGACATCAAGGCCGACGTGGAGAAGATCGTGGGCGGGCCGCCGGCCAGGCCGAAGTTCGGCGAGAAGGTCGTAGCGGCCATAAAGTGGGTGGACGGCACCGTAATCGACAGCGTGAGACAAATCAAATAGGGGTCAGGTCTTAAAATGCACAATCCGCCCCGCTGGTGATCCTAGGGCCCGGGGCAGGACAGCGTGAAGTTCTGGCCTGCGTAGTCGTTTTCGATGCTCTCGTACACTCTCTCCGGCGGACAGAAGATGCAGCCCTCATATGGAATCGAGTAGCCCGACGAAGGCGTGACCGTTATCTCCACATCCGCAGGCTGGTTGGTGAATTCGTAGTACCCCGACGCATCCGTATAAACCAGCCTGTGATAGGAGAATTCGCCATCGGCTACTATGGGGACATTCATGGCCGGGCTGCCTGCGGCATCCGCGACGCGACCGCTGACACGGTAGCCGTCACCGCAGTAGATTACGAAGTCCTGGTTATCGTAATCGCCATCGGCCACGTACTCGCGATAAAGCGGAATGACGAGACAGTCGGGCTTATATGGATTGACCGAGCCCTCCCAGCCAATGGGGACGTCAACCGAGTAGTACCCGTCTGCGTCTGTGGTGAGGCCTGATTGGCTGGCAGCAGAAGCCTCTCTTCCGCCCTCACCCGGCCCGCCGAAGGCGGGGGGATGGAACATGTGGGACGCGACTATCCCCTCGACAGGGTTGCCTTCCTTGTCACGCACGTACCCGCTAATCCAGACATAGAGAATCTCCGCAGAGGCTTCGAAGTCCAGGTTGTGACGGTCGCCGTCGAGGGCGTCTACGGCTATGCTCTCGGGCTCGACGGCAAAGGTGATGCGGGAAGGCCTGATTACGTAGTCATACCCGGCATAGGCGGCCGGGAACGCGTAGTAGCCGGCCTCGTCCGTCCGGACCTGATTGGGTGGAGAGAACCGGCCGCCTTCGACCGTGAGTACCAAGTCCGGCCTCGGGTCTCCCGTGGGGCCGCGGACGCAGCCGCTGAGCGTATGGGTCTCGCCGCACCACGCGGTGAAGTCCACGTCGCGGATGTTTCCGAAGGGCGCGCTGACCTCGGCCGAGTCCGGAGTGAACTCGCATCCGTCCTTTGACGGCGTGACCATCATGCTTTCGGAAGGCACCAGTCCCTTCTTGCTGTAGCGCCCGTCCTCATCGGTCGTCACCGTGAAGCCGCCCGGGGTTATCAGGAGTTCAACCCCCTCCACCGGGCCCCCTTCGGGATCCGTAACCCGCCCCGAGACCTCGAAGCTTCCGACGCATGAAATGGTGAAGTCCTGGTGCAGGTAGTCATGGGCCGGGAACGCGTACATCCTCTCTGACGGGTTGAAGACGCAGCCCGGCTTATACGGTTGGAATCGGTATGAGTAACCCGCGATTACATTGTTGAAGCGATAGTAGCCGAGGTAGTTGGTGACCGAGGTCAGCCCGTAGAGTATCCCGGATTGGCGGTTCACGACTTTGACTCCCTCAACCGGGCTCCCGCCCGAGTCGATTACGAAGCCGTCGATGACTACCTCGCCCCCGTAAAACCCCGTGAAGTTCTGGTCGTGATGCCTCGCGCGGAGATCCGTGAACTCCAGCAGGCCCGGGCAGAAAGCCCACCCGGACTTGACGGCTGCCAGCGCCACTTCCTCCGACCACCCGTTCACGGGCACCCAGTAATAGCCGTTTGATCGCGTGTAGGTCGATCCGCTCTCGCTCCCCGTCTTCCTGATGAGGACGCCTTCCACCGGCTGCCCACCGGCGTCCCGGACGTACCCGTCTATGCCGTAGATGTCCTCATCCGAATCGAAGAGGCAGCTGGTGGTGACTATAAGAACGGCCGCGCACAACAGAAGCATGCTTCTCAGTCTGCCCATGTATTCCGGCCCTTTGAGCCCGAGGGTTAAGCACGTCGCCTTTCCGCCCCAGCACCATCATACTATACTCACTGGGGTCGGAAGTAACAAGTTGTCTGCGGCCGGGGATGTGCCTGCGGGCCAGGCGTGAGGTCACTCCCCCACTCTGAAGCTCTTGATGCGGCTGAGGCGGTACATCTTGTCCCGGCCGTCGACATGACAGAAGGCCGAGAGATATATGAATCCGCTGGACTCTATGATGGCCCTCGGGGTCACGCGGCGGGGTTCCGGTCCTTTGGTGCCACCCGTATAGACGATTTCCACGGCCTGCTCCACCTGAAGGGCGGCCTCCAGAGCCTCAAACCCCGGGGGCGCCTCCATCATCGTCACCGGCGCGTCGAGGAAGCTCACCGGACGGCTGAGAGCCGCGAGGTCCTGTACCGTCTCCACGCCCCCCGCCCGCTCGAGAAGCGCCAGAAAAAGGCCCTTCACGAGCCGCGCGTCGGCCAATGCCCTGTGGTCCTGGCCCTTGGAAATCTCCAGCGCCGCGCACAGGCCCTGCAAACGGTAGCCTGGCAGGAACGGAATCAGGGTCTTTGAGAGCCGCACCGTGTCGAAGACCCGATGCTCGGGTAGCGGCATGCGCGCGCGATAGAGGTCGAGGACGATAAAACCGAGGTCGAAAAGGGCGTTATGGGCCATCAGCACGTTCTCCGGCGGGCCGAGGAAATCGATGAAACGGGGAAGTACGTCCTTAACCCGGGGCTTGCCTCTCACCATCTCGTCGGTGATGCCATGAATGCCCTGGACTTCTTCGGGGATGGGCTCCTCGGGATCGATGAGTTCGCTGAACGTGTCTATGTCCGTTCCGTCGGCCCTGAACTTGAGGGCGCCAATCTCGACAAGGCTGGCCGAAACCGGCCGTAGCCCGGTGGTCTCGGTATCGAAGGCTACGAATGCCGTATCGCACAGGAGCTGTCCTGATGCCATGATCCCGCCTCCCACTCTACCTTACAGCAAAAACCGCGGGCGCAACACCGAATTCTGAGCCTCATGGCCGTGGGGGACGCCGGTTGTGCAAATCAAGACCTGACCCCCTTGTGCAAATCAAGACCTGACCCCTCTGGCCCGGATGGGGTATAATGCAGGTATGGAAAGAGGGGCAAAGACGCCGGAGGACCTCAGGAGGACCCTGCACCGAATCGACGGCAGGGGTTATAAAGCCTACAAGGACATCCAGGGGCTGTACCAGTTCCCCGGGTTCACCCTGTCGATAGACTATGTCCAGGGGGACCCCTTTGCATCGCCAACCAGGACGCGGCTCCGGGTCGCAAGGGAGGAAGCGGGATTCCCCGCTGAAGTCTACGCCGGCAGGTCGCGGCGGGTCGCCCTGGCCGATTTCATCCTGAGGCTCTCAGACTCCCTTTGCCGCCAGGCGGAGAGCCGGCGAGGCACCGGAAAGAGCGGCCTCCTCGGCGTGGACTCTCCCGGCCAGGAAGTCCTCGAGCGCACGGCCGTCATAGTGGACGAGACGGCTATCGAGGCCCGGGTACACGTAGGCCTACCGGCTCGCGGGCGGACGGTGATGGGAAGGGAAGCGGCCGCCATGCTCCTTGAAGACCTCCCGAACATAGCCCGGAAGTCGCTTTTTCACTCCGCGCTCGCCGAAAGGCAGCGCGAGGACCTCAAGCTCCGCATAGAGACCAACGAGGACGCGGACCAGCTGCGGGCGGCCCTTGCGGGAAAGGGCATGGTCGCCTTCATCGCCGACGGCTCCGTGCTCCCCCGCAGAAGCGGCGTCGACGACCGGCCGCTTGCTGAGGGCACCGTGGTCGAGTTCAAGTCTCCCCCCTCGCTCAGGGTGAAGTTCGACCTGGCAAACCGCGGCAGGGTCACCGGCATGGGAATACCTGCGGGCGTCACGCTGATAGTCGGCGGCGGCTATCACGGCAAGTCCACCGTCCTCAACGCCATAGAGCGAGGCATATACAATCACGTGCCCGCCGACGGCCGCGAGATGGCGGTCACCGTCGAGACAGCCGTCAAGATAAGGGCCGAGGACGGAAGGCGCGTTGAGAAGGTCAACATCTCCCCCTTCATCACCAACCTCCCACATGGGGAGGACACGTCGAGGTTTTCCACCGAAAACGCAAGCGGCTCGACATCCCAGGCCGCCAATATCATGGAAGCCATTGAAGCCGGAGCCCGTCTCCTCCTTACCGACGAGGACACCGCCGCCACCAACTTCATGATCCGCGATCACAGGATGCAGGAGCTGATTTCCAAGGACAGGGAACCCATCACGCCCTTCGTGGACAAGGTCCGCCAGGCGCACCAGGACCTCGGCGTATCCACGATTCTCGTCATCGGCGGCAGCGGGGACTACTTCGACGTGGCCGACCGCGTAATAGCCATGGACTCATTCCTGGCGCGGGACGTCACGGAAGAGGCCCGCGCAATAGCCGTGAAATACCGTACCGAGCGCCGGCGCGAGGGCGGAGACCACTTCGGCGGCTTTACGCCGCGGGTTCCCAACCGCGAGAGCCTCGATGCGAGCAAGGGCAAGCGCGAGGTGAAGATCTCGGGGAGAGGCACGAGGACGATACTCTTCGGGAGGTACGCCATCGACCTGTCCGCCGTGGAGACCATAGTACATCCGAGCCAGGTAAACGCCATAGGCCAGGCCCTCTACTATGCGCGCACGCGGTATATGGACGGCAGGCGGACACTGCCCGAAATCCTCGATCTCGTGATGGCGGATATCGAGCGGTCGGGTCTCGACGTCATCGACCCCCGCAAGATGGGCGATTACGCCATGTTCCGCAGGTTCGAGCTGGCAGCCGCGCTCAATCGCCTGCCCACCCTCCGGGTGGCCCGGTGAGCCTCACGTTTTCATTGAAACCGCCGCGCCCTTTGGGTAGAATACTCATGAATCAGCGCAATCCCCGATATAGGAGCAGTATCAGCCCGTGAGGTGATTTCCGATGAGAAACGCACGCGCGTTGCACATGCTGGCAGTGATTTGCATTTCGACGTTTCTGCTACCCTCCGCCGTCTTTGCCCAGGACGAGACCGAGGATTTGGAAAACCCTTACAGCGACGTGGGGCAGGATACGGATGAGATCATTGAGACCGACGACGCTCTCACAGAGGAAGCCAGGGCCGCCCTGGAGAAGCGGGAGGCCATGGCCCTCTTGGAGGGTATCAAGTGGCTGGGCCAGTCCGCATTCCTCATCGATGACGATAAGGTCATTTATATAGACCCCCTCGACCTGCCACCGGGCCTACCCGGGGCCGATCTCGTGCTGATAACGCACGGCCACCGCGATCACCTCTCCCCGGACGACCTCATAAAGATCCTGAGGCCTTCCACGAAGGTCGTAACAACCGGGGCTGCACGGTCGTTACTGCCTGAGGAAGCCGGAAACGTGATCGTCGTCACCCCCGGCGAGTCAATCGAGGTGGACGACATCAAGATAGAGGTGGTCCCGGCCTATAATAAGGAGAAGGACTTCCACCCCAGGGAGCGTGGAGACGCGGGGTACGTGATTCATCTGGAGGGAAGGACCATCTATCATGCCGGCGACACCGACTTCATAGACGAAATGAAGAACATAGAGGCAGACATAGCGCTTCTGCCCGTGGGCGGCACTTACACGATGGACGCCACCGAGGCCGCTCAAGCTGCCAACGCCATCAAGCCCAGGGTGGCGATCCCCATGCACTGGGGCAAGGTCGTGGGAACAGAGAAGGACGCCGAGGCATTTGTCTCGCAATGCGATATGCCTGCGTTTGTGCTCGAAATCTACACTCCTGAAGCCAGACCCGGGCGGGATCAGAAATAATCGCCCTTTGAAAGGAGGCAGATGTTGCGCAAGGTACTCATAATCGTAGGAATCGTCATCGTGGCGATCGTCGTGATTGTCCTCGTCATGAAAGGGCGCGGGGCCAGGATCGATGACGTCAGGACGGCTGAGGCCCAGTTAGGCGACGTGACCAAAGCCGTGGTGGCGACGGGCGAGATAGAACCCCTGTCGGTGGCGGAAGTCAAGTCCAAGGTGGGCGGCGTGGTGCGCAGTTTCTACGTCGAGGAGGGCGATATCGTGCGGAAGGGCCAGAGGCTGGCCGAGATTCTGCCGACCGCGACCCCCGAACAGCTCGTATACGCCAGGGAGGCCGTGGAAACGGCGAGGCTCTTGATGGAGCAGGCCGAGCGCAAGCTCCGTCGCGCGGAAGAGCTCGCCCTGAAGAAACTCGTTACGACCGAGTCCATCGAGGACGCCGAGACCCAGCTCTCCATGGCGGAGGCCAGGTATGATGCGGCCCTGGCCCAGCTCAAGGTGCTCGAGCAGGACGCCACCACCAGGCTCGGCACAGATGCCGGTTACTCGGGCAAGCAGACGGCCGGGGCCCTCGAGGACATGGTAATCCTCTCGCCGGTGGCCGGGATCGTGCTCTCCCGCGACGTGGACGAGGGCTCCTCGGTGATCGCCATGTCTTCCGCCTACGGTGGAACGAGCCTCCTGACGCTTGCGGACGTCTCCAAGATGCACTTCGAAGGCTATGTCGATGAAAGCGACGTCGCGAAGATACATGAAGGCATGCCGACCAAGATTTTCGTCGACGCTCTTCCGGATACCACCTTCACCGGAGTTCTCACCAAGATAGCTCCCCGGGGCGAGAAGCAGGAGGGTGTCGTCAATTTCCGGGTAGAGGCCGAGATCACAGAAGAGACCTCGCTCTTGAGAACGGGCATGTCGGCCGACGTGCAGCTCGTACTCGACGAGCGGGCCGGCGTCCTGACGGTGCCCGAGGGCGCGATGATATACGAGGGTGACAGCACCTTCGTGGAAGTGGTCGACGAGACCGCGGACGGCGGCAAGCGCAAAGTCCATATAGAGGCCGGCCTGAGCGACGGCATCAAGACCGAAGTGGTCGACGGGCTCGAAGAAGGAGAAACGGTAGTACTCCAATAGACCACCCCTGGTGACATGCATGCGAATATCCGATCTCATAAGCCAGTCTTTCAGGGCCATAACCAGGCATAAGAAGCGGAATGCCCTTTCCACATTCGGCATAGCCTGGGGCGTGGCGGCCGTCCTCATCCTCGCGGGCTGGGGCGTGGGCATCCGCGACCTCATCCGGGGCAGCATGACGGACCTCGGAGACAACATCATCTTCGCCTTCCCCGGCCATACGTCCGTGGGTGTGGGCGGGTACCGGGCGGGCAGACCCGTTCTCATCTATCCCGAGGATATCGAAGTCATCAAGGCGTATGCGTCCAAGCTCAAGCTCGTTATGGCGGTCGACGACTTCACGCTGTCCGTCTCATACGGCACTGAGTCCGAGGACCGGACCATAAGAGGCGTCCACCCCGATTCCAAGACCCTCCGCAATCTCCAGCCCGAGAAGGGCAGGTTCATAACGCCCGACGACATGGAGTACCGGAGGCGGGTTTGCTACCTCGGGCAGGCCGTCGCCGAAGAGATATTCGGAGAGGACGCGGACCCTCTGGATCAGGAGATCCGCATAGGAGGAGTGAGGTTCACCGTAATCGGGGTGCTGCACGATAAGTCCAGGCAGGGCGCAAATGTCGGGGAGCGGGATGAGGACTGCGTGTTCATACCCTTCACCACCGGGCGAAGTCTCTTCGCGGGCAGACGGCCGGTCTCCTGGGTTCAGGCGCGGGCGTTCAATCCCGACCAGAGCGAGGAAGCCGGAGAGCAGATAAGGGCCGCCCTGGGGGCCAAGTACCATTTCTCTCCGGATGACGAAGAGGCGCTCTTCATCCTTCCCATGACTCGCTTCACCAAGATGATAGACACATTCACGGCGGCCCTGGCCATCTTCGTCGCCGCGGTGGGAGTCGTTACGCTGGCAATCGGCGGGATCGGGGTGATGAACATCATGCTGGTGTCCGTGCACGAGCGCATATCCGAGATCGGAGTGCGCCGCGCGGTCGGCGGAACCCGGAGATGGATAATGGCCCAGTTCCTCACCGAGACGGCGATGCTCACGCTGATGGCCGGACTCATCGGCCTCGCCTTCGGCATGCTCGTCCTGTTCGCGCTCTCGAAAATCCCCGTGGAGGACTTCCCCGTACCCGTGATGTCCTGGGGCGTGACACTTACCGCCATAGTCATCATGATAGCGACCGCCTTCATATCGGGAATAACCCCGGCGAGACGCGCGGTGTCGATACAGCCCGTCCACGCCATAAAGGGCGGGACCAGCGCACTCGAGCCCGAATCCAGGGCGAAGCGGAGCGCGCTCCCCTTCCCCGGCGTCTTCGGCGAGGTCATTTCCCAGGCGGTGGATGATATCCGCTCGACCAAGGTCCGGGCCATGCTGACCGCCTTCGGCGTCTTCTGGGGCGTCGCCGCCGTGGCCCTCCTCTCCGGCTGGGGAATCGGGATGAAAGAGGGCTTCATCGAAAACATCAACCAGCTAGGCGGCCGCCGGACTTCCGTATACGGCAGGAGAATCGAGAGCGAAATCAGCGGGCTGCGGTCGGCCCGCCAGCTCCGCTTCACGCAGCAGGACATCGACGACCTCAGGGAGAACGCCTGGTTCATAGAGTACTTCGCGCCGGAGCTCTGGATGGGGTTCCCGGTGGTCGAGTACAGGGGAGAATCCAGGGCGGTCCACACTCTGGGCATAGAGCCGGATACCAGGATCATACGCAACTTCGAAGTCGCCGAGGGGCGCTTCATCAACGAACGCGACCTCGCCGAGAAGCGAAAGGTCGCCTTCCTCGGGCACCGCGTCAAGCAGAGGCTCTTCGGGCCCGTCCCGGCTGTGGGCGAGAACATCCGTATCAAGGGCTATGTTTTCAAGGTGGTGGGCGTCGCGGTCGAGAAAGGCGAGCAGAACTCCATACAGACCTCTCTGGACGACGACAAGATACTCGTGCCCTATACGACCGCGGACGGCCTCATGGACCAGGAGTGGCCGGACTTTCTAATGCTGCATCCCACCCTGTCGATGCCCTATGACGAGATCGAAGACAGGCTTGTCAAGATCATACTCGACAACCACGGCATCAAGAGCGAGGAGGCCGTCGGCATATTCTCCGCGCTCGAGGTGCGGGAAGGTTTTTCCAAGGCCATGGACGCCCTGAGCATATTCTTAGGGGGCGTCGGCATCGTCACGCTGCTCATCGGGAGCATCGGCGTGGCCAACGTGATGTTCGTATCGGTTTCCCAGCGTACGAGGGAAGTCGGCATCAGGCGGGCCATCGGGGCGAGGCAGATTCACATCTTCACGCAGTTCCTCGCGGAGGCGGCCATCATATGCCTGGCGGGCGGCCTCCTGGGCGTACTGTTTGCGTTCCTAGTATCGGGCCTCATGGGCGTCCTGCCGCTTCCGGAGTTCTTCGCTTCGCCCAGGATAAATCCGTTCCTCGCGCTCATAATCTTGGGATGCATCGTCGGGGCGGGAATACTCGCGGGGTTCGCACCCGCGAGGAAAGCCGCGAAGAGCAACGTCATCGAGAGTCTCCACTACGAGTAGCCAGAGGGCCGCCGCCACACGCGCCGCCGCTACTCCACTATCGCCTCGTAGGATATCGCAGCCTTGTCTTTCAGCATCACGGCAACCGAGCAGTACCTGTCCACCGAGAGGGCCACGGCCTTGTCAGCCTGCTCCTGCGTAAGGCCTTCGCCTGAGATTCTGAAGATCATCTTGATGTCTTCGAAGTAGGACGGCTCTTTGTCCCGCCGCTTCGCCTCGACATCGATTACAAGTCTCTTGAGATCCACGCGCATTTTCTTGAGTATGATTGCGATATCCATGCCCGAGCAACTCGCGAGCGCCATTAAGACGGACTCCATTGGACTGGGGTTCTTGCCCGAACCGCCGTATTTCACTCCCGTCTCGATCATGACGGCGGCGCCGGTTTCGTTCTCGGCTGCGAATCTCATATCGCCGTCCCAGGTCACTTTCACTTCCACCACTATCCTCCTCTCGCGGCCTCCCAACCGGGGGCCGAATCCTGCAGAACTCGCCCCGGTGCCCGTTCCTCATGCGCCGGGGACTTTCATTTTGACTGGAATTCCGGCGATAGGTTTCAGATTATGCTCACGGCAGA
>CAZSBE010000026.1:0-31548 GCA_964604955.1 uncultured bacterium
CAGGCCGCGGGGTATATTCGGGGTCGTGCGCCTGTAGAGAACATATGCGGCGAGGCCCGCGATCACTACACATGCTGCGAGCCGGGCCGCCTCCCCGGCGCTTATTTCAATCATACTGAATCCTCAGGGGATTACTATGCTGACACCCGGGATCTCTACGAGCTTCCCGGTCTTGCGGTAGGAAGACAGCACCTCTTCCTGGGACGCACCATCCTCCAGCACCAGGTCGATAATGGCCGGACAGAGTTCACTGTTGTCGCAACCGCCGAACACCCACTGCCCCTCGTTCGCCTCCACCGGCCTTATCTGGCCGTCCGAGTAACCGTCATGTCCCAGAAGAGCGACGATCACGTTCCACTCCTTGCCGCCCCTTATGGCGGCAAGCGGAACCTCCACTTGAATCGAGGATGTCATCATGTCGACATAGGAGTTGATTTTGACCTCGTCCATCCTTCTCCCGCGCTCGTAAATGGCGACGGTATCCATACAGGCTCTAACATAATAGTCCCAGGCCTGTTCCGGAAGCGTCTCGGCCCGCCTGGCGGTGTAAAGCCCGCGCAGGCCCGCGCCCGGCTCGCCGTCGGTGTCTATGTAGATGTCCACGGCCTGCAGCGAGTAGCCCGTGATGCCTCCCCAGGGAGAGTGTAGGCCCCCCCTCACGCCGATCGTGAAGATGAGTTTCTCGTTCTTCTCGAGCATCACGTCGAGAGACGTGATATCGAAAGAGCCCGGCAGGAACACGGGGTCGGTCGGATACCTGTAATAGCCCGGCCCGTAGTCGTCGCCCACCATATCGGTGAGCGACTTGAGCAGTTGCGCCTCGCCCAGGGCGGGGACATTGAAGGAGAGTAGGCCATCGGCGGGCATCACATCGACTTCGCGGTCGTCGCAGTAGCCGACGACCACGAACTTGAGGTCGTCGCCGGAGGAAACCCCCAGGCGGCCGAACGGAATGGCCACCTCAAAGACCTCACCGTAGGCTGCGGCGGCCTTGAAACCCGCGGTCCACCCGTCCTGGCCCACTGCCTTGTAAACCTGCGCAGTGCCGCCGGAGCCCGTGCTGAGATCGACTTCCCAGGCGACGCCGAAGCCCAGCGACCGCGGCGCTGCGTCAGCGCGCTCGCGCGTCCGCGCATTGCTCCTTATCCCGGACCCTCCCGACAGGTAAACCGCCAGTTCGCATCCGGCGGCCGCCCGGTCGCCCGGGTCTATCCTGATATAGAGGTTGTCGCCGTCGTAACCATAGTAAAGCGACCGTATCAGGTCGCCGCCCGATCTCGCCATCGCCCCGGCCGTATTGTCCTCGGCCAGAGCGGCGCCGTCCCACTCCCCTTCAGTCGCGAAGCCGTCCACGACGGGAGTTATCTGACCGGTCATGAGCCTCGCCGGCTCCTCTCCGCTCGGGGCTATCACGGGGATCGCCAGGTAGCCGGGCGCGTCGAGACCGATATGTCCGTAGGCCCTCGCGAGTGTGCCGCGGAAGCCCTCATCGAAGACCTCGTCGTTGCCCATGTTCTGGTCGAGCCCGTACCACCAGAACCAGTCGCTGCCTTCGGCCGCGTAGATTTCCGAGAGCGCCGCCTCAACCGCCTCGTCGCCGGCGACGCCCCTGGCCTCCGCGACGGCTCCCCTGGCCTCCGCGAGGTAGTCCCAGGCCGTGTTCTCTTCGGTCTCGCCGATCCACGTGTCGAAGTTGGCAGCGATCCAGGAGCCCGGTGCGAGACCCGGAAGCGTTCTATCGGGCGGGAACTCACGCATGTAGCCCGATACGGTCACGGGCTTGAGCCAGGCGGCCTCGGATATCTGGTAGTAGAGCGAGGTGAAGAACGCCTTGCCGTCCCTGGGGAAATGCTCCCAGGCGTTTTCGCCGTCCAGGATGATCGGCACGACGAAGTTGCCGTCGAAGGCCTGCGTCGCCCTGTGGATGCGGTGGAGCATGTTCATCAGGTCGTTCGCCGCCTCCACGCCGTCCATCTTGGAGTATCTGAAACCTATGTCGTCGGAGAGCTTGTGGTCCCGGAAAATCATGGCGATCCTGCGGCCGTCCTTCTCGACATTGTACATCCTGTACTTCTCATCGAAGTTGAGCGTGGGCTTTCCAAGCGTCTTCGCCAGCACGCCGTCATCGCTGGCCATGTACTTGATGTCGAGGTCCGCCATGATAGGCACAATGGCCTCGGAAACCGCCCCTTCAGAGGGCCATACGCCCTTCGGGAGGGCGTCGAAGAGGTTCGAGTAATAGTCCACGGCGAGCTCCATCTGGGCCCTGGCATCCCCGGGGTATGCGAACCTGGTTTCGGGCAGCGTCACTGCCGGGCTCGCCTCCCGCGCGACATCCGTATCGCAGATGAGCGGCAGTATGGGATGGTAGAAGGGTGAGGTAATCACTTCGAGCCGCCCCGTCGCCATGAGCTCCCTGTGAAGCGGGATGATGCCCGCCAGTATCTTCATCTGCGTATCTATGATCTCGGCCTTGTCGGCCTCCGTGTAATCCCTGTGCTTCTTGACGAGATGCTTGACCGTTACGATTTCCCCGCCGGGGAGAGTCACATCTCCCGCCCGGAAATCCGGGTCGAACTCCGCCAGATTGAACCAGGCCTGGAGGTCCCGCCAGTCGGCGTCGCTCATGGCTTCGATCGTGCGGTCTATTTCGGAGTCGGAGTCGCCGAGCTTCATGGATGCCAGTTCGGCGTACCGCTCGTGCTCCTCTATCATGGTCTCGCGCGGCATGCGGAAGAAGTTCCGCAGGATGAAGACCTTCTCCTCATGGGTGAGGTCTTCGGGCGGGGTCAGCGTCAGGCGCACCCACCTGTCGCATCCGGGTATGGGCCCGGTGCCGCCCGCCTCCATGTAAGCGCGATAGCTCCGTACCATTTCCTCGATCTGCATCAGAAGCACCGGCGTAAGGTTGATTGTAAACTCCATCTCGGGATAGTCCTTGAGCACGGCCGCCATGTCATAATAGTCCTTGATGCCGTGGATTCTCACCCAGGGCTCGAGGTACTCGCCGGTGCCGGGGTCCTTGAGGTAGCGGGGCTGATGCTGGTGCCAGACGATGGCCAGGTACAGCGGCTTGGAGTAGCCCTTGAGCGAGCCTACTACAGGCGCAAACCCCGGGCCCCCCGTGCGGCGCGAGAAGTTGAGATTCCCCTCCTGCGTCATGATCACGATGGAGTTCCGGCCGCCATAGGGGTCATTGGACCAGAGCGGGTTGGTTATGTCGTGTTTCCAGATCTCGCCGCCGTCCACGACGAACTTGTACTCGTAGCGACCTGGTTTCAGGGGAATCGTGACGGCCCATGTCCCCGTCTCATCCTTCTCCAGGGCGTCCTGGGCGGGATTCCAGCCGTTGAAGTCGCCCGCTATATAGACCTCCATCGCCTCCGGAGCCTGCAGCGTGAACCTCACGCCGCCCTCCACGACGATGGGCCGGTGGGCGGCCGTGAAACACAGAACCGGCACGAGAAGGATGCCGGCAGCCAACAGACATGCTCTTCTTGTCATTGAGCTCGCTCCTTACAGACTGCTCTCGTCAGATTACTTCAGCGCTTCCTTAAGCTCTTCTTCTTCTTTGAGAATGACGGCGATCTTCCTGCACGCGGAGGCCATGGCCTCCGGGACGGTCTTCTTTCCGTCGAGGGCCGCCTGCATCTCGGGATTGGTGTCGTTCTCGATTTCGGGGTAGCTGCCTACCTGGGGCCTCGGCACCGCGTACTTCATCTGCTCCATGAAAACGCCCAGATACGGGTGCTTCGCAAGGTCGATCATCTCATCGGCGGCGGTGTTCACGGGAACCTGCCCGAGCTCGTTCGCCCACCTGGCCTGGGCCTCCCTGGACACCACGTATTCCAGGAACCTGTATGCCTCGGCCGGATGTTCAGAGGTGCTGAGAACCGCCAGGTTGTTGCCGCCCACATTGGTGGCGTGGCCCGCCGGACCGGCCGGGATGAGGGCGACGCCGAAGTCTATGCCCGCCGCCTGCAGGCCCTTGACCGCCCAGGGACCGTTGAACACCATGGCGTATTTCCTGCTCTGAAATCCCACGTCGTCCCTTATGCCGCCAGCGCGCCATGCGCCTCCCTCCACCCTGTACCTGGAGTAGAGGTCTACCTTGAACTGGAAGCCCGCGACGGCGCCGGCCTCCGAGAGGGCGCACCCCTTGTCGTCTTCGGTGAGAATATTGCCTCCGAAGGAATAGATGAAGGGCAGCGACCACCAGAGCGAATTACGCATGCCGAAACCGTAGACGCCCTTGTCGGGGTCGGTCAGTTTCTTGGCATAGTCGACGAACTCCTCCCAGGTCTCGGGCGGGTCGTCCGGGTCGATGCCGGCTTCGGCGAAGAGTCCCCTGTGATAGAAAAGGCAGAGCCCGTTAACCTGGTCGGGCATGCCGTAAAGATGGCCGTCGATCCGGCACGAGGCAAGAGTCACGGGCCGGAGCTCGCCGGTCACTTCGGCCGCAGCGTAGTCGTCGAGCGGGTGCACGGCGCCCCGCATGGCTAGCTTTGGAAGGAAGCCCACGTCGACACGTACGACGTCGGGAGCCGTGTTGGTCGCGAGCGCGGTCAGTATCTTGGGCTCGAGGCCGTCGAAAGGAATGTTGACCGGGTCAATAGTGATGCCGGGATTGGCTGCCTGGAACTCCTGTACGAGCGAGAGGAAAACAGCCCTCTCCTCGTTGTTGTAGGTCTCCCATACGGTTATTGTCACGCCCGGGCCGGCCTTTTCGCCGCCGCAGGCCAGACACAGCGTCAGACATAAGAGCATTGCGAATGCTGCGTATCTCATGTTCCCCCTCCTTGAGTCCGGACGGCCGGCAGCCGCCGGCTAGCCCTTGACCGCGCCTCTTGTCACGCCCTCAATAAAGTACTTCTGGGCGAAAATGAAGATCACCGAAATCGGAATTATGGAGATGGCGGACGCCGCCATCTTCAGAGTATACAGCTGCTCATGCTGCTGCTTGAACATGGCAAGCCCCACGGGCACCGTGTAGAGGCTCTCCCTGTTGGCAACGATGAGCTGCCAGAGGAAGTTACTCCAGTGGAACTGGAATGTCAGCAGGAAAAGCGTGGCTACCACCGGCAGCGTGAGCGGTAGGACTATACGGCCGAATACCTGGAAGTCGCCGGCGCCGTCAATCCGGGCGGCGTCGATTAGACTCCGGGGTATGGTAACCATGTACTGCCTGAGGAGAAACAGGCCGAAGGCGTTGGCCAGGTGCGGCACGACCATGGCCCGGTATGTGTTCATCCATCCCAGTTTCTTGACGATGGCGAATTGGGGTACGACGTACATGAGGCCCGGGACCATCATGGACGCTATTACCACGGCGAAGATCTTGTCCCTGCCCCTGAACTCCTTGAAGACGAAGGCGTATGCCGCGAGCGCGGCGAAGGCGGTGGCGAAGACGCCTGCGGACGTCGCGACTATGCCGCTGTTCATGAAGTAGCGGATGAAACCGTACTCGGTGAACACTTTCCTGAAGTTGTCGAGCGTCGGCGGCCTGGGGAGTATCTCGGGGTCGAAGGCGTGCCCCGGCATCTTGAACGCCGTTATGAGCATCCAGAAGAAGGGAAAGAGCACGACGGCGGCGGCGAGGGTCAGGGCGACGTAGAGCACGGCCGTGCGCAACCGCCTGGCCCTCACCCTGCCCTTTCCCGAATCGACCGCTGCGGCTGCCATCTACCTCTCCCCCCTGGGCCCGAGTATTCTCAAGTTTATCAGCGATATCGTAACGGCCAGGAAGAGCAGCACGTAGGACATCGCCGCGGCGTAGCCAAGTTTGAGCTTCACGTAGAACGTTTCGAAGAGGTAATACCCCGTCACCCACGTCGCGCCGTAAGCCTCCCCGCCCACATTGACGCTCGGGCCGCCGCTCGTCATGGCGTAGACCTCGACGAAGGCATTGAGCGCGGCGGTGACTCCCACGATGATCATGAAGAGCGTGACGGGTTTGAGGAGCGGCAGCGTTATGCGGCGGAGCCTGGTCCACCAGCCTGCGCCGTCTATGTCGGCGGCCTCGTACACCTCCCGGGGTATGTTCTGAAGCGCCGCCAGATAGAGAAGCATGCCGAAGCCCGCCCCTTTGAGGACGTTCACGATGACAACGGCCGGCATCGTCGTGGCAGGTCGGCCCAGGAAGCCCTGCTCGGCGAAGTAGTGAATGCCGACGGCCTCGAAGATGCGGCTCAAGATGCCGTAATGGGGGCTGTAGATGAAGGTCCATACGACGCTCACCACGAAGAGGTCGAGAACGTAGGGCAGGAAAAAGGCCGTGCGGTAGAGCCTGTTGAGCCTCAGCTTGTTGTTTATGAGAACCGCAAGGAGAAGCGCGCTGGCGATCCCGATGGGCACGGCCAGCGCCGCGTAGTAGAGCGTCATCAGCAGCGACCACCAGAAGAGCTTGTCGCTGAAGAGACTGATGAAGTTATCCAGGCCGACGAACCTGAGGTTCTCGAAGACGTTGACAAGCGTGGTGACCTTGTTGAGGCTGAGGTAGAAAGAGTAGAAGAGGGGGTACGCCAGGAAGAGCGCGAATATGACGATGAAGGGCCCGAGGAAGGCGGCCGAGGTCAGGTTGTCTCTGAGGGACGCCTTCATCCCCCGCCTACTCCACGGTAAGTACTGAGTTATTGCCGCCGTAGGGGTCCGGGACCTTGTCGGGATTCGCCGGGTCCTCGACCCAATCCTGCCCGTCGATTATGAACTTGTATTCGTACTTGCCCGGCTTGAGGTTGACCGTCGCGCGCCAGATGCCGTCGGTGCCCTTCTCGAGCGCGATGTCTCCGGCCTGCCAGTTGTTAAATTCCCCCGCGACATTGACCGTGCTCGCGTCCGGCCGGTCGAGCTCAAGCACGATGTCCCCGGCGGGGTATATCTTGGCCTTCGCCGGAGGTGGGGCCTTCGCCGGAGGCGGGACCTCTGCCGTAGGCCGGGCCCCAGCCGGAGGCGCGCCCTCGCCGACGGTGAGCAGCGAATTGCTGCCGCCGTAGGGGTCCGGGACCTTGTCGGGATTCGCCGGGTCCTCAATCCACTCCTGCCCGTCGATCACGAACTTGTAGGTGTAGGTGCCCGGTTCGAGGCTCAGGGTCGTCCGCCAGATTCCGTCTGCGCCATTCTTGAGCTCGGTCTCGTCGGCAGCCCCGTCGTTGAACTGGCCCGCGGCGTAGACGGACACGGCGTCGGGCCTGTCGAGCTCGAGCGTCGCATCCAGCTTCTGCGCCTTGCCGGCGGTGCGGTCGCGGGTGCCGGGCAGCACCATCCCCGTGACGACTTCAGGCACATAGGCGATGTTCTCGGGCACGATTATGAGCGAGTTGGTGATGCCCCCCTCTTCGCCCGTGAGCGGGTTGCTGGGGTCCACTTCCCAGACCGTGCCGTTATCGATGACGAACTTGTACTGATATCTTCCGGGAGGCAGCGGCTTCACGATGGTCCATATACCGTCGCCGTCCTCGTCGCTCATGGGGTCTATCGTCGGGTCGTACCGGCCCCCGCCCTGAGTACCGGCCCAGTTGTTGAAATTGCCCGCCAGGGTGACCATCCTGGCCGCCGGCGCCGAGTAGGAGAACAACATCCCGCCCTCGACTTCGTGCGGCGCGGGCAGCCTGTCCCTCAGGATCCTGCGAGCCGAGGAGCAATTGACCGCCAGCACAACTGCGGCCGTGAGCCCGATTATCACCGCCAGCCGCGTCCTCATTTGCCACACCCCCTAAAAAGCTATCACTCCCATGAGAGACAGCATCTTGACATTCTCCATTTCCCTTTCGGCGATTATGAGCGAGCTGCCCGGGTTGACCCACATGTAACTGGTCGTCCACCTCTCCCGGCCTATCTCGCGCCCCTCAACGGGAGTGTCCATGTAGTAGAGCGGGTTCACGCCCCAGCCGAACCTTATCTCGACCTTGGGTATGGGGCTCCACACCAGGGCAAGATGCGGGTTGAGGAAGGTCTCGCCCATGGCCTTGCCGCCTTCGCTCCAGTCATAATCCGCCCACCTGAAGTTGTAATAGACTCCCCAGTTCCCGGTAATCGCGACGTCGCCCTTGACGATGAGCTCGCCGAGGTCGTACCTGGACGGCATCCGGCCGTGAAGGTTGTTCCCGGTGCGAGCGTATGTGAAGTCATAGTCAAGTCTGTCGTTTAAGAAACTACCCCTGAGATACGGGACTATCTTGAGCCAGGTGTTGGTCGAGGTCGTCTCGGTCACCGGGTCCGTCCACCTGGAGTCGAGTATGTCGAAATCGACTCCGAAGTCCAGGCCCCATCTCTTCGCCCACAGGCCGATCTCGCCCAGCGCTCCCCGCCGCTCGGGAAGCGGGTTGTGCTCGTAGATGTAATTCTCGTCCGTCCCGTTCACGCTGACAAAGGTGTGGACATAGGTCGACTCCTCCAGGAGCGTCGGGCCGAAGTACGGCCAGAGTTTCGTGTCGATGTCCTCGAAGGGGATCTGCTCGGCGGATATGTAGAGGTTGTCGCCCTTCATGCCGCCGAAGTCGGCTACTTCATAAGCCATATTGAGGCCGTAGTCCCCCTTGTCGGCGTCAAAGCCCGCCCGGAAGCGGTAGCCGTCCTCCTCGCCGATTGTGACATCTATGGCTCCGTCGACGAGCTGGTCGCCCTGCTTGCGCACGCGGTTGGCGGCGTCCCACCCGTTCCAGTAGGCGTTCCCGGCGTACTCGCCGTAGAAGGACAGCCAGCCGGAGTGGTCGTACCTGACGTCCGCCCCGAGTTCCCATCGCGAAGTCGCGGCTTCGAACCAGGTGCTCTCATCGTCGCCGGTTTCATCCCTGTATTCCACGATGTAGGGGTCCACCTCGTTCGCTTCCTCGAAACCTACCCACCAGCCGTTCCTCTCGGACGTGAAGGTCACCCCGATATCGGCCCCGGCCAGCTCGAACCCGGTCCTGAGACCCAGAAGGTCGGTGCCGGTGTTGTCGTACCGGGAAATCGCGTCGTATGCATCGCTGCCGGAGTTATACACCCACCTGACCGTATTGTTGTAGATGTCCTTATCGTAGGTATTGGAGTAGAACAGGCGGCTGGCCGTCGGTCCCAGCTTGAGGTCGAGGATCACGCCCTGGGTCCCGCGTCCGTATTTTATGCCGTCCCTCCGCTGGGTACCTTCAAGGTCGATGTCCCCCACGGACCGGAGCGGATTGTCGAAAGCAAGCATCTCCTCGTTGTAATAGCCTGTAACGCCGAACCTGTCGGACTCGAAATCCAGCCAGCCGGAGTAGAAGTCGGCCCTCACCTCGCGGATGTCGCCCACCCCGCTGTCTATGCGAAGCGTACCCGAACCCCTCACGTTATTGCCGACCGTGGGGTTGACGCTCATGTACATCTCATGGCGCGGCCGCGTAAATCTCCATCTCACGTCGCCGAGGGCGTCCTTTCTCCCGGCGAAAGTTCCCCTGTACCATCCCGTGATGAGCACCCGGGAATTCACGGGCGTGTTGGAGATGATCTCTATCCCGCCCTTGGTCTTCTCGGCCACGGGCTCCCCGTCGGCGTTTATGGTGATGCCGGAGTTGCCGTAGTCTCCCACTATCTTCGGGTTCTCGGGGTCGGCCAGCCAGGTGCCGCCGTTCACGACGAACTTGTACTCGTAATCCCCGGGCGTGAGCGCTACCACGACCCGCCAGGTCCCCTCGTCGTCCTTCACCAGGGGCGAGGCGTTGGTGTCCCAGTCGTTGAAACTCCCGGCCAATGAGACCGAGAACGCCGCCGGATCGTAGTACGTGAATTCAACCCCACCGGGTGTCTTGCTCACACCTCCATGGCAAACACCGAAGATGAGGAGGACCAAAGCTGACAGCACAAGACCAGCTTTCATCTCCTTCGCCTCCCTTAGTAGTAAAGTTTCAGGAACAGCTTGAACCAGCGCTTGGTTACGTCGCTGCTATTGTGGTCCAGGAATCCGTCTGAATTCGCCAGTTCCCAGTTCTGCCCGCCGTCTCCGAACTCGAGGAAGAAGTCGGCGCTGTTCCACCCCAGGTACTGGAGCTGCGCCCACACCGACTCCCTCGCCTCGGTCTTCTCGTCGGCCAGAATGAGCCGGGTGTAGAACTTCCACTGCTCGGTGATATTCGCGTTGAGCTCGAAGGCGAACGCGCGAATCTGATAAGCGGTCCCGGCGTCTTTTATCCGGTACTGCGTCCGAAGCCTGACCAGCTTGTTCTCCCCGATCACCTCGAAGAACCAGTTGGGCCAGACGCCGTCCTTGTTGATATGCTTCTTGTACTGGCACTTGCCTATGAAGCCGTGTATGAATTCAACGTATATCTCGCCGCCGGTTTCCTCGCGCGACTGATTCTCGACCGTAGGCGTGTGCGGCGCCTCTCTCAGGCGCCACGCCTTGAGGTTTATGGCCTCGTAGGGCACTCGGTAGTCCAGCTGAACGTAGTGGCCGTGGTAGTCGTTGAGGCCGTGGTTCCAGCCGCTGGACAGGCCCTGTGTGTAGAAGTTGTCGTCGTAATCGAACAGGGATCCGATGAAGTTCAGCGGGCCGACGCCGATGTCCCTGAGCTCCGCCTTCCAGCCGTAGGGGTGCTCGCCGGGTCCCAGGTAGCCCGATATGTTGCGCCCGCCCTCGGCGATTATGGTGCCGCGGCCCCACCCGGAGATCATCGGGATGAACTCCCCGACGGAAACCTCCCCGTCGACCGCTATCATCTGGTCGTAGTCGTTCTCTCCGCTCCCGTATACCTTCTTCGCATATGTGGTGCCGAGAAGCAGCCTGCCGTTCGTGAAGGGGCGCCTGATCCTGAAGGCGGCGTAGTCATCAGAGCTCACGAGGTCGGTGCTGGCGAGGTCGATGCCGGCGGGGAGCTGCCCCTCGTAGACCGCGGGGTAGATCGTGCTCTTGTCGGAATAGAAGCCCGCGAACGTCAAGCCCCACCAGCCCCAGAGATCGAGCCTTATGCCCTGGGCCTTGGGGCCCCAGTCGTCGTCCTTCACGATGCCGGTGTCTATCAGGCCCAGAAGCGGCTCGTTCAGCCAGAACCTGTCCTGGCCCGTGAAGAGATACGTTTCGATGCGGTTGCCCCGGTACTTGAGATGGCCTTCCCTGAGGAAGAGGAAGTTCTCGAAGACGGCCCCGTCCCACTTGTTGGACTGGGCCAGGGTCTTGATATACATCTCGGTTCCGGGGAACGGGGCGGTATTGAGGCGGAGTTCGAAGAAGTACTCCGGGTTTTCCAGGTACCAGTTTCTGTTTTCGCCGTTCAGCGTCGCCATGAACTGCGAATACCCCTCGAGGTTCACGGCCCAGGCGGCGTTCCACCCGATGAGAATCAGGAGGGCCATGAGTATGACCGTTCTCAGCACTTGTCCTCCGTCCGTCAGAAATCGAGTGAAAGCGAAAGCCCGTACTTCGTCCCCGGGCGCCTCACCGAAAGCAGCGACGCGTCCACCGTCAGCCGCGATATCTTGAGCCCCAGCCCGGCCGTCGCCTTGCCGTCGTTTATGCCGGCCCTCAGGGCGAATGCATCCACGAACCATATCTCGGTGCCGAGCGCGTACCGCACGCTCCGCGAGTAGTAAGCGGGCACCTCATTGGGAATCCTGAGCTCGCCCGAAATCAGCATGACCTCCCGGAAGACGTAGGCGGCGCCGACCCGGACCTCGGAGGAGATGGGGTCCGGCGCCTCGGTGGTGCTGATCAGGCTCATCTCGGGCTGGCCTATGTTGCGTACCGTGCAGCCCGCCGACCACGTCGGGGCCCTGTACAATGCTCCCAGGTCGAAAGCGTAGTCCTGGGCGCCGTCTTCGAAGTTGGGGTCATTGTAATACTCATATCCGGGAGCGGAGAGGCGGTAGATCCGCAGCGTTCCTCCCACGGAGAAGCCGTCGCGAAGCAGCCGGCGGCCCGCGCTCAGGACGAAAGTGTTCTCGTCATATACGCCATCGACGCCCGTTCGCGCCCAGCCCCCGCCGACGCCGGTTCTCTCCCAGCCAGAGTAGGTGAGCGAAACGACGTTCTCCGAAAGACCGTCGACGGCGAAGAGCCGGGTCCCCATGCCCGTCAGCTTGAAGCCGTCGGTGAAGGCGAGCCCGGCGGGGTTCCAGAAGACGGCGGTGGCGTCGTCGGCGACGGCCGTGAACGCGCCGCCCATCCCGGTGGCGCGCGCCCCCTCTTCAATCGCGAGGAAGCCGCCGAAGGCGGCTGCCGGCAGAAGCAGCAGCGCCATAGCCGCAATCGCTCTTCTCAATCTCATCTCCTACTTTAAGACCACAACCGCTATGTTGATTCTCTCCAGGTTGGGCGCGACCTTGAAGCGCACCTCGACCCTGGCGACGTATATGCCGTAGGGAACGACATTGCCCCTGTCGTCCTTGCCGTCCCACGGGATGTAAATCTCGTTCCTGCCGTATGCCGCGCCCGGGACCTGCCAGAAGATCGTCCTGACGAGATCGCCCCGGACATCGTAGATCTCTACGGTCACCCAGTCGGTTTCCCTGGAGACGAACAGGGTGAAGCGCGTCTCCTCGTAAAGCCCGTCGCCGTTGGGCGAGAACGGGTTGGGCTCGGCCGCCACGCTGGACAGCCCCTTGCCGGTATCGTAGGCGAGCCGCCTGTCCGTGAACAGGCCGAAGTCGCCCGCTTCATACATCTCGGCGCGAACCGCGGTCCCCCACTTGTTGCGCGTGCCCGGCACGCTTATCCAGCGGTCGGTGACGCGGTTGAACCCGAACAGGCCGACCAGGTAGTCGTCCGAGAGCACGTCGCGCAAATAGCTGGGGTAGTGGAGCGCCAGCACCACGGAATTGTCGAGCTCGCCGAGGACGGTCGTGTCCGTCCGGCTGTAGCCCGTGATTTCGATTCGCCTTCCGACATCGAGATAGCGCATGCCGTCGCGGAGGTTCTCAAGGTCCACCATAGGGTCCTGGTTTGCGGACATCGGGGTCACGGTGACGTCGAATCTGTCATAGCCGTCGGCCACTGTGGTGTCGGGCATTATCGCGAAAGTGCCGTCATATGTGATCAGCACGTCCTCGCGCTGTACGTCCTCAAAGGTCTGGGAGGCCAGCTCCTCCTCCATGACGCCGAAGGTGAGGAACTCGCTCTTTCCCTCATTGCCGAACTCGTCGCGCGCGTATATCTCGGCTTCAAACGGAAGGCCTTCCGCCCCGCTCACAAGCTCGACGGCGGGGACGTCGGCGAAGAGCGTGTCCGGGTCGATGTCGGCGACCCAGTAGGTGTCCACTATCTGCCCCATCTCGGTCTCGTTCCAGTACCACTGGCCGAGCGGCCTCCACCTGAATATGACTTCTTCGATATCGCTCTGGTCTTCGATCATCGTCCAGAAGGACGCCGGGCTGTGCTTCATCACGCGCCAGGGCGCGTGGCCGAACAGATAGCGGTTGAAGGGCGTGATCGTGGGTGGCGAGACGTCCTCGGAGAACGTGGCTTCGAGAACGCAGGCCATGAGGCCTTCGTTGAAACGTTTGACTGCGACCGGGTCCTCGTAGTCCATCATCTCTTCCTGGGTCCGGCCCGGCTGCTTGCCGAGCCCGGGGACGGTGGCCACGTCGATGATATTGGGGTCCCTGTCCCTCCCGGCCTCGCTGTCCCGGCCGCCGCCGAACTGCCACTCGGCCGTCGACCTGTTGACCCAGCGGATGGCGCCCTGGTTCTCATCATTGCTGTCGCCGTCGTGGCCGGCCGTGGTGATGATGAAGTCCCACTGGAGAACCTCGCGCTCTACCCTGTCGATGACCTCATCGGTCATGTCTTCATCTTCTTCGATAAGGCCGAGCGTCGCGAGGGAGATCTTGATCTCCACGGTCTCCTCTACATGGTCGGTGCAGAACGTCATGTCCTGGCTCAGCTTGCTGATGGACCAGGCCGCGGTGGAGTTTTCGCCGTTGGACGTGATGAGGCCCTTCCACCATCCCTCTACGGCCACGGCGTATTCCCAGGCGTCGCTCTTGGAGATGTCGTGCATGCGGTTGGTGAGGCCCGCGGTGGAGCCGACGTTTTCTTCCGAGTCGATGTAGACGTCCACCTTCTGAAGGTTGAAGTCGGCCTTGTTGGGATTGGTGCAGCTGGCGCCCGGATATGTGGCGTTCCAGCCCACGTACCTGGAAGTCGGGATCTCGCCGAGTTTGACGACGATGCGTAGCCACGATCCGTCGATGTAGAAATCGGCCCGCTCGATGTCGAAGTTCCCGCCCACCCTGGTCCCCAGTTCGGGATCGTAAACGCCGGGGGTGAACACGCCGTTCGTGGGATACAGGTAGTAGAGGCCATCTATTGGGCGGCCCGCGGCGTCGGTGATGTTGGGCCCGGCATCGTCCCCGAGCGAGTCCACCATGGTGATGAAGGGCTCGATCTCGGCCACGAGCTTGAGCTGCGCGGTCGCCATGGAAGCTGCGAGGTTGAGACTTTCGCGCGCGAAGAAGTTGATGTTATGAATGCCCTGGGCCGCGCTGGTCGGGACCTTGAACCTGGTCGTATAGGTGCCGTTGCCTGCGAGCACGTCCCCGTTGCTGCCGTCGTCGAAGAGCCAGGTTATGGGCTCGCCGCCTATGGAAGAGAGGTCGACGAAGACGTCCCCTATGCCGCCCCCGGAGTCGGTGACGTCGACGGTGAAGGTAACCGTTTCGCCGGTCAGGGTGCTGTCGGGTTTCACCGCGGCGTTCTCAAGGCCCGGCGGTTTTCCCACGTCCCCGAGGTCGGGGACGACGAACTCGGCCCAGTTGGAAAGGAAGACGCGGTTCTCCGCCGTCAACCACCACTCGCCGCTCCCGTCGTTGGGCACCATGTCATTGGTGTCGTCATGGGGGTTCGAGTCCAGGGCGTTGAACTTGGTGCCGAAGGGCTCCTGAGTCACGTAGGACTGCAGCCTCAGCGTGTCGCCGGTCGAAACGGCGCCTATGGCCGCGAGCGGGAACTTGAACACGACCTGGGAGCTCCCGAACTCGAGCATGCTGATGGCGTTCTTGCCCGGGTCGTTGCCGTCGGAAGTCCAGTTCCCGTTTTCGAGCTGCCAGAACTCCCAGTTGCCTCCCCAACGCCTGAGGTCGGCGTAGTCCCGGGCGCTGTACTTGGCCGTGAACACGTAGTCGGGCCTCCACTGATGGCCGTAGAAGACCTGGAATTCGAAGGGGTCCTGGGTGCCGCCGGCCTTGTCGCGCCTGGTCTCGAGCAATACCATGAGATGCATATCGGACCACGACGTTCGGAAGTCGAGCGTCACGCTGAGCGTGTCGCCGGTCACCCAGGCGTACATATTGGTCAGGTCGGCGTCGATGTTGCTGTTATGGTTGTTGTCGCTCTCGGGCGCGGGCTCGTCCACAGAGATCAGCGTCGCCGGCGCCACGGCGAGCGTCGCCGACTCGACCGGCCAGCCCAGCCCGCCTCCCACCTGGCCCGAGATGGTCGCGAAACCGTACCCGGCGCCCGTTCTGAGGTAGGCCGCGGCCCTGCCGGCGGCGTCCGTCACGACGGGCGTCTCGAGGGTATCAAGCAGGCCGGCGGGATACGCGTATACGTCAATCGTAACTCCGGGGGCATCGACCGCGTTACCGAACTCATCGGTCACCTGGAACACGACCAGGCCTGCCTCGCCGAGGTCAAGCGCGGCCGGCTCGAGGTCCGTGGAAACTTCCGAAGCCTCCCGAGGCAGGAACTCAACGCGGGTCGTATCGGGAAGGAGATCGGGGTAGTCGTCCGAGGCGCTCCGGGCGGCTATCACCACCTCGCCCGCCCTGAGCCCGAAGACATATGCCATGAAATAGCCGTTGCCGTTGGTGTAACCCAGGCTCGGCGCGAAGATGGGCTCGCCCTCAACCGCGCTCAGTCGCACGGCGACGTCGGCCACCGGTATGGGGTTTCCGACATCGTCAAGGAGCTGAACTCCGAGCTCGATTCTCTCGACGCCCCCGACGGTGATGGACCCGGGGTTGGGCTCAAGCCTTATACTGTAAGGCTCGAGCTCCTTTACGCGCAGCTCGACGAAGCCCGAGACCTCGCCCTTCGTCACCTCCACCCTCAGGACTTCCAGGCTGTCGTCCCGGACCCAGAATCTCCCGAATCCTCCCTCGAACATGTCTCTGGTGATGAGGCTGTCTATTATGACGCCGCCGCTGTCGTCGGCGGCGAACACGACGTCGCCCCGCACCGGAACCGACGGGTCGAGCAGCGTGGCGCGCACGACGATGCTGTCGTACGCGGCCGTGTCGGCTATCGCCGGAATGTCGTCGTCGTCCCGCGGCTCGAAGAGAAGGTCCTGGTAGGTAAAGAGCCCGCTGTCGGGCATGCTTATGGTCACGCTCTCGGAGAAGATCCGCGCCCCCGTCGAATCCACGAAGACATATTTCGTGGCCTTGGTATAGCCGAGCACGATGTCCACGTCCACGGTATCGCCGCCCGATACCGTTATGAGCGAGTCGAATTTGGCGTAGCCTATCGCCGTGGCCTCGAGGTTATAGGCGCCGTCCTCCACTATGAGAATGCTGTAATCGCCGGTCCCGCCCGGGACCGTTACGGGGCCCTCTCCGCCGTACCCGCCGGTGACCGCGTCGATGAGGGCGATTTCCACGTCCGCCGCGAAGCCGGCGACCGCGACGCTGCCCATGACGGCGCCCGTCACCTTGGTGAGCGCAAGGTCGACGCCTTCAACCGCCGCCCCGCCTTCAACCGGGACATTCCTCACCCATTCCTGCCGGTACGAGTGCCCCGCCGCGGCGACGTCATAGACGCCATCGGGCAGGAACCTTATCTTGTAGTCGCCGCCGCCCGGCGGAGTGGTCGTGGAGGCGATGACCTCGTTGCCGTCATACGCTTCCACGGTTATCACCGTCGAGGCGTCCGCCGGGTCGCTCAAGGTCACGGTGCCCGAGATCGAACCGGGGAACCTGGCCTGGGCCTCCAGCCGGCACGAGACGCCGCCCTCATCGAACCTCGCCCAGGCTTCCTCGGTGGTGTAGTCGAGCATCTCCTCCTGCGTCCTCCCCGGCACCTTGCCCTCGCCCAGGACTGTGAGGATGTCCAGGATATTTGAGTCGCGCTCGCGGGAGCCCTCGGAGTTCCGGCCGCCGAAGAACTGCCACTCGGCCGGGTCCTTGTTGACCACGCGTACGCCGCCCTGGTTATTGTTATTACTGTCGCCGTCGTGGCCGGAGACGGCGATGATGAAGTCCCACTGGCTCACCTCGGCCTGGATCTCGGCGATCCTGGCGGAGGTAAGCGCCTCGCCTTCGGCCAGAAGCCCCAGGGTCACGAGGCCCATCTTAACGTCCACCCAGTCCTCTACGTGGTCATTGCAGAAGTCCACCTGGGTGACGGCATTATTGAATGTCCAGCCCGAAACCGCGTTCTGGTTGTTCGACTCGATCAGGCCCTTCCACCAGCCCTCCACGAAAGCGCAGAATTCCCAGGCGTCCTGCTCGGCGATGTCCGCCCAGCGGTTGACCAGGCCGGCGGTCGCGCCCGTGCCCTCTTCGGAATCGATGAAGATGTCTATTTTCTGGAGGTTGAGCTGGGCCTTGTTGGGGTTGGTGCACGTGGCGCCCGGGTAGAGCGCGCCCCAGCCGACCTGCTGGTTGGTCGTGACCTCGCCGAGGTAAACCCTGGCTACGAGATAGGTCCCCTCGATGAAGAAGTCGGCCCGCTCCAGGTCGAAGACGCCGTCGAAGAAGACGCGGTTGGTCGGGTAATAATAGTAGAGCCCGCTCACCGGCCCGCCCATGGAGTTGGTGTGATTGGGGCCGTGGTCGTCGCCTGCGGGGTCGGTGGCCGATATGAATACCTCGGCCTCGGTCTGTATCCTCAAGGGGGCGAAGGCGGAAGAGGAAGTGAAATTGGAGCCGTCCCTGGCCGTGAAGCGGATGCTGTAGGTCCCGCCTCCCGCGGCTTCCGGGATGGTGTAGGCAGCTGAGTACACGCCGTCCGAGGCCGTCTCGTCGCCTCCCGTGCCGTCGTCTTTAAGCGGCGTCCCAGCGCCCCCCCCGAGAGCCGAAAGGTCGACCGTGACATCGCCGATGCCGCCGCCGGCGTCGGTGACGCCCACGCTGAAGAGCACTTGGTCGGAGGCGCGGGCCGTGTCAGGGCTGGCCGCGGCGCCCGAAAGCGCCGGCGGGTCACCGTAAACGGGAACCACCCACTGGGCCCACTCCGACAGGGTCACCGGGTCGGTGGCCGTGTCCGTCCAGTCCCCGGCGCCGGGGATCATGTCGTTGGTAGCATCATGCGGGTTGGAATCCAGCGCATTGTACTTGACCCCGCCGGGCTCCTGCGTGACATAGGTCTGTATCCGCAGCGTGTCGTCCGGCCCCACGTCCCCTATGGCGTCGAAGGGAAAGGCGAAGGTCACCTTGCCCGGGGTCCTGGCCACCATGCTGAGAGCGTTCTTGTCGGGGTCGGCTTCGTCAGTAACCCACATGCTCTTGGCGAGCGACCACCACTCCCAGGCGCCATTGTTCCAGCGCCTGAGGTCGGCGTAGTCCGAAGCGCTGTACTTGTATGTAAAAACGTAGTCAGGCTTGTTTTCATACCCGTAGGTCACGGGAAACTCAAAGGGGTCGGACGGCCCGCCCGCCGCGTCCCGGTTGCGTTCGAGGGCCACCATGAGGTGGATCTCGCCCCAGTCGCTCGCGAAGTCGAGCTCGACGACGAGCGTGTCGCCCGCCACCCAGCCGTAAGTGTAGGTGAGGTCGGCTTCCGGGTTGCTGTTGTGGGCCGGGTCGCTCTCCGGCGCGGCCTCATCGTAGGATATGAATCTCGGGTCTTCGACGGCGTTCGCCGGTGATGCCCCGGCACTGACCATGAGCAGAAGGGGGACCGCCACCGCAAGGAAAATAGTTGTGGAAAACCGGTGCCTCATGCACATCCCTTGGTAATAGCCTCATGCAAACCTACCAGTATCTCCAGGGATAGTCAACTAAGATGTAAAACTGCGTATAGCCACCACCACCTCCGGCAGCACGTCACCTGCCTTACCCCGGACGGTGACGTCCGCGAGCGGTGTGATGGGCGTGGGGTCGGGGTTTATCTCCAAGACGAAGGCGCCCGCTTCTTTGGCGAGCACGGGCAGCGAGGCGGCGGGATACACGACGCCGGAGGTGCCCACGACCAGCATGAGGTCGGAAGCGCGGGAAGCCTCCATGGCCTTCAATATGGCCCCCTCGGGCAGGGCCTCGCCGAACCACACGATGTCGGGCCGGAGCAGGGCCCCGCAGTCGCAATGGGGCGGAATGGAGGCTAGAGGGACCTCAAGGTTCTCCATGGTCGTCCCCTCCGCCACGCATCTCACTCCGAAGATGTAGCCGTGGAGCTCCACGAGGTTTCTGGTGCCTGCCCGGCGGTGAAGACCGTCGACGTTCTGGGTTATGAGCAGGAACCTCTCGAAGATGTTCTCGAGATCGGTGATGGCGTAATGGGCCGGGTTGGGCTCCCTGCCGGCGATAATTCCCCTCCGCCAGTCGTACCATTCCCATACAAGCGCCGGGTCGGCGGCGAAGGCCTGCGGCGTGGCGAGGTCTTCGGGCCTGTAGGTCTTCCACAGGCCGTCCTCGCCCCGAAACGTCGGGACGCCGCTCTCGGCGGAGACACCGGCGCCCGTCAGAACCGTAACATAGGAATCGCGGGAGAGATCGAGACCGGCAAGCCCCGCCCGCCAGTCCTGAGGCATGGCTACCAGCCCAGGACGGCCTTGACCTTGACCGCCCCCGACGGGCACTTGGTGCACTCCAGGCACTTGATGCAATTGGCGGAGTCCACCTCCTCGTAGGACTTGAGGTCGACCGGGCAGACGCCCTGGCAGAACCCGCACTTGACGCAGACCGACTCGTTGACGCGCAGCCGGAGTATGCTCACGCGGTTAAAAAGCGACAGGATCGCTCCCAACGGGCACATGAGGCGGCAGAACGGCCGCTTTATGAAAACCATGCCGATGAGAAACGCGGCCAGTATGGCCATCTTTATCCAGAACATGGTCCCGATGAGCGGCCTCACTTCCATGCCCATGAGGAGTTCCGACCTGGATGTGTCCATGAAGACCCACGGCAGCGCTCCCTCTATGCCGCCGGCCGGGCAGATCTTGGAAAACCACGAGTCCCCCAGGAAGATGGGAAGAAGTATGGCGGGGACTATGAGAAACGCGTACTTGAGATAGGTGAGCCGCGCCGGAAGCGGCACGACCCGCTTCGAGATCTTCTTCATCATGTCCTGGAAGAAACCGAAGGGGCAGAGCCAGCCGCAGCTGAATCTCGCCACGCTCATACCCATGAGCCCCAGGAATCCCAGCAGGAAGTACGGGAACTGGCGCACGATCCCGTAGTGCTGGAGGGTGCCGATGGGGCAGGAGAACCCCGCGGCCGGGCAGGCGTAGCAATTGAGCCCGGGCGAGCAGAAGCTCTTCATCACGCCCTGGTAGAGCCCGACGCTTATGAAGCCGGTGATGTAGAAGTTGTGAGCGTAGGCCGAGATGGCCTGCACGACTCTGCGCTTCTTGAAGAAGCGACCGATGCTGGAGACGGCCTGCACGACTCTGCGTCTCTTGAAGAAACGACCGATGCTGGAGATGATCTCTGCGACTCCTCGCCTCTTAAGCGTTGACTAAAGGGATCACCCGATCCCGATGCATGACAGTCAGAGCATGCCGCCGTTGAAGAGGTTCTCCTCAAGGTCGCCGAAACCGATGCCCAGAACGAGCAGCGCCAGAAAGACAAGAATAAAAACGACTGCAAGCGACCTGGGCCTCATTCCCCGTCCCTATTCCTTTCCGTGGCTGGCGCGCTCCAGCGCTTCTTTGTAGTTCCAGTCGGGGCTCCACTCGGGCGTGTGGCACTTCAGGCACACGCTTTCATCGACGGGGGCCATGGTCCCGTCGCGCCTGTGGGTCGTGCCCGGACCGTGGCATGCCTCGCACTGGACGTTCCACATTTCGGGCCGGACGTCTGACGAGTCCCTGCGCGCGGCCACCTCGTAGCCGGTGACGTGACACGGCAGGCACGCGGGGTCATTCCATCTCTCGTCCGCCGCGAGCGTCTCGAAGGCGTGGGCATGCGGACCCTCGGACCAGCGCTGGTGAATCTGGGAGTGGCATTTCTGGCAGGTATCCCAGCCCAGGTAGCCTTCGGCCGCGAGCACCTCGGGGCGCCTGGGGATGTTGGGAAGCGTGTACTTGCGCCTGGCGAGGAGATTCTCCCTCTGCTGCTCGCCTTCCTCGCAGGACGTGACCACCCGGTCTACCTCCGCGTTGAGGCGGCCCTTCTTGGTGAGAAGATGCGTGTAACCGTCATAGCCGATGAGCTTGTTGTTCTCATCGAAGACGAGGAGAAGCGTTCCCACAGAGCTCGACTTGGTTCCGGGCTTCATTATTATGGACTCGTTGACCTTCTCGGCCATGGGGGTCCTGTCGGCGCCGTGAGCCACGAGGACTACATCGAAGCCGGGAATGTCCTTCACCATCTGTTTGGCGTTACCCAGGCCGATGGCGGCCAGCGCCACCGTGATGTCGGCCTTCTTCTCCAGCTCCGGCAGGAACTCGTAGGCGGCCTCGTAGTAATTGGTCACATAGACCCCCTCGAGCTGCTCGAACACGCCGACCCTTCTCGGGTCGTCGTTGAGGAGCCCGATGATGCCTATCTTCACGCCGCCGATTTCCCTTATGGTATAGGGCTCGAACACGAGGCTCGAGTCGCTGCTGTTATACAGGTTGGCGCATACGGCGTCGAGATGGCCCTGCTTGAGCTCCTCGTTAAGGAAAGCGAGCCCGTAGTTCATCTCCCTTTCGCCGATACCGACCACGTCGTACCCTGTCTTCCTCATGTAGTCGATTACGACTTTGGAGTAAGTCCTCTCTTTGTTAGGGCTCCTTCTTCCGAAGAAGTTCCCTGCATCGACCAGCAGAATGTCGCTGTAAACCTCGGCCAGTGAATCAACGAAGCCGGCCCGCCGGGCCAGACCACCCTTATCACTGGAGTGTCACCCACAGGGGTTGATTTCGCCCTGTGTGTCCGCGGTTACTGCGATCATGATGCGCTTCTCTTCAGCACTGCAGACCCCGCCCGCGATAAGGAGCATGAGCAGCCCCAGCAGACCGAGAGTCAATGCGGCGCGCCAACTCGACGTCATAGCAGAACCCCCTGAAGTATTCGGTGATATCAGTCTAATACTAATACAGGACTGGGCCCTTGTCAATTGAGCCCCTTCTTGAAGGAGAAGGCCTTGCCGCCGAAGAGGAGGGCTATCCCGACGCATATCATGAGCAGGATATCCTCCACGAGCGTCTTCCCGGCGATGCCCCTGCCGCCCTCGAGCGTGAAACAGCCGCAGCTGATGTCAAGTCCCCTCAGGAGGGCGCTCGAGAGCGCCACGATGAAGACGGCCAGCATCGCCCCGATAAGCAGGGCGCTTCCCCTTACGAAAACACCCACGATAATCAGAACACCGCAAATTAGCTCCAGCCAGGGGAGCACAATCGCCATTATATTTATCAGCGCTTCGGGCACCATCCTGTAGTTGTAAATTGCCTGCGCGAATCCCGCGGGGTTCTGTATCTTCTCAAGTGAGGCGTAGATGAAGACCACCCCGAGCACGAGCCTCGCCGCAAAGACCAGGTACTTGTTGGAAAGCACTTTCTCGATCTTGTTCACTGCCTAGTTCCCCTTCGCCGTGGGCAGGCCCTCTTCCTTCCAGGACTCCAGGCCGCCGTGAAGCACGTATACCTGCTTGAAACCGATCTCCAGCAATTTGTCCGCGATGACGCCCGCCTGCCGCTCCGTGGCCGCCTCGGAATAACAGATCATGCCCGGGTCGGCGGGCACCAGGTAGGCCACCGTATGCAGGTCCTCCGCGGTAGACGGCAGGTTCATGGCGCCTTCGATATGCTCGGTCTCGAAGAGGTCCGCCTCGCGGGCGTCGATGAAAAGCGCCGTTCCGTCCTCGAATCGTCCGGCTGCGTCGGCCGCGACCATGAACTCGGCGTTCGTCTGTACACGGAAGGAATCGGCGCCGGCTATCAGCGGTATGCCTTCGCCTCTGGTGAAGTTCACTATGAAGGCGATTATGACCACGGCGACTGCTATGACGATGGCCTCTTTTACGGCCCGCGACAGTATGTGGGTCACTGCTCCTTACTCCTTACATAGCCAGTGACCTGTGCGGTCAGAAGAGGCTGGCTCTCACAGTCGGTCTGTACGATTACCTGCCCGGTAACGCGGCCTGCCGGGGCGTCTTCCTTTATCTTCATCCTGAGTTCGTAAGTATTGTCATCGGCAACGGCGACGCTGAATTCAACCGAATTAACCGTGCTCGTGACTTTCTCGATCTTGAACGGGAGGCCCTCCGTGCAGAAGATCTTCACGGGCTGAGCGACCTCGCGGCCGGGCAGCGTGGCGCCGAATGCTATGACCTCGGGCTGGATCACTATGGTGCCAATGAGATTGGCCGTCACGGGCACCTTGATGGACTTGCGAATGGGGTCGGTGGTGGTGATATGGACGTAACTCGACAGGGCCCCCCTGCAGTCTATATTGCAGGCTATCACCCTGAACTCGCGGGCCCCGCTCTTCCGGGTGTCCACCTGGTCGATCCTGAAGCAGTCGGTATCGCTCTCGATGCCCAGAACCTGAAGTCGGCCGGCCGAGCCCGGGGTGACGACGAGGCTCAGAGTGTCGGATTCGCCCACGCATATGGTCCCGAAATTGAGGGCGCGCGGCTCGGGCTCGGGACCTATACCCACCTCGACGGAGAAATGGAGCTCGGCGTCCCGGTTCTCCCCGTCGCTCGTCGCCAGCCGGATGTACTCGGTCACCTTGCCCTTTCCCTCATAGCCCATAGGGTCGAAGAAAGCGAGGATCTTGCCCGAGTTGTGGGGCGGAATGGCGGCAGGCATGACCTGGGCGCTCGTGCAGTCGCAGGACGGTTCGATATCGAAGATGTAAAGCGTCTCGTCGGAGGTGTTCACGAAACCGAAGGACATCTTCTGCGGTTCGTCCCTGTAAACCACTCCGAGGTCGATATCGGTGGTGTGCCAGTCCACGCCGGCGGATGCCACCGGGGCCTGAAAGAGGCCCAGGAGCAGCGCCGGAAGCAGGTATCTGTGCACGTCCAAACCCCCTTCTCTCCGTCCTACGGACGTTGAAACCCCTCACGGGGGGCGATGTTCCAGCAAAACCTACCGCAAACAACCAGTGCGGTCAAGCCCCATTGGGGTCAGGTCTTAAAATGCACAAGTAACGAGGGGGTCAGGTCTTGGAATGCACAACGGGACGCCGGCGGGCGGGACGGCGTTTCACCGAGGCTTCGTGTAGTAAAGAAGCCACCGGGGGAACGTCGAGCGACCGCTGTCGGACCGCAGGCTTGTCTCCCAGGGCTTCGTCATCTTAAAGAAGCCACTGGGAGGCTGCCGAGGTCCGGTTGTGCATTTCAAGACCTGACCCCCTCATTATCTGACCCCGTCATTGTTAGTATGAGCGGTCCAGGGAGCGGAGGCCGCGCTCGGCGTAGAGGTCGGGATGCGCCTTGATGTTGATGCGGAAGTAGTATTCCCAGCGGCCGCTCTGGAAACGCCGCACGAACCTCGCCTGCCAGCAATGCAGATCCCTGTATATGGAGAACTCCTGGTAGGCGATCTCGCGATTGCCGACGTCGTAGCGGCTGGAGTAGTCGATCCTCCAGTTCCGGGAGAGGTTGAACCCGGTCTGGAGTTCCAGCCACTGGGTCTGCGTGCCGGTCTCGAAGGTCCGGTTCAGGCGGTAGATGATCGAGATGTTCCACGGATTCGCCGTCGGCTCATGGAACTCGTACGTCGGTGTCATCCCGGTGAGGTCGGCCAGCCCCTCGTAGTCCTGGCCCACCGGGTTCGCAAAGCCCGGCAGCAGGCCCGTCTTCCCTGTGTAGCCGAACCTCGTCGTAAGGTTGAGGGTTTCGAACGAGAAGTCCTTCGGGTCGTTGGTGAAGTTGATGTCGAACCGCACGCCGCCCGGCGGGTAGAACCTCAGCGAGTTCTGGATGGTCGAGAGCGGCGTGTCGCGCCCCTTGTCCTTGTAAAGGAAGTCGGCCGTCGTGGATGTCGTCAGGGTCAGGAAGTTGTTGAGTTTCTGGACGTTCCCGCCGCTCTCCAATTTGGCCTGCAGCCTGTTCTCTATCTGGATACTCATGAGCATCGACTCGCTGACGCTGCCCGAGACGCCGGGGATACTGTAAAACCTGCCCGAGTAGCGCGTGAAGTCCGGGCGGTGCGTGTAACTGATCGACGGCAGGAACACATGCCTCAGCGCCTTCAGGGCCCCGACGTTTGTGAAGTAGGTCCTGTAGAACGTGATATTGGAGGTGAGCGAGTACCAGTACATGAGCTTCGCAGGCAACCGCTCTCCCGCCGTGTCCTCGTCATACAGGGTGAGGGAAGCCACGGCGCTGGGGTTTATGTTGAAGGACGCCCATGGATTGAGCCTGAAAGTGAAGTCGGTCCTGTTGTCGAAGGCGCTGTGGGCCCTCATAGCCGGCCCGCACTCCCCGCACCAGTCGTCGCCCGGCCTCCTGTCGGTGGAGATCACCGAAGAGTTCTTGAGCAGGTGATTGCCCCCTGCGAAACTGAGGTTGGAGGTGATATCGGCGGTGAGTCTCGCCTGCTGCCTCTCATCCTTCGCAAGAGGGGTCTCGCTCGAGGTACTGCTGAAGTTGAGGTTTCCCGATATGTAGGTGCCTTTGTGGACGCGGCCCTCGCCCGGCGCGGCGTCTATGAGCGTGCGCCGGTTCAGCAGATAGTTGAAAACCGGGAGCTTCTGGGTGATCTCCCCCGTGTCCAGGTTCTCCTTCCTGTCCAGGGCCAGGCTGAGGCTGCTCTTATCCCACCTCTGTGTATAGGACAGGCTCGACTCCAGAATGCGCCTCAGGGACTTTTCGAGGTCCTCGCTCGTATCAGTACGGTAGCTCTGGTCGCTGACGAAATCGGCCCTGACGACGAGCCTGCCGCCGTCCCCGATTTCCTGGGTGTGACTGCCCTCCAGGTCCCATCTGCGGTTGTCGGTATCCAGCTCCTGGGTCAGCGAGGCGTCGAACGCACCGCCCAGGACATACCTCAGCTTGTAGCGCGAATCCAGGTGCACGAGCCAGCGGTCTTTCTCATAATAATCGCCCCAGAGCGAGAAGTCCATGTAGTCGTTGGGCGCATAGTAGTAGCCTATGTTCCTGACGAAGCGACCGCGCGTGTCCGAGAAACCGAACTCGACTCTGGGCATCAATATCCCCGAGTGACGGCCCTGTTTTATGGGAAACATGTAAAACGGCAGCCACAACACGGGCATCCCGCGTATCCTCAGGACGACGGGCTTGACGATGACCTTATCATCGACATAGACCTTCATCTTACTCGAGGTGAACGAGTAATGAGGGTCATCGACATTCTCGCAGGTGGTGTACGTGCCCCTGGAGACATTGAGCTCGCGCTCGCCGACTTTCCTCACGAGCTTGCCCGTGTAATGGCCTTTCTCGTAGTCGGTGCCGCCGGCGGATATCGAACCGCGGCGCGTCTTGAGATTGTAGGCGAGCGATGAACCCGTGATTTTGTCATCCCCTTCCCAGAGCACCGGCTCGGACGGCGCGAAAAGGATGTAGGAGTTGGAGTCGTACTCTATGAGGGGCGAATGCAGCCGCGTGTTGCCGTACTGCACCTTGGCGTCGCCGTCGAGTACCATTACCGCGCTGGTCACGCGGTACTCGAGCGTCCGGCACTCGTATTTCACCGGCTCTTCCGAAACGTCCCCCTGTATACGGTATGTGCCACTGACGCCGCCCGTCACCACGGCGCTTTCCGCCTCCCTGTCGGCGAACGTGATGGTTATGGTCTGGCCGCTTACCTCGTTCCTCGACGAGGCGGCGGCGGTATCGGCGCCCGGGGGATAGAAGATGCCGGCTGCCGAGCCGTCGACGAACATCCTGTGGAGCTGGCCCTCCTCGAACGAGAAGTCCACTCGGTCGCCCGTGAGCTCACTGGTCTCGCCCCCTTCAGTATGGTAAATCGACTTGGCCGAGCCTGCGGCCTCTAGGCGGGATATCCTGTTGTTCTCGCTGAACATGGTGATGGTCTCGCCGCTCAGGGAGCTCTCCCCGTCGACGATGAGGGGATCCCCGGTCAATATGGTCTTGTCCTCATCGTCGAGGAAGATCGCCCTGCCGCCGCTACCCTCCACGCTGCCGCGGATTATCTTCACATCCCCGACGGCCACTGCCCTGTGGGCGTCGGCGAAGACTTCCATGGAATCCGAGCGCACGATCACGGGCTCGTCTGAGCCCGGCGCGGCTTCGGACGAATCCGCCCCGGCCCCGTCTTCCTCCCCATCCTCCCTCGCCCTGCCCGTTATCTCCAGAACTGGCCTTCCCACGGCCACGCCGTACCCGGCCGGACGGTCGTAGGTCACATGCTCGGCCCGGAGCGTGGCTCCGTAGTCGGAATCGACGATCACCACCGAGCCCATGGCCTCAATGAACTCCGACTTGCGGTCGTATATGGCGCGGTCGGCGGCAATGGTGCGGCCGGCCTCAGTGTAAAAGACGTTCCCGCCCACATCGAGGACTTCAGTGTCCAGACTGTATGAACCGCTGTCGGCGATGACCATGGTGAGGCTGTCCAGGGCCTGCATGCCCCGCGGGAAAACGACCCGGCGCTCGAGCCTGACATAGACGCACTCGTCCCCGCGCACCTCGACGGGGCCCTCCATTACGCGCGCCCTTCCCATAAGCTTGAGCCTCTCGGCCGTCTTGTCATAGAAGCCGCTGTCGGCGGTGGCGACGGTCGAGCCGTGGACTATTCTGACATGGTCCTTGAGAACGACGATTTCGGCGCCGGCGGTGCGCCTGCCGTAGAGCCGGTCGGCGGAGACGTCAAAAGCCTCCTCCGCAGCCGACAGGGGGGAAAGAAGCGCGAACAGAATCAGGCAGGGGAAGATGACCCTCATAGCGAAGCCGACAACCTTTCTCTGGCGAGACAAACGTGCAGGCTCTTCCCTGTATTATCAGACTATGGTGGCCTCGCTCCCGGCGTCAAAGAAATGAATCCTGCGCATGTCTATGAAGAGTTCGATCTGGGAGCCAGGCTTAATCTCTTCCCTGGTGGACAGCCTCGCGACAGCGGGGGTCTTCCCGGTCGTGACGTACACGACGACCTCGTTCCCCATGGGCTCGACCACCTCAACCGTGGCCTTGAAAGAAACCGCCCCGTTGCCGCCCTGTGGAGGCTTCTCGTAAAGATCCGACGGGCGGATACCGAATATGATGTCCTTGCCCTTGTGCGCCGCGACTTTGCCCGCCGTCTCCGCGCGCAGCGGGACCTTGAAAGTGCCCTCATCGAATGCGACATCGCCGTTGCCGACGATCTTGCCGTGCGCGAAGTTCATGGCGGGGCTTCCGATGAAGCCGGCCACGAACCTGTTTATCGGTGAGTCGTAAAGCGTCATCGGGTCGGCGACCTGCTGGATCAACCCGTCCTTGAGGACCACGATCCTGGTGCCCATGGTCATCGCCTCGATCTGGTCATGCGTGACGTATATCATGGTCGTCTGCAGTTGATTGTGGAGCTTCTCGATCTCGGTTCTCATCTGCACGCGCAGTTTGGCGTCGAGGTTCGAGAGCGGCTCGTCGAACAGGAACACCTTGGGCTTCCTGACTATTGCGCGGCCGACAGCCACCCGCTGCCGCTGCCCGCCGGAGAGCTCCTTGGGCTTCCTGTCGAGGAGCTCCTCTATACCCAGGATCTGGGCCGCGTCCTTCACGCGCTCCGTGATCTCTTCCTTGGGATACTTCCTGAGCTTCAGGCCGAAGGCCATGTTGTCGAACGCCGTCATGTGAGGATAGAGGGCGTAGTTCTGGAATACCATGGCTATGTCCCTGTCCTTCGGGGCGACGTTGTTGACCAGCTTGCCGTCGATGAAGATCTGGCCGCTGGTCGCTTCCTCCAGGCCGGCGATCATTCTCAGGAACGTGGACTTGCCGCAGCCGGAAGGCCCCACCAGCACGACGAATTCCTTGTCGGCGATGGTTATGCTGGCCTCGTCCACGGCGATGACGTTGCCTCCGAAAACCTTGGTCACTTTGTCTAAAACGACTTCCGCCATATCTGCCTCCGAGCGGATGTGATTATAAGCGGACTGAGTATAGGTTCTGCCCCTTACAGTGTCAAGCCTAACATAACCTTACGCGATGCGGTTGGAAACCCATATGTTGCATCGCCTCGCCCACGGCGAACAGCGACCCGCATATGAGGAGCGCGTCCTGTTCTCCGAGCCGGCCCAGCGCGCGGTCGACTGCGAGGGCCACGCGCCCTACCCCGCTCCCCGGGACGCCGAGCTCCCTCGCGGCCTCCCTGAGTCTCGCCACCGGAAGCCCGCGTTCGTTCCGGGGCCTGGTGAAGATGAACCTGCGGCTGATGCCCGAAATGTGCCGCAGCATGTCCTTGTAGCTCTTGTCCCGCAGCACGGCGAAAACCGTAATCGCCGGGAAGACGCCTATGTCCTCGAGCGATTTCGCCAGCATTTTGGAGCCCGCCGCGTTGTGGGCGCCGTCTACAATGACAAGCGGCCTCTCGCTCAGGACCTGCAGCCTGCCCGGCCAGAGAGCGGTCTCGACCCCCCTGTCGATGGCGGCATCGTCTATCTTGATGCCGCGGTCCTCCAGGAGCTCCGCCGCCAGCACCGCGAGACCCGCATTGGCGAGTTGGTACCAGCCCGGCATGCTCGTCTTGAGGACCCTGTGCCCGCGCAGGCCCCGGTACTCGAAGTAGCAGCCCCCGATGTCCATGCCGAGCATGCTGCACTCGGCGTGGCGCCCCATCTCGTATACCTTTGAGCCGCGCGACCGGGCGATCTCCGCCACGGTGTCCCTCGCCCCCTTCTTGAGCTCTCCGGTCACTACGGGAACGTCCGGCTTCAGAATCCCCGCCTTCTCTCCCGCTATCTCGCGGAGCGTTCGCCCCAGATAGCGAGTGTGGTCGAAGCCTATTGAGGTAATGACCGTGAGGTCCGGCCGGAGGACATTGGTTGAATCGAGGCGGCCGCCCATGCCGACCTCGACCGCTGCCACCTGGACGCGCCTGCGGCGGAACTCCTCGAACGCGACGGCCGTGGTGGCCTCGAAGAAGCTGGCCCCGGTCTCGATTATGGGCCCTGCGATGTCCGAGACGATGCTGCTGAGGCGGGCCTGCGAGATGGCCGCGCCGTCGACGCGCACCCGCTCGGTGTACTCGATGAGATGAGGCGATGTGAAGAGGCCGCTTGTGAAACCGCCGTGATAGAGAATCGAATTGAGATATGCCGCCACGGAGCCCTTGCCGTTGGTGCCAGCTATGTGCACGCTCCTGAAGCTGTTCTGCGGGTTGCCGATGGCATCCAGGAGGCTCACCGTTCTCTCCAGGCCCAGTTTGATTCCCGAGCGCTGGAGATTGAGCAGGAAATCCAGTGAAGAGCGGTAAGAAAACCTTCTACCCATTCCCTTGCGTTCCGTCCGCTTTCACCTCTATATGGGGCGGTGTTTTCAATATGGCCGGCTTGCCCTTCTCCTCCGCCGGCCGCTCCCGGTCGCCGAAGAAGTCGAGCAGGCCGACGACCGTCTGCTTCATACGCGGCCGCGGAACCACCATGTCCACCTGGCCGTGCTCGAGAAGGAACTCGGCCCGCTGGAACCCCTCCGGGAGGTCCTGATTAATGGTCTGCTGTATGACCCTGGGGCCGGCGAAACCGATGAGGGCCCCGGGCTCGGCGATAATGACGTCTCCAAGCATCGAGAAGCTCGCCGTCACTCCGCCCGTCGTCGGATGGGTGAGTATTGAAATGTAGGGCAGCCTCTCGCTGGAGAGCCGCATGAGCCACGCACTGGTCTTGGCCATCTGCATGAGCGACAGAATGCCCTCCTGCATCCTCGCCCCGCCCGAGGACGAGACGATAACGAGGGCCGTCTTGCCCTCGAGGGCCCGCCTGGTGGCGCGGGCTACTTTCTCGCCCACGACCGAACCCATGCTGCCGCCCATGAAGTTGAAATCCAGGGCCGCGACCACGGCCGGGTGGTCGCCGATCGTGCAGGTTCCTGACACCACGGCCTCGCTGAGGCCAGTTTTCTTGACGGCCGCGCGCATCCGGTCGGTGTATCTCTTGGAGTCCTTGAAGCCGAGGGGGTCAAGGGACTTCATGCCTGAGTCCATTTCCTCGAACGTGTCCTTGTCGGCCAGGATCGAGGCGTACTGGCGGCCGGAGATGATGAAATGGTGGCCGCATTTCATGCATGACCACATGTTGCGCTCGATCACGCGCTCGTACATGATCTCGCCGCAGGCGTCACACTTGCGCCAGAGGCCGTCGGGCAGATCGCGCTTGTCGTCGCCCTTGAGTCCCTGCTCGATTCGCCTGAACCAGCTCATTTCCCCTCCCGCCGGGCGGGCGACCGCTCAGAGGTCGTCTATTACGCCCGAAATCAGCCTGCTTAGATTCTCACTTGCCCTCGCCGCAAAGTCTATAACTTTCTGATGCCCGCCGCCGTGATGCGCCGCGAGATTGGTGATCAGGGATACGCCGAGCACACTGATCCCCAGCTGATGGCATACGGTGACC